>JANWHJ010000029.1 GCA_025450475.1 Nitrososphaera sp.
AGCAACATTGTCGCCAAGACTTCTACTCCAAAGATGAGCTCCAGAGGAAAAGCATAGTCGGGCACATTTGCACCAAGGTTCGCTTCGCTCCCGACAAACGCAAGCACGACCAGACTGGCGATTAGGGCCCCGATTATTTCCGCTCCAAGGTAGATGGGCAATTGCGACTTTTTGATATGGCCACTGACAAGGAAACCTATCGTGACAGCAGGATTGAAATGCGCCATCGAAATCTTGCCAAAGGCATAGACCATTGCTGCCACACCGGCAAAGGGCGCGATTGCAACAAATGGCAGCCCCAGCGCCCCACCCATCTTGGCGTCAATCACAACCGAGCCGGTGGCAAGGAGTACTACAACAAAGGTGCCAACAAGCTCAGCGAAAAATATCTCTAGTTCAGAGGTACGCTTATTCGAGGTTTTCAGCAAGTTCCTTAACTCTTCTCTCAATCTCATCCCTTATTTTGCGTACCTTCTCTATCGGCTTTCCTTTTGGGTCATCGACGCTCCAGTCAACGGGGTTGTTCAGGAAGAGGAGCGGGCAGTCGGAGCTGTCCATGCAGCCCATGTTGACTGCCTTAGCAGAACCCATGATCATGTCGTCCGTGATTATTCTTGATTTTTGTCTGCTGATGTCTATTCCGACCTCCTTCATCACCTGCACCGCGAGTGGGTTTATCTGTTCAGCCGGCTTTGTGCCCGCACTGACTGCGCGATAGCCTTTTGGGGCATACTTATTGAAAAAGCCCTGTGCCATCTGGCTCCTGCCGACGTTCTCTATGCAAACAAAAAGGACGGTCTTATCCTGCTCCATGGTTACTTCACAGCCCTGACTACAATACTTGTGATCTTTCTGCCCTTTTCATGCTCTTCGTCAATGAACCGACGCTCTTCAAGCACGCTTATTTCCTTAAATCCTGCCTTTCTGATACTTCCAAGGTAGTCGCCTCTTGGTAGCGCGCCGTCGATGCAGCTGCTCCACATGTCAAGATCTATCGAGCCTTTCTTGCTGTCGGCGACAAGATCAGAAATCACCATCCTTCCTCCGCTTTTTAAGATTCTGTAAATTTCTTTGAACGTTCTTGCTTTGTCCGTAGTAAGATTGATGACGCAGTTGCTGATGACGACATCAGCGGAACTTCCGTCAACAGGAATCCTCTCTTCGATATCACCTCTTCTGAATTCGACGTTGGCATAGCCACCCTTTTTCTCATTCGTTCTGGCGCGATCTAGCATTTCTTCCGTCATGTCAATACCAATGACCCTGCCTGACCTGCCGACGCTGTTTGCCGATAAGAAGACATCTATTCCTGCACCTGATCCAAGGTCGACGACGGTCTCGCCTTCCTGCAGATCGGCAAACTTGACAGGCGCGCCGCAGCCAACGCCGAGGACCGACGCTTGCGGCACAGATCCCAGCTCGTCCGCATTATAGCCGACGCCTACTGCAGCTTGGGCCGGCGAAGCGCTGGAGCAGCAGCCAGGTGCGCAGCATGCACCCTTGCTACTTTCCTCCAGGGCAATCTTGCCGTATGTCTTGCGGATAGTCTGCTTGATCTTCTGCTGTCGCTTCTTTTCCATTCCATTACTTTACTTAGGAAACTATTTAAGTTGTAAAGACGCAACAGTTGCAGTTGGTGTAATGAAGGAAACCAAGATCCCGGTCATGCAGGACTGCAATTTTGCTGGTTATGATGCTTCTTCGCTCATGTCCGAGACCGCTCGGCTCCGCAAGATTATAACGAAAAGGGGGACGCTTGAAATCCTCATACCACTCTGTTGCTCCACCGAACCCGTTAGGCACAAGCAGTTCCGGCAAGCACTCAAGGGCATCAGCAGCAGGACGCTGGCAAGCCGCCTAAAAGAGCTGGAGAAGGGAGGAATTCTTGAGAGACGGGCGTACAACGAGATCCCGCCCCGGGTCGAGTACCGGCTGACTGGCAAAGGGCAAGAGCTGATCGAGTCAGTTATGTACCTGTTCCAATGGATGAAAAAGTGGTCAAAATAGAGGCAGATGGTGTGGGCCCGCAGCGTAAGCAGCTGGTGGGGTTTCCAGTCAGCCTCGATAACGTTGGTGATCCCACTCCTCCGCATGAAAAAGCTACTCAACATACATCACGTAGAATCATGTCGCCTACCGGTTAGACTTGGATTATCAAGATAAGTCAGACGCGAAAAGCTGGAGTCATGCCGGACACTTATTGTAGGTCGTGCGGGGTAGAAATGAAAGCTATGGCCTTGTGTATAGGATGCAGCAAGGCGATACTCTATGCCTGCACTCGCTGCGAAATGTTTTCAGACACAAAGATGCATATCCACTGCCTGCAATTGGCAATACAGGAATGATCATTTCATGTGCTTGACGAACTTTTGGTACAGTTGCCTTCTGGTGCTGATCTCTTTTCTCAGAATCTGGCCGGCTTCCGGCTTGCCATGGAGGTATTCTATCGTCACGTCGCTGTCGTGGATCAGGCCAAGGAGCGCCTGCAGCTCCTTGATCTCAAGCTCTCTGCGGGCTGCCTTGGCCGCCTTTTTCATGAATTTTTTCCTGTCTGCAGATGACATCATTTCAAGAATGTAGCGCAGATTCCTAAGAACTTTCCTGAGTCGATGGAGATCTTCGACTTTGCCGCCATGCGACAGCGCTATCGGCAGCCCCCTCCCTATACCTTCAATCAGCCTGCGTGCAACCTTGTCCCTCCTCATGTCGTCCTGAGTGAGCCACACGGGCCGCAGGCTTTTCAACGAGCGCGCCAGCCGATTCGCTCTTGCTAGGTTCACTTTTTTCTTCCTCTGCAGGTCGGAAGTGTCGAGATCTCCGAGCAATGAGACCCTGCCGATTATCACATCGCAATCGCGCGCCCTGCTGCTCACCTTGAGAAATTCCCTATACTTTTCGAACGTGCCGCGGTAGCGTTTGCGCACTTTTTTCGGCAGCAGAGAGAGCGAAGACTCCAGTCTTCGAACGGAGGTCCTGACCTCGTGGAGGTTTTCTTCATTCTGCGCATCTGCAAGATACACATCAAGCCTTCTGCTTGCACGCTTTGCGTTATGCCGGAGTTTTCGCGCAAAAGCCGATTTTGTCATCGCTCTTCAGTGTTGGATTGAGCCTAGGAAGTGGTCGATCCTCTTTTGAAGGTCAGCGTTTACCTCCGGGATCGCCCTGTTTCCATTGATGATTGTAAGGTTGTAGCGCTTCTGCATACTGCGGAATTGCTTTGCGATCATTCGCTGGTATATCATGAACGATTCGTACATGTCATCTGAAAGTCCAAGGTCAGCCCCTGATTCGTAGTAGTCTAAGAAGGTGTTCTTCTGGAACACCCTATGCACAAGCTCCTCCGGCTCAACATCTAGGTAAAACACTAGGTCAGGCACTATTGCAAACCCGAACAGCTGGTGCGACCAGCGCTTGCTCATGCTCCTGACCTCGTCTCTTGCCATCAACGTGTAGATGTACCGATCCGCAAGCACGATGTAGCCGGCGCGAAGGGCCGGCATTATCTTGTTTTCAAGCTGGTCTGCAAAGTCGGCGGCGTAGAAGAGGCTCATGGTCCTACGGCCCAACATGTGCTCCCTCTTTGCATCCATTATCCCCTCGCTTACCAGCTCGGATCGTCGGAGTCCCGTGTTGAGAACGGCATGCCCCTCCGCTTCGAGCTTTGAAGTTATCATGCCAATGTGGGTACTTCTACCCGACGCGTCAGGGCCTTCAATCACTATGAGTCGGCCCTTGACTTTTTCGTCATGCAAGTAAGGTATCCCCTTGCCGTAATAGCGGATTGGTCGGGAGCTGCCCTGATTCACTGGTCCAGAGCCCCCACCGAGATCTTCTTGCGCAGCGCTTGCGGTAGCACTTCCAACATCTTCTGCCGGACGGACCTTTGCTGCTCTTCAATGTCGACTGTGCCGTCGACCACCGTGAACCCTTCCGGTCTGACCATCGACTCGTATTGTTCCACTATCCTTCCCTGAAAGATCCTGTAGCTTTCATAGGGGTCGTTGCTCAGGTTGAGGTCCATACCCGCCTCATAGTATTTCAGCTTTGGTCTATTCTTTACTATCCTGTCGAACGAGACTTCCACAGGGACCCTGAAGTAAAAGGCAATGTCCGGCTTGATAGCGAACCCGTAGACATGGCGCACCCAGTCTGGGCTGCAACCTCTGACAACATCGCGGGCAAACGCGGTGTAGATATACCGATCCGCAAGCACGATGTAGCCGGCGCGCAGGAGCGGAAAGACGTTCCTTTCGTACCTTGCCGCAAAATCGGTCGCATGCAAGAGTGAAAACGTGGTCGGGGTAAGGAGGTTCTTCCTCTTGCCCTTCGAAATTATCTCCTTGACCTGCTCCGACGAGTTCCACTCTGTGAAAAACACTGGCATCCCAATGTAGCGAAGCCACTTTTCTAGGAGGCGGATCTGAGTGGACTTGCCCGAGCCGTCGACGCCTTCGACAATTACAAGCTTGCCCTTTGGCGCGAATTTGTCTTTCATGCTTCGACTTTCTCCTTTATTGCCGGCGTTGCCTGTTCGAGAGAATAGTTCACCGAAACGTCAAACGCCCGCTCGAAATTCTTTACTGCGTTTTCTAGCAGCGTGGCAGGGACAAACTGTCGTGGCTGCAGCATTATCTTAAATTCCGCCTTCTTTCCCCTGATGGATAATTTCGTATTTGCCCTTGCCCTCTCGAGGATTGCAGAGAGCATCATGCACGCCGATACCTTCTCAATCGACCTCTTATTCTGAGGCTCAAGTATCGACCTGTAACGGGAAAAGATCCAGTCGGCAGCCTTTGCTTTGCGTGTGTACACTATTGACAGTGCCAGGATCAACTGCTCTCTGTGGCTCAGGAATGCACTGTCCTCGTCTATCATTATGTAAAACAGGTTGTTCAGATTGGTGATCATGGGGAGCTCGCCAGCTCGCTTGATCGCATGAGTCAGGATCATCCTTTCCTTTTCGCGAAGCATCCCGTTTGCGACAAGCATCTTGACAAGTGTGACGGTGTGCTGCGGCAGCATTTCCGCCTGGCAGGCAAACGTCACGAACGCCTTTGCCTTTTCGTTGCTGATGTTTCCTCCATAGAAAGTCTTTGGGTCGCGGACAAAGACCGACAATATCCCTTCCCGTAATCCCTCCGCGCTGACCACAATCCTTTCAAAGCCGAATTTCTGCATTAGCGCGTTGATTATGCAAGTGCCGGCGGCGATGGTGTCGACCCTGTTGCTGCCGACAGCCTTGACCTCTCCAAGCTCGTCAACGTCCATCTCATAAAGCTCGTCAGTCATCGACGACACCGACCGCGCATCCATTTGGTAGTTGTGAACCTTGTCAATCTGGTAGTCCTTCAGCTCTTGGTCGTACCGGGCCATAGCCCTCAGCGTGCCACCGACTCCTACGAGCGTAGTATCGGGGCTCAGGTCAAGCTCTTTTCTGTCCGGCAACGCTTCGATGATGTGCTTTTCCATCTTACCATAGTCTTTCTTGGAAAAAGTGCCGTCTTTTTTGCCAAACATTTGCGAAAGCCGAAGCGCGCCAAGAGGGTATGACCTGATTTTTTTTATGCCATAGTTTTCTGTGTACACCAGCTCCAGGCTACCGCCGCCAAGGTCGAAAAAGAGTGTTGTCGGCGTGCAGGTCGCCTGCAGCGCCCCGATGTAGGAGTACAGCCCCTCTTCTTGTCCGGACAGTACCTTGAACTGGAAGCCGGTCTGCCCATACACCTGCTTTAGGAATTCATTCTTGTTGCCGGCCTCCCTGACCGCGCTGGTTGCGACAGGAAGCACATGCCGTATTGAATCGAAATTGATAATGTCGCGGAACATGCGGAGCGCGTCGATGGTCCGATCGACTTGCTCCTTGCCTAGATAGCCGGTCTCATGCAGCCCCGCTCCTAGCTTGACCTTGACGCCTTCCTGCTGGTAGGCCTTGAACGAGCCGTCCTTTTTTATATCATAGTTGACGAGCTTGACAGAGTTAAAACCAAGGTCTATCACCGACACTTTCATTTTTTAGCAGCTATTGTAAGTTGCTGCAGCCCACGATAATAATATTATCTATATTGTTCATTTAGCGATTTTCCTAAGGTGCTTTGG
>JANWHJ010000030.1 GCA_025450475.1 Nitrososphaera sp.
CCTGCCGGCTACAAACTCGCCGAGAAACCCGCCACGCGCGTCTCGCTCCAGTGCCCTGCGGTCCACGATTAAGGCAGATACCTCCTTGGCCAACTCTCGAAGGTAGACGTACTTTACCAGGTGCGGGTATTTTTCCAAAACCACCAAGAGGTCAAGGTCGCTGTCAGGGCGGGCATAACCGGCGGCCGTGGAGCCATATAGACAAGCGGCGACAACTGTGCGCCCGTTTGCCACCTTGGCGATGCACTTTTTTATGACTTGGAGGTCTTTCAGGGAATCGCTAGACATAACCGGTTTTTTTCTTTCTCAACTTTACGTTTTCAAACTCGGCTACCTTGTCCTTTACCGTCTGCTCTACTTGGAGGTTCGCAATCGCTTCAATCGGGATTTTTATTACGTTTGCGTCTATCGGCACCTTTGTAGTCGGCAGCCTCTTGTTCATCCACATCCCGATCACTTTGTCTTCCAGCTTTATGTCCCTAAAGCCCTCAGGGAAGCGTGTGGTGATATGCTTTACCAGTGTGGGGTCTGACTTGAAGACCGCCCGCTCTTCAAGCAGCCTACCGGAATCGGCGTACGTGCCTTCAAAGAGGGTGCCGGAGACTTCGTCAGAAATAATTTTCATCTTTGCTATCCTGCTAACAAGCTCCAGGTAGTGCATGAACTCATGCGCAAGAATCGCGTGGATAGTGCCCTTCAAGCCGTAGGCTATCAGCGGCGCTGTTACTTGCACCACCACGCGCAGTCGGTTGCTTTCTCCCACTACCGGTATTGTCCTTGCAAACAGTATTCCCATCTGGGTAAACTCGACTGCCGATGTCGAAACGACAAGGCTTGGCTCGACGTAATAGTATGGGTATTTCAAGCCAGATGCTGCTTCAACCCGCTTGATCCCCTCTGTGACCAGCAGAAACCTGTCGATCACAAGGTCATAGATTTTTTGCGGGACTTGCCCAGCTTTGTAGGCGTCGCGGAGCTTGTAGAGCGGGTCAAAGCTGCTCATCTTTTGCTGCTCTCAGATTGCCTCGGTGAAACAAAAACGTTACTGAAGTTCGATGTCCAAAATGTCAAACGTAATGCATTCGCACTTGGCACCTAGAATTTCTGAAATGTTGGGCTTCATGTATTCTTCGCCACCCACAAACTGTTTTATCATCAGGCCGCCGTCCGTGACTACGGTGAGTAGGAACTGGTTGTCGTCGATCTTGCGGGCACGCGCGGAATGGATCTTTTTTATAGCCATTTTCGATCTACTCTCAAATGTCACTTCGGTTCCAGCAAGGGAATTCAGGTTTTTCATTTCTTGGCCTGCTAGTCCCTTTTCGCATCTTCCATGAATTTTCGTCTTGACCCTAAAGTGCGGCTGAAGCTCCGGCTCATTGTCTATGACCGACAATGTGGCCTGAACGCCGCCGTCTTTGATCCTTATCCTTTTCAGCTTTCTTCTCTTTGGGTTAAAGACGCGAGCGTAAAATGGCCGGCCACCACCAAGCACCAAACTATTTTGATCCTCCCCTCCCATCCATGAAAACTTTGGCATTTGTCCTCCAGTCTTCTCAGCCAAACCTTTCGCAATGAGGCCTTCGACGCTGCCATAGCCGGACAGGCCGGAATAACTACAAGAATCACAGCCCTTGCCTTTGCAACTTGGGCACCTGTCCTGCTTTTGGGGCAGACCCCGTGACTTTTTTACGTACCGACCGGAAAGCACGAGTGGCCTTGACTTTACGGCTACCTCTACTTTGTTTTCCTTATCTATCGTCACATAGATAGTGATATCCGGTTTCATGTATTCCACCTTTTTACCATTCATGCGTGCAAGCCGCATACCGAGCTCACTAGTCAGCTGGCTCTTGGCACTTTCCCTGCCGCGTATCTTTAGGCGCGCCCTTATGGCATCTTCACGCTCGTATATCTGGGTAGGCAGCGTGGCGCCGATAAGAAACGTTTTGAACTCATAGCCCTCTACGGCCTCGACTATCCTACCTAATATCGAGTACAGGCTGTCCATCAGGCCTCTGCAGATGTAGCACCTGTCAGGACTCTCCCCGTCGCCACCGTGTCTTTCAGAACATCGCTTGCAAAGTTTGTATTGCTTTAGCAAAATGGCCTGAGCATCAACCAAGATTTCCGCCGCCAAATTTTCTGAAAAAGTCGCCCAGCCCTCCCCTTCCCTTGCTGTGCTTCATAAAGTCCTTGGATGTGTTGTACTGCTTTATCATCTCCTTGATGTCGCCTTCTGCCACGCCGCAGCCCCTTGCGATGCGTTTTCTCCTGGATTCGTTGATGACGTCCGGATCCTTCTTTTCTTCCTTTGTCATCGACTGGATGATAAAGCGCCACCTCTCCATCTTAACCTGCATCTCCTCTAGTTTGTCTTCTTTGACCATCCCAGACATCCCAAGGTTATCTATTATGTTTCTAAATCCCATCTTGGATGCCGAATCCATCTGTGAGTAAAAGTCCTCAATAGTCATCTTGCCCTTTGTAATGCGCTTTACCTGGTCCTCGTCTGCTTGTAGCTCGAGTCCCTTTGCCATCTCTAGTAGAGCCTTGATGTCGCCCATGCCGAGAAGCCTGCCAACGAACCGAGTGGGAGAGAACTGTTCAAGGTCGTCTATGCGCTCACCGGTCCCGATAAACATCACCTTTGCGCCAGTCGCCGCGGATGCAGCAAGCGCACCTCCTCCCTTGGCTGTGCCGTCGAGCTTTGTAAGAGCAATACCTCCCACAGGTGCGGCCTTGTGAAAGGCCTCTGTCAGCTTAAACGCGCCCTGTCCAATGGTCCCGTCGATAATTAGGAGCACGAGGTCCGGAGTTGCAACCTTGTACATGTCAGTCATCTCCTGAAGCAGTCCTTCCTCTTCCTTATGCCTCCCGGCGGTATCTATAATGACTACATCAAGGTTCTGATCCTTGAAATGTGCAATCCCATTTTTGGTTATTGCCACCGCATCTTTGGTTTCTTCCTCGCCGTAGACTTCGACATTTATCTTTGTGCAGTTCATTTTCAATTGCGTCAGCGCGCCAGGCCGCCAGGTGTCAGCCCCGACGACTCCTACTCTGTAACCGTGTTTTGTTAGCCACCTTGCCAGTTTCGCTGTGACAGTTGTCTTTCCACTTCCCTGTATTCCTAGCATGAGGACAACGTTTTGCTTGCCAGGGTTAAAGAACGACGTCGCCAGCGCCCGCTCGTCTTCCTGAGCCTTGTCTATGGTCTGGATTATCTCGCCAGAATACCCTAGCATTTTGGCGAGCTCACCGTACAAGATAGTGACAATGTGATCCTTTCTGGATAGCCCCTTTGGAGGCTGCTCATTGAGCGCCCTCTCCTTGAGATTCTGGGTGATGGAGAGCACTAGTCTCACATTGACATCAGACTGCAAGAGTGCCCGCTGGACATCCTTGCAGAGAGAGTCAATAAGCTCCTCATTGATGTCCGACGCCCCTACTATTTTCTTCAGGGCTCCCCGGAGCCCCTCGCGCAGGTTGTCAAACATTTACTTCTCTACTAATGATACGTCCCGTATTTCAAATATTCCCCGTTGGCCGTCCCAATGCATATTGGCCGCATTCACTCGCAATTTCTTGTGGAAAAGCGGGCAGTTAGTTACAAGCGTCTCTCCCTCGCCACCCTCAAAGGTCAAGCTAAAACCGTACTTTTTGGCAAGCGCTGCTAGTTTCGCCAGCGAGCCCTTGCCCAATTGTTTGCCGAGCCATTCCTTGCCAAGCCCCATTGCCGACACTCCCACGATCATTATCTTGAAGTCATGCTTGACGAGCCCGCTCATGTATTTCATGGGCTCGACATTCCACAGCGGCGCAACTGCGGCAAGCCCCCGCGGGTCGCATATTTCTTCAAAAGCTTGCTTCTGGTATTTGCTTGAAATTCCGCCATGTACGATGCCTTGGATGTTATAGCGAGACCTTGCCTGAGCTATGGCTCGTTCAAGAGCTCTTATTTCATCGCCTTTTGACCTGCCGCTAATCGTAAATCCAATTAGCGGGATCCGCATTGCCTCTGCAAGATATTTCGTGATCCAGCTGTTCGGGTAGTGAAAGAGCAGACTATCGTCAGCCACAGGGTGCATCGTAATAAGGCAAGCGATTTCATGCTTCATTTTTTTTGCACGAAATATCGCAAAAGTGCTGTCCTTGCCACCGGAATAAAGCGCCGCCAGCCTCACAAACGCATAGGCAGGTGCGTTCAATATTAACCTCATGAAAATAGTTGCTAATTGTTTATATCACCAGCGCGACAAGCTACAATCAATTGGGCGTGCTGCTCGAAGCAAAGAGCCTCAGAAAATATTTTCCAATAAAGAAAAGCTTCCGCCAGCTCCTGCAACATTCCGGGCAGAACTTTGTCAGAGCGGTGGATGATGTCAGCTTTACGGTTGAA
This sequence comes from Nitrososphaera sp., assembly GCA_025450475.1. GTDB lineage: Archaea > Thermoproteota > Nitrososphaeria > Nitrososphaerales > Nitrososphaeraceae > Nitrososphaera. Next base: position 4,403 of record JANWHJ010000030.1, read on the forward strand.
AAGGGCAAGGTGCTTGTGCTTGCCGGCGAATCCGGCTCTGGCAAGACTACAGTCGCAAGGCTTGTCATGCGAGTGGTGGATCCTGATGGGGGATCGGTTATATTTGAGGGGCAGGACGTTACGCATTACGCCGGCGCCCAGCTCAAAGAATTCCGCACGGCGTTACATATGGTCTACCAAGATCCCTATGCCTCACTCAACCCGCGCATGAAGGTAATGGACATTGTCATGGAGCCGGTTAACATCCACGACCGTGCAAGTTCAAAGGATCAAAAGGTCGAAAAAGTTCTGGCGGCGCTCCGCGAAGTCCGGCTAGAGCCAGCAGAAGAAATAGCCAACAGGTTTCCGCAGATATTGTCCGGAGGCCAGAGGCAGAGGGTGGCGATAGCTAGGGCGCTTGTTCTCCGGCCGCGCCTGATAGTCGCCGACGAACCCGTGTCGATGCTCGATGTTTCAGTCAGGGGCGAGATACTGGAGCTGATGCAGGCCTTGAAGGAAAAATTCAATATTTCCTACATCTATATTACACACGATCTGTCGACCGCGCGCTATGTTGGCGACGAGCTGGCTGTGATGAATGCCGGTAAGATAGTGGAGATAGGTCCAATCGATCGCGTGTTGTCAAACCCGTACCACCCATACACCAAGGCTCTAATAGACGCGATACCAGAGCCGCCAGCTGCATAAAATATCTCCTCGTTGAAAAACATATTAGCACCACCTCAACCTTACCAGTAGTGCAAAAAGGACCGCTGCTTGCCTTAAGCATAATGTTTGTCCTGATTTTCTCTGCGTTTGCCACGGTCAGCTCATCTTTTGCTCAGACTCAAAAAGGCGCGTATATCGACCAAGCGAGATTCATCGAGCGGAGCGACGAAAACCTCGCACTGGAGGAAGTCAAATCCGGCGGCTTTGACGCCTACTATTTCAGAATCCCTCTTGAAGTCGCGGATGACGCAAAGGATGACTCGCGCCTAAGGACGTACGACAGGACTGCTGGCTCGGCAGGGCTTCTGTTCAACCCGGCGCCAGCAGGAGGCGACTCGATGAACCCGTTCCAGTTTAGAGAAGTCAGGTATGCCATGAACTATCTTGTAGACCGCGAGTTTGTCGTCAATGAAATCCTGAAGGGCTACGGAAACCCAATGATCGAACCGTTCGGAGTGTATTCTCCGGAATACCTCAACGTCCTTGATGTAGTCGAGTCATTCGGCTTCCGCCACAACCCGCGCCTAGCTGAGGACATAATAAGCGACACGTTGACGGCGGCCGGCGCAACAATAGAAGATGACAAATGGATGTTTAGCGGTAAGCCGATCACAATCAAGATCCTGATAAGGCTGGACGACGCAGCGAGAAAGTCAGTGGGCGAGGACCTTGCTTCGAGGCTTGAAGGGATCGGCTTTACGGTCCAGAAAGAATACGGCGACTTGAACAAGGCCAATTCAGTTGTTTACGGCTCTGACCCGCAGGACTTCCATTGGCATATTTACACAGAAGGGTTTGCAGGTACGTCAGTTTTTGTAAAGTACAACCCCCTTACGGTCGGTCAGATGTACGGGCCTTGGTACGGCGCCCTGCCGGGCGCGCAGAACCCAGCGTTTTGGCAGTACCAGAACTCCACCCTTGACGAGCTTACACAGAGGATATTTTTCTTCAACTTTACATCAGAGGCTGAAAGGAACGAGCTTGTTAGAACTGCAATCAGGGCAGGTGTGCAGGAGTCAGTCCGGATTTTCCTTGTCCAAAGAACAGAACCGTTCGTGACGTCTGCTTCATTGCAGGGCATGGTTAACGACTTTGGTGCCGGAATAACAAGTAAGTATTCGCTGCTCAATGCACGGCCGGCCGAAGGAAATTCGCTTGACATCGGGGTAAAGTTGAGTCATCAGGGCGCATGGAACGGCATAGGTGGCCTAAACGACGCTTACAGCAGAGACATCTATTATTCCCTGGTTGACACCGCCACGTTCAGGGACCCCTACACTGGTGAGATTATCCCAGTGAGGGCAGAGTGGACAAGCATTTCAACTGAAGGCCCGGCTGGCACGCTGGAGGTGGTGCAGGACGCGCAGACGTGGGACC
>JANWHJ010000031.1 GCA_025450475.1 Nitrososphaera sp.
ATAATCCGCGATTCTTCATGTCATACCCGATTTTGAGCCGGGATGAAAAGGAATTTGAAGGCGTCGTCACAGCCTCGGTACAGCCGATCAGCGTCGGCCGTTTCCTGCAGTCGAAAATAGCGCCTGATTTTCAAAGCACTACTGGGCTCCTGGATCGCAATGGTGTGATATTGTACAGCTCCAATGAGTCTCAGATCGGAATGAACGTGTTTGACGACAAGTATCAATCAACCCTGCCAGAAAACATGAAGCGGGACTTTTCTGATTTCCTCCGCCGCTCGCTGCAAGGCCATGCAGGATTTGAAGACTTTAGCTCAGGAGCAGAGAGCGGAACGCTTGCCTACCAGACCGTGCTAGTCGACGGGATCGACTTTGCAGTGCTGTACATTGCAACAGCACACACGTTTTCAGAAGAGATAACACCCATCATAGATAGCCAGAGGAACCTGAACACCATTTTCATCATCGCAGTCGGCGCAATAGCCGCTGCAGTAGCCATGATGATCGTGTCTTCAAACATGAGGCTTGAAAAGCTGGTAAGGCAGAGGACAGGCGAGCTCACCCAGAGTAACGAATCGCTTGTAGAGTCTAACAGAAAGCTCGAAAGCGCGAACGAACAGCTAGACGAGCACGACAAGATGCAGCGCGATTTCATCAACATTGCCGCGCACGAGCTTCGAACCCCGGTCCAGCCGCTCCTCGGGATAATGGAACTGCTGAGCGAAAGACTGGCCTCTGAAAAGACAGGCGAAGTAAAGATGTCAAAAGATGACGTCGAAATGTTGGAGCGCAACGCAAAGAGGCTCGAAAAATTGACACAGAACATCCTTGACGTGACTAGGATCGAGGGCAACAAGCTCGTCCTGAACAAGGAAAAGTTCGACCTGAACAGAAAGATTCAGAATACAATCAATGACATGAAGATTGGTCTTGGCGAGAAATCAAATTCTATAATCATAAACTTTATCCAAGGACCACCACTGTACGTGGAGGCTGACAAGACAAGGATCTACGAAGTGGTTGCCAACCTAGTCGGAAACGCGATCAAGTTCACAAAAAAGGGTACGATCGACGTGTCCCTCATCAGTGAAGGAGGCTTTGCCAAGGTCAGCGTGAAGGATTCAGGAAAAGGCATCGACCCTGAGGTGATGCCCAAGCTGTTCAGCAGGTTTGTTTCAAAGGCAGAATCCGGGACCGGGCTTGGGCTCTACATCTCAAAGAACGTGATCGAGGAGCACGGAGGGAAAATGTGGGGCGAAAACAATCCAGACGGCAAAGGGGCGAGCTTTACGTTCACGCTGCCTGCATTGAATGAATAAGATTAAATAATAAAAATAGCCTGTCTGATTTTGATCGATCATGGACTGGGGAATGAAAAACAGGCTATCTCGCATAATCCGCCCCGATGACGGGCGCTGCCTCATGCTCGCAGTTGACCACGGTTACTTTCTAGGTCCGACAGAGCGCTTGGAAGTCCCGAAAAGAACCATAGCGCCGCTCCTGCCCTATGCCGATTCTCTCATGCTCACAAGGGGTGTCCAGAGGACGTCCGTAGACCCAGCAACCGACGTGCCGATCGTGCTGCGCGTCTCCGGCGGGACGAGCATCGGCGGCGAGGACCTCTCAAAGGAAACTATCACGGTATCGATTGAAGAAGCGATCAGGCTGAACGCGGCATGCCTTGCGCTTTCAATATTTGTCGGAAGCAAGTACGAGCACCAGACTCTTGCCAACCTAGCAAAGCTTGTTGACGAAGGAGAAAAATATGGAATCCCTGTTTTGGCAGTCACTGCAGTCGGCAAGGAGATGGGCCGCGACGCGCGCTACCTCGGACTTGCGTGCAGGGTCGCGGCAGAGCTTGGCGCCCACATTGTAAAGACGTATTATTGCGACAACTTTGAGCAAGTGGCTGAAGGGTGCCCGGTCCCGCTAATAGTCGCAGGTGGCAAAAAGCTCCCCGAGCCGGACGCGCTGAAGCTTGCCCATGACTCTGTGACGCACGGCGCAATCGGAGTTGACATGGGGAGGAACATCTGGCAGTCCGATCATCCAGTGCCGATGATAAAGGCGGTCCGTGCGATCGTGCATAAGAATATCGACGCCAAGGAGGCGTACGGCATTTTCCTGAAGGAAAAGGAAAAATCGCCACAGCAAAAAGAGACCAAGATACTAAAGGCAGTCAGCCGATCGGGATCTTTCGACTAGCCGGCAAGTTTTGACAAATGCTGGTGGACCATCTTCCACCGGCCGTTTTTGTCTTTATGCATGACAACCGTCACTCTTGCCTTGTTGTCGATCGTGGTGCCCCGAAAGCTATAGTCGTCAACAATCATGCCGGTGACCTGCAGCACAAAGGTGGCGATGGCAGAATCGCCCATGACTTCTGTCTTTAGGTCTTCGATTTTAAAGTCGTAATCTGAAAGGCTGGCGAACTGTAGCTGCTCGAGCATCAGCGCTCGCTCAAAGTCTCGTCGGTCATATGGCGGCGAGTCGCCAAACTTGGTAAAGCCCGTGTCAAGGAACTCCTCTATCTTTTCTATCTCTTTGGTCTTGGCGAGCTGAAAATAATTGTAAATAATATCTCGTATTTCAGCGGAATCCGTAGCTGGCAATTAGGTTCATGTGATACTGGCGAATGAATCTTTATAGTTCTTGCTGTTCAGGCGACTTAAATAACCTGCACTGCAAATTGGGTTAAGAAAAGAAATGACAAGCAAGGAAGCCAAGTCTATTGCTGCAGTTGCCATTTACTGCGGCGTTTGCGGGTACTACATAATTGCAAAGGACTACAAGACCAGCACGGAGCATCGCATGTCCATAAATGACCACATCAAGACGCGACACAAGGATGCAAAGCTGAACTTGTGGAGAAGCCCGTTTAACATGGCAGCTTCAATGAACGAAGTGTATCTTGAAGATTTTTCGACAGACGCGGCTGCCAAATCGTGGCAATCAGGGGCGAAAAAGATGGGCTGGAAGGGAACAAGCGAACTACCTTAGCAGTCCCTGTTGGAACTTACATCAGCCCTGCTTGTAAATCCTTCAAGAATTGGTGCGGTTATCGGCGTGAAAAGCCGCCGCCATACGAGACATATGCGGCTAAACAAGCGGTATCATTATAAATTATATCACTGCAACTTAACAAAATGCCTCGGGCCGACAGCGAACATTGGCATAAGGTTCATGTTCTGGTTCTGCTGAGACTTGCCTAGGGCAAACCCTATCCAGCAAGCAGGTGTTTGTGAGAATTTGGTGAAAAAATAAAATTGGTTGAAATGACCGGCGCAAAAGCGTTGATACAGGCCCTTGAGAAGGAAGGCACCGACCTAGTCTTTGGACTCCCCGGAGGGGCCAACTTGCCGATATACGACGCCCTCGTAGGGGCCAACTTGCGGCACGTGCTGGTGAGGCACGAGCAGTCCGCGGCCCACATGGCCGACGGCTACGCCAGGATAAAGAGAAAGGCTGGAGTGTGCTTTGCGACCTCGGGCCCAGGCGCAACCAACCTCATTACAGGCATTGCTACAGCGTACGCTGACTCGTCCCCCATAGTCGCCGTGACGGGACAGGTGCCCCTTGCCATGATAGGCAAGGACGCCTTTCAGGAGACTGACATTATAGGCGTTGCAAACCCATGCACAAAATACTCATTCCAGCCAAGGGTTGCGACAGAGATCCCCGAGATGGTAAAGAAGGCGTTCTACATCGCAGAGAGCGGCAGACCCGGGCCGGTTCTGGTAGACATACCAAAGGACGTGCAGCAGGCTACTGCCGACATGAAGTTCCCCGACCTCATCAAAGTGAGGGGCTACAACCCAATCGTGGACGCGGACCTAAGGGACATTGGCAGGGCAGTAGAGCTTTTGGTAAAAGCTGAGAGGCCAATAATAATGGCCGGTGGTGGCGTAATCCTCTCTGGCGCGTTCTCGGAGCTCCAGGCATTGGCCGAGCTGCTCATGATACCCGTGGTGACCACGTTCAAGGGCAAGGGCGCGTTCCCTGAGAACCATCCACTTGCGATGGGCCCGATAGGAATGCACGGCCACGCAGAGGCTAACAAGATCATCCTCGAGGCCGACTGCATCGTGGCGGTGGGTGCAAGGTTCTCAGACAGGTCGGTGGGCCGGTTTGACGAGTTTGGCAAGGGCATGAGCATAATCCACATGGATATTGATCCTGCCGAGATCGGCAAGAACAAGTCAGTCGACGTGGCGCTGGTTGGAGACGTAAAGTCGTCATTGCGCACCCTTGTAAAGATGCTTTCGAAAAAAATAGCGAAGAGATCAGCGGACAACCCGTGGCTCAAGCGCAGAAAGGAGCTCGTGCAGTACTACGCCGAGACCCTCAAGGACTACCCCCGGGAGATAACGGCAAGAAAATCGCTCAAGAAGTTGCGCGAATTGCTCCCGGCAAACGGCATAGTGACCACAGAGGTTGGGCAGTGCCAGATGTGGGCTTCGCTCCACTTTGACGTGATTTCGCCCGGCACCTTCTTTAGCTCGACCGGACTTGGTACGATGGGTTTTGGATTCCCGGCGTCGATAGGTGCCAAGGCCGCGGCGCCCAAGATCCCGGTGGTGGACATTGCCGGCGACGGCTCGTTCAACATGACTGAAAACTCGCTTGCAGTGTCAGTGCTTGAAAAGTTCCCGGTGATAGTATTTCTGATGAACAACTACATGCTAGGTATGGTGGCACAGTGGCAGCGCACGTTCTACAACAGGCGCTACAGCGGAGTGCACCAGCACAGCTGCCCCGACTATGTGAAGATAGCAGACGCGTACGGCGCGCAGGGCATAAGGGTGGGATCTATGCAGGAGCTTGACAAGGCGATCAAGACCGCGATCAAGTCCGATGTTGCAACAGTGATAGACATTCCGATAGACCCCGACGAAGACGTCTACCCGTTCGTGGCCCCGGGCACAGGCCTAAAGGACATGATAACAGGAGCGTAATGGGATGGCTACAACTGCTACGCAGAGCGGATCGTGGTACATCGTGACTGCGCTTGTGGAGAACAAACCCGGCGTCCTTTTCAGGGTGACCAACCTCTTCAGGGCCCGCAACTTCAACATCGACAGCATTACGGTGGGATCGTCAGAGCAGAAGGACCTTTCAAGGATGACTATAACGACCAACAGCGACGAACGGACGCTCGACCAGCTCGTGAAACAACTTCGCAAGTTGATAGACGTGGTAGAAGTCAAGGTACTCGACACCGAAAAGACGGTATACCGCGAGCTTGCGCTGATAAAGATGAAGGCAGTCGATCCGACTACTCGTAGCGAGATAATCAACTACGCAACGATATTCCGTGGCAACATACTTGACATCGGCAAGGA
>JANWHJ010000032.1 GCA_025450475.1 Nitrososphaera sp.
AGCGCTGCTTCAGATTGGCAGCCGGGGCAGGTCGTCGCGGCCGCCGGTCATGATCCGGATGTTGTCAAGGGGTTCAAAAGCCCCGTCATAATCATCGATCCTGTGGACAGCAGGCGTAACCTAGGCACCGCGATATCTCCAGGGAGCGTCGGCAGGTTCATGCTCGCCGCCAGGGCGTTTCTCGAGAGGCCGTCAATTCAATTCTTTAAAGAAAACCGGCGCGGCCACGAAGCGATAAAGCTATTTTCGCATGTTTTGGTAGTTGAATTTTCACACAGGGAGCGCAGCCCAGACATTATCTGGGGTCGGCTGAAGCGGAGCGAAAACGCGATAGCGAGGCAGCTGGAGCTGGCTGACTTTGTGGTGCTGCAGAGCTCGTGCGTAACTGATGAAAAAAGCTCGGCCGCTCTTGCCTTTCTGCTAGAATCAACTACCCTTTCGCCATACGCGAAAAAGAAAGGACCCGAAGTCTTTCGAAGGAACGACACTGCAAGCTTTCTTGCCGCCAAGAAAAAGCCGCTCGTGACTTGGGTTGACAAAGAAGTTAGGGTCGTGATGCTGGTTAACAGAAAAGCGACAGATGCGATGAAATTCGCTAGACTGCTCCTGCTGAACCCTGAAAATAATGGAGTTGCAAAAGACCTGATCGCAGGCAAGCTCAAAATTTATAGCGGAAGCGACAGGAAAGTCCAAGGAGTGGCAAGGGAGGCTGTCAGCAAGGTTCTTTCGACAGAACGTCTCATTTTCTGATAAGCTGGACATCGCGTCACCCAAGCTCGTGCCATTCATATCATACCCGCGCTTTTCAGAAAACGAATACAACGATCGCATAGTAGAGATGGAGTCGCTTGGCGTGACATCAATAATGCTTGGCGGGAGAACGACTATCAACGGTTTGCGCATAGCCGGTAAAGGACAGGTCGGGCTCGTGCTAAGAGCTAGAATAGGACGCAAAACCTGCGCCCTAAAGATAAGGAGGATCGACGCTGACAGAAAGACAATGGACGAAGAAGCGCGTCTTCTTAAGATTGCGAATGGCGCCGGCGTGGGTCCGTGCCTCGAAGGGCACACTAAGAACCTAATTGCAATGGAGTTTATTGACGGCCAGAGCATAGTCGACTGGGTGGAAGGCGCGGCAAAGGACAGGATCCGTAGGATGTCGAGATCGGTTCTTGAGCAGTGCCACGCCCTTGACCAAGCCGGCCTCGACCACGGCGAGCTCAGCCGGCTGACCCAACACGTCATCATGTCTGACATTCCTTGGATAATCGACTTTGAGAGCTCTAGCACGATAAGGAAAACTGGCAACGTGACTGCTGCGGCGCAGTCGATATTCCTCCACGGGACCGTTGCAGACAGAGTAAAGAAGACCTTGGAAACCGACAAGGAGAAAGCACTTTCCGCCCTGAAAATCTACAAGCGTAACCAGACGAGGGCCAACTTTGACGCGGTGCTAGCTTCGCTTCCGGTATAGGTAAGGGACAATGGCCAGAAGTGCTTCAAACAACAAAGTGGCTGATGCGCTGAGGCACCTCGAAGTCGCAGATGTGCGGCTTGCAGCGATAATCAAGTCGGTGGGCGCCTGCGAAATCAAGATGCGCAAGGATCCGTTCCAGTCGCTTGTGGAGACTATAATTTACCAGCAGCTTGCGGGTAACGCTGCAGATGCGATTTATAGGCGGTTCGTCAAGATCTACGGCAGATTCCCGCCGCCGGGTCAGCTGCTGGCGACAACGCATCATAAACTTCGCGCAGCAGGCCTCTCAAGAAGAAAGATAGAGTATCTTAAGGGCCTGTCCTCGTGCGTGTCTGACGGCAAGCTAAAGCTTACCCTGCTGCCAAAATTGACTGACGAGCAAGTGATAGAGCAACTGATGCAGGTAAAAGGGATAGGGAGGTGGACTGCTGAAATGTTCATGATCTTTTGCCTCGGCAGGCAAGATGTGCTGCCAGTCGGTGACCTCGGGCTGAGAAAAGCGATGCAAAGAACGTATTCGATTGAGTCTCCCGTCGCCGGAAAAAATGCTCGCCATCGCGCGTCCATGGAAGCCCTACCGCAGCATTGCCACATGGTACATGTGGAAGTCCCTGGAAAAATTCAAGGGAATCGGATAATCACTTTATTTCGGCGATGAGCATCTTTACAGTATTGACGTCGAGGTCCAGCTGCTCTGCAATCAGCTCTTCAGAAATCCCGGAGGTATATAGGTTCCTTAGTGCTTCCTTCTTTTCTTCATTTACAATATTGCTTGGTGGGTAAAGCGAAAGCTCGCCTTCGACAGACCTGACGTACTTTTGCACTTTTTCAACAAGGTGGTCTGAATTGGCGCTTGTCTCCGTAGAAAAGACAAGTACGTGCTCCTTGACAGGGATGCTGATCAGCTTGACCTTGTCATAGCCGTAGGCAATAGATCTCAGGTTGCCCAGCTCCTGTGTGAACATCTTTCTGAGATCAACAATGTATGCAGACTGGGCAAGACTGATCTCGGTGTTTCTCCCCTTCAGATGTTCCTCAGTGTCGCTCCTTCTGATACTTGCATGAAGATGGCCGGACTTTTCCATCACCCCCGTGAACCTGATATCAGGATCGAGCGCTAGAACGTTCTTTACAAACTGCTCCGCTTTCATGTGCAAGCGGCTAAACTAGGGAACAGAATATAGCCTTTACGCGCGGTTTCAGGCAAAAGAGAAAGTCAGGCGTCCTTAAGTTGCTTCGGATCCCTGATTCTGCCTCTGCCCGTCTTTCGTGGTGCAATGTTGCCGACTTTGCGCCCTGGAGGGGTCGTCCTGCCAACTGAGGATTGGCGGCCAATATGTTGGTGTCTTCCACCGCCGTGTGGGTGATAGACTGCAGCCTGGGCAATGCCCCTAACGGTTGGGTACAGCCGACCATGGGCCTGCATGTATTTTGCACGGTTGCCCGCCTTCAGGAACGGCTTTTCCTTGCGGCCGGCACCGGCTATCGCGCCGATCATAGCCCTACACTTTTCATTTAGAATGAGGAACTTGCCTGACGGGAACTTTATCGTCACTCCCTCGGTGCCGTGCGCGAATACAACCGCGGACGAACCGGCTGATTTTATCAGCTTGCCGCCATCGCCGGCGTTCTTTTCAATGTTACAGACAACGGTGCCGTCCGGGACCGATTCCAGGGAAAGAATGTTGCCAGCCTTTGCTGCCGTGCTTGCACCTGCTTCGATCGTGCTCCCAACTATCGTGCCGTCAGGGGCTGGGACGTGGGAATATCTGCCGTCGTCAAACAGTATTTTTGCCAGAGGCGCGTCACGTCCCCTCTCATGAACAATGTCAATTACCTTGCCGGTGTGATGATCTTCAAGCTTGAAATTTGGGTACTTTGCAGGTGCAATCTTGCCGATGATTATTGCGCGGAATTGTTTGCCGCCGCGACCCCTTCTGCGAACGAGTGTTCTCTTGCCCATTTGCCAGTGAAAAAAGCCAGCAGATAGGTGATTTTAATCTTGTGCTATTGTCTTGCCTGCTGAGCGAACCACTCCGCCGCGGCCTTTTTCATCTCTTTTGGGGAGACGTTGCGCTTGCGCGTTGCCAGCCCCCAGCTGTGTCCAAAGGGGTCCTTCAGCGCTCCGTGGCGGTCGCCCCAGAAAGCGTCCATCACCGGCATGACCACCGTCGCGCCGGCCCTGACCGCCTGATCAAAGGCGTTATCGACATTCTTGACATAGACGTAAAGGTTGACCGGGGTGCCGTTCAGAGCTTGCGGCGAGAGGTGGTTCATCTCGGGCATTTCTTCTCCAACCATGATGTGCGAGTCGCCAATCATGATCTCAGCGTGCATTATCTTCCCGTCAGGGCCGGGCATGCGCATCTTCTCCTTCGCACCAAAGGCCTTCTTGTAAAACTCTAGTGCCTGGACCGCGTCGCGCACGGCAAGACCTGGAGTGACCGAATGATAACCTTTAGGAATTGGGTTGACTTTCTTTCTTGGGGGTGCTTTCTTTTTAGTCATATCGTAATTGAGAATGAGTTGCATTAAAAAGCTTCTCTACATAGATACTGTATATTGCCGCTCCCCCCAAGAATTACTGCCAATATCTCCCGCATCCACAAAAAATATATGATTTAACATGCGCATTTCATAATGTATAATGAAGAAAGTAAAAGTCACCACTGTTAGTCCTAGACAAAAGGGGGCTTCTGTTCCAAAGCCTAATCCGAAGTGGGGGCGTGAAGAGGAGACTGAAGTCTTTGCTAAAAGAGTTAAGCTTTTCAGGCAGGGCAAGATTTCAGAGGACGACTTTCGGCGCTTTCGTCTGCAGCACGGAGCCTACGGCTCGCGCCTTCACATGGACTACAGCATGGTCAGGATAAAGGTGCCGGGCGGCGAAATGACGCCAGAACAGATAGAAAAGATCGCGAGCTTGTCGGAAGCGTTCTCTATCGGCTCTGCCCACGTCTCCACGCGCCAGAACATCCAGCTCCACTGGGTGCAGCTAGAAGACGTCAGCGAAGTCATGCGGGGTCTCGTCGAGACGGGCCTAACAACTAGGGAAGCGTGTGGAAACACTATCAGAAACGTGATGTGCAGCCACTTTGCCGGCGTCTGTCCCAATGAGGCGTTTGATGCCACCCCATATTCTATGGCGATTGCCCGATTCTTTTTACGCAATCCGATGTGCCAGAACCTCCCGCGCAAATTCAAGATCAACTTTGCGTGCTGCGACCTGCACGGCCTTGAAAAAGTTGCAGACATTGGACTCGTGCCATTGACAAAGGAAGAGAACGGCACAATGGTCAGGGGCTTCAAGATCTACCTCGGTGGCGGCTTGGGAGCAGCATCTTTCATAGGACATCAGCTTGAAGATTTCACTGCTGAAAGCAGAATGCTTGCTACATGCATGGCGACTGTCAGGTTGTTTGATCGGCGCGGCAACCGGGAGAACATGGCTAGGAACAGGATGCGCTACCTCGTACACGAGACGGGCTGGGAAAAATTCCAAAAGATGGCGTTGAAGGAGCGCTCGATAGTGGAAATGACTACATCGTATTCTACTGCTCAGCTATTCGACATAGAGTCGCAGGAGGACACCCGGCATTTGCCTAATGCGCCCCGGATGGCGAAACTGCCTATGCTGAATGACAGTGTCACAAAGGACAGCCCTGGATTCGAGCGCTGGCTGCATACCAACGTTGCCGTGCAAAAACAAGAAAGCTATTTCACTGCATTCATTACCCTTGGAGCCGGCGACATTACCGCCAGCCAGCTCAGGGTACTCGCTTCCGCCATCCGCGACTATTCTGCTGAAGGGGTGGCAAGGAACACGCCACAACAAAACTTTGCAGTTCGCTACATACGGGGGACGGAGCTGCGCGACTTTTACGAAAAACTTGCGTCTGCGGGTCTTGCAAACCCCGGCGCGCTGACGATCACGTCCGCTGTAGGGTGCTCCGGCACAACATCATGCAACCTTGCAATAACAAACTCACATAGGCTTGCCAAGGAAGTGCAGCGTAAGTTTCTCGAGCTCGGGCTTGATACCGACGACAATCTGCGCGACGCGACGATCAAGATAAGCGGCTGCCCCAATTCCTGCGGTCAGCACGAAATCGCGACCGTAGGTTTCTTTGGCGGCGCGACAAGGATGAATAACGCGATGGTCCCGACGTATACTATGTTGTTTGGAGGAAGCTCAGGAGAGCTTGGAAAAGCCATGATGCGTGTGCCGGCAAAGCGCGTAATCGACACGATACTGAAGATAATCGAGATCTACAAGCAGCAAAAATCAACAAATGAGACACTGCAACAGTGGGTCTCAGGTGTATCAAAGGGCCGCGGGGTAGGGAGCATCAAGAACTTGGAAGACATGAAGGCTGCCCTTGCACAGGTGATTCAGCTGCCTGCCTCTGATATCGACGCCGACGCCTACATGGACTATGGTAGCGACTCTCGGTTCTCTGCTAAGACTGCGAGAGGAGAATGCGCAGCTTGACCGCAGCGGCTGGGAAAAAGAAGGCAGCAAAAACATCTACAATTCAGCTCCCGATAATCTGCGACGCAGACACCTTGCGCTCGTTGATTAGCAAGAAGGCGGTGCGCGTCGTCGACGTGCGCAAGGCAAATGACTACAAGCAGGAGCATATACCTACTGCAATCTCGCTCCCACTAGCCCGTGTCCTTGAAAACGACGCGCCGGAAAAAATAGTCAGCATTTTGGAAGAGCTTGGCGTATCAGACAAGACCCCCGTGGTGGTATACGACGACACTTTTGGCGCGTTGGCAGCTCGGGTCGCGTGGACCTTCCAGTTTGTCGGCCATACAAACACTGCGCTACTCGAAATGACCTTTAAGCAATGGAAGGAACTCGGACTGGAAACTGAAGAGTCGGCGCGCACTTTTCCAAAAGCAAAACACTCGCTTGAAGTCAACAAGAGCATCTACGCAGACGCTTCATATGTAGAGGCTGCAAAGTCGCAGCCGGGTAAGCTGCTGGTCGACTCCCGCGAGCGGCTGAACTTTCTGACCGAGCACATACCTGGCGCAAAGAACATTCCATACACGATGGTCGGCTCTAACGGTAGCATCCTGCGGAAAGCCGAGGAACTGAAAAGGTTTATTGAAAACCGCGGAATAGCAGACACTACCGAGATCATCACATACTGCGGGAGCGTAGGGACGCTCTCAGGCCTGACATACTATGCGCTAAGGCTAGCAGGGTTTCAGAATGTAAAACTATATCCAAAGTCCTTCAAAGAGTGGAAGGCCCTTGGCAAGCCGAGGGAAGAGTTCAAAGATGCTACCTACTGGGATCTTTCGGCAGAATAGTCATGTCAAAGAGGCTCATTGTTTGTCTGACCGGGATGCCAGGCGCAGGTAAGTCGACAGTTGCGTCATTTCTTAAGGAAAAAAACTTTGTGGCAGTGACTATGGGTGACGCAGTGAGGGAGGAGGCAAAAAGACAAGGCCTAGAGCCCACCGATCCAAACCTTGGCAAGCTTATGTTGAAGTTAAGGCAGGACATTGGACAGGGAGCGGTCGCGCATTTGGTCTTGCGCAAGCTGGAGCGAGACGGAAACTCTGGCAACGTGGTTATTGACGGAGTACGAAGCATACCCGAAGTAGTAGTCCTGAAAAAAATCGGCAACGTGAAACTCTTGGCCATACACGCTTCGCAGGACACCCGCTTTAAGCACATGGTTGACAGGGGCAGGTCCGACGCCCCTGCAAGCAGCGACGAGTTTGCAGGCCGAGATAAGCGTGAACTTTCAGTCGGAATAAGTGAGGCGATCGCGCTCGCAGACGAAACAATATCCAACAACGACCTCACGATTGAGCTGCTAAGACAGCACGCCTACGATGTTGTCAAGATATGGCTAGAGGAGGCCAACAATAGTTGATAAAACCGATAATAAGGTCACCCATAGAACTGAAGATCGAAGCTCCTGTCAACCCCTCAGAAGATCCGAAAAAAGTGATCGGCGCGATTGAAAGCATCATCGATGGATGCTCACCAGAGTTTCGCTACGGCAGCAGGGTCGTAGGGCGCGGAACCGGGAGCGGGCCATTGTCGCTGCTATACGAGCAGGTGCGATCGAGGTCCGCGATGGGCGTTCTCCGGCGGATGCTAATCGACAATCGAGCCGGCGAAAGTACCTGGTTTTTGCTCAACAAGCAGGCAGCCACAGCGGGCATAGCCGCGGTAATAGATCAGGAGCAAGAGTCGGCTCTCGGGCCGATCAGAGTTACCATAAGCTGCGAAGAGCTGGACTCCGTCATCGATTGGCTAGTCCCTGAGGCTTAGCACGAGGAAAGCTTCTTTTACCCCCGTCAGTATCTGGGCTCCATGGCAACAGAAGCGTATTGCGTCAAGTGTAAATCCAAGAGAACAATGAAGGACGAGAAAAAGGTAACCATGAAGAACGGCAAGCCGGCCACCCAAGGAATCTGCCCGGTGTGCGGGACAAAGATGTTCCGCATAGGCAAGTAACGTTTTTCTTTTTTCCATTTTTTGTTTTTGCGTAAAGTCAAGGCATAATACCCTCAAGAGCGAACACTTATCCGCTTGATAGGGATCAGGAATCTAGTCAAAAAGTACGACAACCTGACTGCTGTCGACGACCTAACGCTTGACATTAATGAAAACGAGGTTTTCGGGCTCCTGGGATCAAACGGCGCCGGCAAGACCACGACGATCCATATGCTTGCGACTTTGCTCAAGCCAACTTCGGGCACCGCGACAGTGAACGGCTATGACATTGTCAACCAGCCAGCAAAGGTGCGCAAGCATTGGCATTGTATTCCAGGCTCCGAGCAGTGACGAGATATTAACCGGCTATGAAAACCTGCATTTGCATTCGATGTTGTACAGCGTGCCGCGGCACGAAAGACGGCAACGGATCGAGGAAGTCCTTGAGCTGGTGGGACTGACAGACCGAAAGCACGACCAAGTGAAAACTTATTCCGGCGGTATGCGCAGACGCCTTGAAATCGCGCGCGGGCTTTTGCATAAGCCGAAGGTGATGTTCTTAGATGAGCCAACGCTAGGACTCGATCCACCAAGCAGAGAAAGCATGTGGAAATACGTACAGCGCTTGGTAAGAGAAGAAAAGGTGACGATTATCTTGACAACGCATTACATGGAGGAGGCAGACATGCTCTGCGACCGGATCGGCATAATTGACAAGGGGAAGATAGTGGCGCTTGACACCCCGGCAGAATTAAAGGCCGGCCTTGGAGGCGACATCGTTAGGATAAAGACAAAGGACGGTATTGACAAGGTTAGGCAGTTTGACTTTGTAAACAAGGTCGAGCAGAGCGACGGATATCTTGTCCTTTCAGTAAAGGACGCAAAAAAGGCTCTGCCTGTGCTTCTCCAACACCTAGAGGCAGAATCCGCGGAGTTTACAAGTCCCACTCTCAACGAAGTGTTCATACAGATAACCGGCAGGAACATCAACAAGGAGAAGGCAGAAGGGGGTTTCATGGAGAGATATGCAAAGTACGATTAGCCTTGAAGATTACTTTACAAAGATATACGCGCTGTGGCTGCGGGAGTTCAAGGTATTCCTGCGAGAAAAGAGCAGGCTCATCGCTTCCAGTTTCACGCCTATATTATGGCTGTTTGTGATCGGCTCGGGCTTCGGGGCAACAAGCCCGGCGACAACCGCGGATGTGGATTACCAGCAGTTCATATTCCCCGGCATAGTTGCCATGTCGATAATATTTAGCTCGGTTTTCTTTGGATCGTACATCATATGGGACAGAAAGTTCGACTTTCTCAAGAGCGTGATGGTGGCACCCGTGAGCAGGGGCAGCGTCTTTGTAGGCAAGACGCTCGGCGGCATGACCACGTCGCTGATCCAGGCAGCGATACTACTAGCAATCGGTGCAGCTATTGGAATCCAGCTCACGCCACTTTCGCTTGTGCAGTCTGTGGCTGTGATACTGCTGGTGTCCTTTGGGCTTACGTCTCTTGGTCTTGCACTTGGCAGCTACATGCACAGCCTTGAGGGATTCCAGATGATCGTCAGCTTTGTAGTATTCCCGCTATTCTTTCTCTCCGGCGCCCTGTTTCCGCTCGACGACCTTCCCAGCTGGCTCCGCGTTCTGACTACCGCAGATCCTGCCACGTACGGAGTTGACGCGATGAGGGATTCGATGCTCGGGGTCGGCAGCAATTCCATAGAGTTGGATCTGGCGATCCTTGCCCTCTACACGACTGCGCTAGGGGCATTTGGGATCTATTCTTTCAACAGGATGAAGGCCGTCTGATTCTTATTTGCGAAAAAGAATATGGGGCCGTGCCCGGCGAAGAGTACTGCGACCTTGTCATCTGCAATAGCTGCCTTTGGGCAGGATCGCTGCTGAGGGGATCACGCGGGTTCATGATTTGCCCCGCGTGCGGCAACAACAGCCTCGATGTCATCCCGGTTAACGACTATGAAAAATACTCGATTAATGTGGGGAACAAAAGCGTCGAGATCGACTTCAAGTAACTGCTGCTGTAAGTTTAATAGAGGTTTTGAGATGTGACTTTAGTGTGGGGTCGTAGTCTAGCTTGGTCAGGATGTCAGAGGTTTAAGACAACCGACGAACCCGGGGCGCTGGAGGTCGTGGGTTCAAATCCCACCGACCCCATTAACGTACTCCATGCAATTTTGGCCACCGCCGGCGACTACTGGGATGACAGGAACTGGAACAAGATCGTCTAGGAGACAAAAAGACCAACGTGCTCACGAAGGTTAGAGCCCCCCGCACAGCAAGAATATTTCTCGTAGTCAGGAAAAACTTGGCCCAAAGATGGTTTAAATATTGGACAATTAATTAGGTAAGCCTAACTATGCCATTGTGCGATGGCTATCAGGTCTTGGAATGAAATGATATTCGTGTTGAAAAATCGATCATTGGTCCTCATTATCGCGATTGCGTTACTGATCCTCTTCCCTTCTGCTTCCTCTTCGCAACAAGTAGGCGACGTCGACGCGTTGATTATCATGGTGAACCTCGAAAGGATAAGGGCGCAGCTCCAGCTGGCAGACCAGAACCTGTCTTCGGGCGATGACGAAGCGGCTTTTGCCCACGCCTTTATCCCCCACACAGTCACTCTCCCTTCGATAAAGACCCAGCTGAAAGAAATCGACCAACCGTCGGCGAACCAGCTCGAGGCGCTCTTGACTGACCTGCCAATCGGCATCAGATCAGGCGAGCAGCATGCTGACGCGTCAAGGCAGGACATATCGCAAATCGAAGACCTGCTCGACGACACTATGGAGAAGCTGGGGCCGCTTGCCTCTGACAAGACAATTGTGTTGAAGACTGTGGTATTCCTGCTCAGAGACGCAGTCCAGTCGTACAAGCTTTCCAACGGAGGCTCGAGCCAGGTTGACTATGAAAACGCGATGGGCTTGACAACAGTGGCCGATTCAAAGTACCAGTCAATAGCCGCATCAGTAAACGAGCAGCGGAGTGCAGAGATAAATTCATTCTTTGCCGGGCTGAAAAGCTCGCTCGAACAAAAGGCCGGCAGCGAGCAAATAGCGCGCTTTGCGGGTGCGATAGAGCGCGACCTCGGAGAAGAGCTGTCGCTAAGCGCCGGGAGCAAGAGTACTAGCGAAAACGCCCAGTACTTTACAGCCATTCGAGCACTCCTTGCGGACGTTGTAACAGAAGTCAACGGCGGCAACTATGATCAGGCTGACCAACACGCCATTACGGCTTACCTTGATAATTATGAGTATCTCGAAGCTCCGATTGAGAATCATGATCCAGAATTGATGCTAGCCATTGAGATCGAGATGCGAGAAGAACTGAGGAAAATGATAAGAGATAAGGATCAGCCGGCGGCGATCGAAGAGCATGTTAGTACTATCCTTACCAAACTTGATC
>JANWHJ010000033.1 GCA_025450475.1 Nitrososphaera sp.
CAGCGTCCATCCTATAGCCGCTGAAAATTTCCTCGTACATGTCGGCTATTCTAGATGGAGTGCCTAGAAGCCCTTCCCTGTCGGGATTCTCGCCGAGTTCCATCAAAAGCTGTCTTACCAGCTTGGCAACCCTCTTGTTGTTAATGGTCGTCTTGTCCGTTGACATGTTGTAGTTTCTACCTGACTCCTATTGCCTTGTGCAGCTGCGGCACGACTCTGACCTGATCGTAGACTGGATAAACAGCATCGTAAAAGCCAAAAAGGACATCCAAAGTTGGCTCATCAATCCTATAGCTAGGCTGTATTATAAATCCTGCTATCTCACCCTGTTTTGCTACTCTGAACACCTCGTGTACTAGTTCTTTGAATTCCTTAAGGCTTGACGAATTTGTTACTACTACTTTGATGTAGGTTATTTTTCCGCTGCGGATCGCCAGTTTGAGGCAATCAAGCTCGCTAGCCAAAAGGCTGCCGTAGTACTTTTCGTCCACCACTTTAGAGTCTTTTAGCTTGAACTCGACTTTGACGAGGTCGATATGGGAGAGGACCTTAGCAAACCTCTCGGTGTCATGGCAAGCCGACTCTAGGTAAGTCTTGATGCCTTTTTGCTTGACGAATTTGGCCAGTTCTATCACTGCCTCGTGCTGGACCAGTGGTTCGCCGCCGGTGAAATTGACCTTGTATGTGTTGGGGTGAAGGCTATTTGAGATGAGCTCTTTTGCCGCGTCGATCGAGTAATCAGAGCCACTATCCATGGGCAGCGCATAGGGCGTATCGCACCAATGGCAATTTAGCGGACATCCTGCCAGTCTAACAAACATAGTCTTTGTACCAAACAGTATGCCCTCTCCCTCAATGCTTGTGAATATCTCGTTTAGCTTTACCCTTGCGCTTGCCGTTTTCTGTCGCATACCTCGTCTTATCCTCTATATGTGCAGTTGTGAATGCCTTTTTCCTACTTATACACGATTCGCACTGCCCGCAGGGTAAGTAGCCTCCGCCAGCCTTTATGCCATCCGAGTAGCAGCTCCATGTCCGGAATATTTTGTCGCCTAGCATCCCGTAGCCGGCCTTGAGCAGGCGCGGCTTGTCAAGGCCTATAACTGCGGGCGATAGGATTGTTATCTCATGCCTGAGACCTGCCACTATGCTGTCCGACTCGGCAATGTTGAGCGCTTCAGCTATCGCGCTGACAAAGGCTGGCCGACAGTCCGAGTAGTGAGGGATGTCGCCAGTGTGAGCCCCGTACGCTACCACTTTTGCGTTGATGCTCATCGCCCACGCCGTGGCTATTGTTATGAAAACGGCATTTCGGATCGGTACCACTAAGCTGGGCGAAAAGTCTTGCGTTAGCTCTTGCTTGATATCGGTCAGGGCGTTGGTCCTGCCGTAGAGTGTCTTCATGAAGCTGATGTCTATGATCTTGTGATCCTTTGCATTTAGCATCCTTGCGAAATATTTTGCGCGCTCTATTTCGCGCCTTGCTCGCTGGCCATAAGCAAACGTCATCATGTAGATATCATGATCGCTAGCAAGCATTGCGGCATAGCAGACTGAATCGAGCCCGCCACTTACGATGCAAACAGCCGCCGGCCTAGCCAATGGTAAGGGTTTGAAAGCGGCGCCTATTTTGCGTATCTACAAATCAACTTCTTGTGCTTCGGATACATTCTGGCAAGCTCGTGCCGCATGCCAACCTCCCAATCACGGTAGTCAAAACCCGGCGACACTGTGCAACCAAGCAGGCAGTACGATTTTCTGCTAACAAGCGCCGCGGCAAACCACGTGCCAGCCTTGATGACGGCCTGCAGCGTCCCGCTCTTGCCTATCTTTATTTTGGACAATTTCCCCTCATGGTTTATCGCATAGAGTGTAATCGAGCCGCCTGCATAATAGTGCCAGATTTCGTCTGACCTGATCCGATGAAACGCTGAAAACTGTTCATCAATTAACATGTAATAGATCGCAGTTGAAATATTCCGCTGCCCGTCGTACCCTTTGATTTTTACTATCTTATCTGACCTGTAAGTCTGCTTGAAGTATCCCCCCTCGGGATGTTTTTCAAGCTCTAGTTTCTTTAACTAACTTTGCGGCCTGTTTATGCACATGCCGGTATCATGACTGCATTTTATTAAATCTTGAAAGACATTAATTCGGGCTGGCTCAAAGCATGCCTAGCTTGATTATCGGTTTGATCGGGAAAGCCAACGTCGGCAAGTCAACCTTTTTCAACGCCGCGACTGAGCTTGCCGTGCCTGCGGCCAATTACCCATTTACTACAATCGAGCCTAACGTTGGAGTCGCCTATGCGAGAGTAAGGTGCGTTTGCCGCGAGTTTGGCGTGCAAGACAACCCAGTGCACTCGATGTGCATCGACGCCAACAGGTTCATCCCCGTAAAATTAGTCGACGTTGCCGGTCTAGTCCCAGGCGCCCATACCGGCAAGGGTCTTGGCAACAAGTTTCTCGACGACGCAAGGCAGGCAGATGTGCTCGTCCACGTAGTAGACGCTTCTGGGACGACTGATAGTAATGGTCGGCCAGTTCCGGCAGGAACGGGCAACCCTATGTTTGACATAGAGTTCGTGGAAGAGGAATTTGACCTGTGGCTTGCAGCTGTGGTCGGAAGGGATTGGAGCAAAAATGCAAGAGAAGCCGAAGGGCTCGGCCAAAAGTTGGAGCAGATGCTTGGAAAGAGGTTGTCAGGCCTTGCAATAAGCGAGCCTGTAATTGCAGGTGCTATCCACGCATCCGGCCTCGGGATGAAAAAGCCTGTCAGCTGGACGGAGGAAGACATACTTACGTTTTGCAAGGTACTACGCCTAAAAGCCAAGCCGTTTGTGATAGCAGCCAACAAGGCGGACTTGCCCTCAGCAGAGGCTAACATCGAGAAGATGAAGGCGGCTGGCCTTGAAGTTGTCCCCTGCGCATCCGAGGCCGAGGCGCTCCTAAGAAAGGCTTCCAAAAAGGGTGTCCTCCACTATCTGCCCGGCGACAGCTCGTTTGATGTCAGGCCAAACGTGGCGCTGAACGCGCAGCAGCGAAAGGCGCTTGATATAGTCAAGACGCTCATGCAAAAATACGGTTCAACAGGCGTGCAGGAAGGTGTCAACATCGCTTGCTTCAAACTATTGCACATGGTCGCAGTCTACCCTGTTGAAGACGAGTTCAAGCTCGCGGACAAGAAGGGCAACGTGCTACCTGACGTGCGATTATTGCCGGAAGGCTCTACCGCCAAAGACCTTGCGCAAACAGTTCATGCAGATCTTGCAAAAGGCTTCCTCTATGGTGTAGATGCAAGGACAAAGCAAAGAGTGGGCGCCGACCACAAGTTGAAAAGTGGCGATGTGATTAAAATAGTGTCTGCAACAAGCAGAGGATAGCAATGCTGTGTCTCGGGATTGAAAGCACCGCGCACACGTTTGGATGCTCGATGGTCAACTCTAAGGGCAGCGTGCTCTCTGATGTCCGCGACATCTACAAAGCGCCTGAGGGAGAAGGGATACACCCGCGTGAAGCGTCACGCCACCATATGGAAATAAGCTCTATTGTCCTCCAGCAATCGCTACAATCCGCTGGCGTTTCCATGAAAGATGTGGACATAATAGGCTATTCGGCTGGGCCGGGGCTCGGGCCGTGTCTGCGCGTTGGAGCCGTCGTTGCCAGAACGGTCGCCGGGTTTTACAAGAAGCCACTTGTGCCGGTCAATCACGCCCTTGGGCATCTGGAGCTTGGAACAGTACTCACAGGAGCTTCCGATCCACTGGTATTGCTTGTATCGGGTGGCCATACTATGACACTGGCATTCTCTCACGGCAGATGGCGCGTCTTTGGCGAGACTCTAGACATCACTGTCGGACAGCTGCTCGACCAGTTTGGGAGAGCTCTTGGATTTGCGTCACCGTGCGGAGGTAGAATCGAGCAGCTAGCAATTCAGTCGGCCGGCAAGTACCTACAACTTCCATACGTCATCAAGGGAAACGACGTTTCGTTTTCTGGCTTGCTGACAGCCGCAATAAAGCTTACAGAAAAGTTCTACACTCCCGACGTGTGCTATTCACTTCAAGAGACTGCTTTTGCAATGTTGGCAGAGGCAGTTGAGCGCGCACTTTCTTTTTCCGGCAAGAGAGAGATGATGATTGTAGGCGGCGTGGCAGCAAACAGGCGGCTCGCTAAAATTCTTGAAGCGTCGTGCAGCAGGCATGGCACAAAATTGTTCGTGTGTCCTTTGAAATTCGCCGGCGACAACGGCAGTCAGATTGCGTGGACCGCGCTACAGGAATACCAAGACTCAAAAACGCATGTTAGAGTGGAAGATTCGTTCATCAAGCAGTCCTGGCGGCTCGACACCGTGGACGTCAGTTGGCGGCGATGAGCCTCTTGATCTCGCGCTCCCACTTGCCATTGCTGAAAACGCCAAACTTGTAGGTCTGGTCGCCGAATACGATGACCACCTTCTTCACAAGAAACCCTTCGGCTTTCACTGCTGTTATCTTGCTCAGCGGGATATCAAGCGCGACTTCGCCTTCCTTTTTCGAGAGGGTGGCCATCCTGCCCTGAGTCTTCTGGAACACCAGCCTATGGTCGGTCAGTACGAGTATGCCACTTCTCAGCTTGTCCTCGGCGCAGTCTTCGTCAAGGATTACTTTTTCGCCGGGCGCCGGCGCGAAACTCACCACGTTTTTATCTCCATCCCAGAGGCTATATTACTATTGCACCCGACACTAGTGAAAAGGGGCGCCGAGGCAGACATTTACCTGACAGAGTGGGGCGGCAAGAAAGCAATCTCCAAGGTGCGCACGCCCAAGCAGTACCGGCACCAAGCGCTCGACGCAACTATTAGGAAGCATAGGACCATGGCCGAAGCTAGCTTCATGTCGGCGGCAAAGTCTGCCGGCGTCATGACACCGTTTGTGCATTTCGTCGATTTGGTCGATGCAGAAATAATAATGGAGTTTATTGAAGGCGATAGCGTCAGGGACGCGCTGACGCCAGAACTTTGCTATGAGATGGGCTGTTATGCCGCTATGCTCCACGCAAGCAACATCATCCATGGCGATCTCACTACATCGAATTTCATAAAGAACAAGAAACTTGTCTTACTCGACTTTGGACTGTCGTACTACTCTGAGCGCACTGAGGATGTGGCAACCGACATCAGGCTCATAAAAGAAGTGTTTACCAGCGCGCACATTGCGGTCAGGAAGACGTTCCCGAACTTTGTTGAAGGATACGCAAGCATCGCGGGTAAGAAAAGGACGGATAAAATCTTGGAAAATGTAAAGGAAATAGAGCAGCGCGGCAGATATGCCAGGGTGACCTGATTGCTGTTTGTTACCTTTGCGAGCACCAACGAGAACAAGAACCGCGAGGTGGAGAAAATACTCTCGTCTCACGGCATTTCTGTTGACTTTGTGTGGACCAGTCCAGTAGAAATCCAGTCGGAGTCACTTGAAGAAATAGCAAGAGAAAAGGCGAAGAGCGCGTTCGCGCAGATTGGCAAGCCGGTAATTGTGGAAGACGACGGTTTGTTTGTGGACGCCTTGAAAGGCTTTCCTGGGCAGTACTCGTCCCACG
Source organism: Nitrososphaera sp. (assembly GCA_025450475.1). Classification (GTDB taxonomy): domain Archaea; phylum Thermoproteota; class Nitrososphaeria; order Nitrososphaerales; family Nitrososphaeraceae; genus Nitrososphaera. The sequence continues at coordinate 5,577 of JANWHJ010000033.1, forward strand.
CCTTCAAGACCATCGGAAACGCAGGTATCATTAAGCTGCTTGTAGGATCTGCCGACCGCAACGCTTCGTTCCGGTCTTTGATAGCGTTCTACGACGGCAAGCACCTGTCAATCTCAGAAGGCCGCGTTGACGGCAAGATATCTGACAATGTAACAGAGGGCGGGTGGGGCTACGACCCGATATTTGTCCCATCCGGCACAAGCCTCACATTTGCGCAGCTCAAGGAGAAAAAGAACGAGTACTCCCACCGCAAGAAAGCGCTAGACGACTTTGCCCGGTTGTACTCTAAGGAGTAAGATCTACCTGTGGGACAGTCGTTTGCGCTTCAGGCGTCGCTTGATATGCAGGGTATTGATCTAGTCCCCACGGCTTTGCTCCCAGGAACCCGTTTTCGTTGAATGTGTTGTTAGGGAATGTCCGGAGGTTGGTGTTAAAGTCGCGCACGCCGTCGTTGTAGTACGTACGCGCTACTGCGATACGATTCTCGGTGCCTGCGAGCTCATCCATCAGGATCACAAGAGTCCGGTCCGTCTTGAGGTCAGGATAGTTCTCATAGGTAAGAATCAGCTTGCTGAGGGCTGTCTCTAGCTCGTTGCTCGTCTCCACCCTATCGTTAACTGTCTGAGCCCTCTGCCAGTCTGTTCTCAGCTTAGTGATGTTCTGCAACAGTTGCGATTCGAACTGCATGTATCCCCTGACCGACTCTATGAGGTTTGGGATCAAGTCATATCTGCGCTGCAGCTGTGCGTCAACGTCTGCGGCAAGTTTTATTACATTTTCATCCTTTGCCTGGGCGGCATTAAAGCCTGAGAAATACATGCTGTACAAAATGCCGATGATGATTGCAATTATTGCGACCGCTGCAATTACAGCTATGACAACCTTGCTTACCATTGAATTAGTGTAAAATGAATCGGTAGCCCCATATTACTTTAGTGGCAATCATCTGCCTGCTCCTCCCCCACCAGAGCCACCGCCTCCGCCGCCTCCAAATCCTCCGCCGCCCCAGCCGCCCCCGTATCCTCCGTAAAAGCCCCTGCGCCGCCTCCTGAAAATGGCCATGATTATTCCAAATACTAAGAAAACAAGGATAGGCACCCAAACTGAATAGAGATCATCTTCAAACCCTACCGCAGGGGCCTCAAAGCCAGGGTCGTAACCGTCAGTATAGCCGATCTCGACAGCAAGTGCAGCCACGGTATCATAGAAGGCAGAATCGAAGACTTTTACGTCACCAAACTCATCATACTCTTCCCTCGCAGGCACAAGGTACGAATCAAGTATGGCACCAGCGGTCCCGTCAGTAATGTCACCTTCAAGCCCCCTCCCAACCTCGATGCGCATGGACCCGCCGCCTCCGTCGCGCTCTAGCGAATACAAGATGAGCACGCCGTTGTCCTTACCCTCCTTGCCTATGCCCTTCACCCCGTCCAGTGACAATTCATTGAAGATGTAATTTGCAAGCATGTCCCTGTCTTGAATTTCTTGCCCATCTTTGGTTATGCCATGCCCGACAAAGCTAGGGATGGTATAGATCACGATCTCCGCAGTGGTGTTGGCGTCAACTCTCCTGACAAAGTCGTCAATGAGAGCTTCATAGTTGTCGCTGATTATGCCGGCATAATCGTAAATATATCCCGGGCGCGAGCCAACCTGCGAAAAAGCAGGCTGAAAACATGAAAAGCATGTTGCGAAAATAACGGCAAGAGCCAGGGCGCCCCTTGACATCTAATTATTTAGAAGTGTGAGGGCTAATAGGTTTGCGTCAGGTATTCCTTAATCCATCTGTCGATGTAGCGTGATTGGTTCTGTAGTACCACTATTCTTGAAACCTCGCTTTCGTCCATCGCGTTGAACATTGGCATCTTTTCACACAGTTTTGCCGCATAGTCTCTTACTTCGTGCATCTCTAGCATGTGCTCCTGTTCCAGCCTTTGATTCGACATGCCGATGTGCATGTATGATTTTAGCTCGATGAAATGAGGGTCGCCTTGGCTGATCATTTCTGCAAACTCGTCTGCAAAGCCGCTGCCATCGTTGTACCCCCTTATCAGAGTCATGCGGAGCACAGTCCTGGTGTTGACGGTGGCAAGGAACCGCAGGCTTTCCCACCAGCGCTCCCACGCATCTTTGTGCATCGGCCTGTTTATCCGATGAAACATCTTCTTGTTCGACGCGTTAGTTGATAGGTAGATCTGGGTAGGCAGCGCGTCTTCTGCAACAAGCCTTTTTAGCATTGTCGGCTCTTGTCCGTTTGTAACTAGGAATATCGACTTGGTTGCTTTGAGCGACTTCAGGTACTTTATCAACTGCGGCAGCTTTGGGTACATTGTGGGCTCTCCTGACAATGAAATGGCGTAATGCGCCGGCAACAATGATTCGTTCAGCTTTCTCTTGTCATTCTTGGCATGACCGTAATAGCCGTTTATTAGCTTTTTTCGCTCAACCATCAACTGTTCTACTATGACATCTGGCTCGTCCACCAGCTCTTCCGGCATCTCGAGCGTATCGTAAAACTCTGTGGGACGCCAGCAATAGATACAACGATTTTCGCAGTTCATCGCGGTCGGCGTCATCTCCATGCACTGGTGCGTCGAAATGCCATAGAATTTGTGCTTGTAACAGTTGCCCTCATTCGCAAACGACTTTTTCGTCCAATGGCAAAGCTCTACCGCAGAGTGATTGTAGACGCCGTACTTTGCCTTCTGCAGCCTTGCCTTTAGTTGGGGGATGATCTGGATAAGGCTGTCCGTCGAATGTGAAACGTGTTCGTCAGAGCAGCTCATCTATTTTCTAGAGCTGGTAGATCAGATTTAAATTTTGCACCTCATAGATTGGTAGTCATGGCGATTGACACTAATAGGATAATGAAAACGGGGCTTGAACTCGCGGGTTGGAAAAAGATGCCGGCAGACAGCGCCGTGCATGTAAGGGGTAACAAAATCAATAAGGTGCTCATCGCCATCGACGTCGGGACGGCTGAGTTGATGCTTGCAAGGTACCTCGGGTGCGACGCGGTGATTGCGCATCACCCGATAGGCATAGCTCATATTAATTTTTACAAAGTTCTTGATAGACACGTCGACTTGATGATGGAGAATGGAGTGCCAAGAAAGATTGCAAGGGATGCCGTGAAGAGGCTCAAAGACAGGGTAGATACGCGCACCCACTCAGACATCTACAGCCACACAGTAGGAGTGGCAAAAGCGCTTGGCATGCCACTTGTCAATATTCACCAGCCTTGCGACGAATACATGAGGCAGGTTATTCTGCAGGCCATCACCTCTGGAAGGACGGAATACGTGTCAGACATTATCAAGTCGGTCAGTAAGATCCCAGAATTCAGGCAGGCGGCTACCCGAGTTCAGGTAAGGCTGGGCAGCACGAAGAGAAGAGCCGGACGCTGGGCGCTGGTGGTGGCGGCAGGCACTAACGGTGGCTACAACATCGCCAAGGCGTACCTACAGCACGGTGTTTCCACCGTAATTTATCTTCATGTTGAATATGGGGAATTGGTGAAAATGAAAGAGGACCGGTTAGACGGCAACCTTGTAGTTCTGGGGCACCTGGCTGGCGACTCGATAGGCCTGAACGGCCTTGCCGAGAGGCTTGAGGACCTAGGCGTTGAAACCGTTAGGATTGGCATTCTGCGTGGAACTAGTCGAGCGGTCAAGTAGGCTAAACTCATTTTTAAAGAGCATGTATGTAAGAGATCTTACAGAGGAATTTCATTAATCTACCTCATGTAGTGATATCTTAGGATATTGGACTCAAGCGGGCAGGTAACCTATAGCTGAACATCTCTGAAGTCGTAGATAGTAATCATATTCTGTTGGCCTTTAGCAAAGTATTGACCGTCGTGGGCGAACCTTCCAGAAACATGATTATAGGATATATCCAAGAAAAATATGGGATATCAGTTTTTTCCAACTCCGGCCCTCGCATATCGTTGCAGGAAATTGAAGATGCAATACCGGAAATCTTGCCGATTGGCGGTGAGCTGGTCATCAGGATACTTGAAGCTGAACTTGAAAG
>JANWHJ010000034.1 GCA_025450475.1 Nitrososphaera sp.
ATGCACGAAAACATGAAGATTCTTTACATCGGTGGAAGCCGCAACGTGCGGCAGGAGCTGTTAAGCCGATTGTCAGATTCTTGTACCAGCAAGGCCAAGCGTTTCCGCTACATAGTGACGCCAGATTTTGAAGTCATAAGGGAGCAGCAGGTAAAAGAATACGTGAGCAAGCACGGCAAGCTGCCGCCCTGCATGGCACAAAATGCGCTTTAGTGACGATCAGGAAGATAGTCGAAAAGGCCCATTCGGCAATCAGCTATTGACAGACGATGACGACGAAGAAGAGAAACAATACCACTAGACTTCCTTCAACTTTTTCTGAATCATTTCAAGTGCAGCTTTCGGATCGGCTCTGCCCTTTGTCGCCTGCATGACCTTGCCGAGCAAGAAGTTTATTGCGTTGGGGTTAAGCGTCGCGTCTTGGACTGCAGCATGTTCTGTTTCAAATACCGAATCGATCGTCTGAGCCAGCTCGCTGACATCGTCAATCTTACCAGCATGCGTCTTATGCGCCACTTGAGAGGGCATCTCGCCGGGACGGACTATCAGGCCCAGTATCTGCTTTGCTGTGGCCCTGTTTATTGTGTCCTGGTCGACCAGCTTTGCTAGGTCTGCGATATGTTCCGGTCCTACCTTTAGGCCTGCAAACATTGATCGCTCCTGCTCTTTTTGCCGCTCGTCCACAAAGCTCATGAGATCTGTGACTATCCAGTTTGCAATCTCCTTCGGGGACGAATAAAATTTGATCGCCGACTCGAAAAAGTCAGCCAGCTCCTTGTTGTTAATGAGCACCTGCGCGACATGCGCTGACAGTCCATGCTTTACAAACCGCACTTTGCGCGCGTCTGGCAGTTCCGGCATAGACCGCTGGGCAGACGAAACGAACTCACTTCCAAGCACCACTGTGGGGATGTCGGGCTCGGGGAAGTAACGATAGTCCTGTTCCTCTTCTTTCGTCCTCGACTCTTTCGTTACCTTTCTAGCGTCGTCCCAGTGGCGCGTCTCCGACCTGACTTCCAGATCGCGCGACGTCATAGTCTTTTGCCTCGTAATCTCGTAGCGGACCGCTTTTTCCACATCTGCAAACGAGCCAACATTCTTGATCTCGACCCTTTTTCCGCCGCCCACAGAAACGTTGGCGTCGCATCGCACCGAGCCCTCTAGTTTCGTGCCGCACAATCCAAGGTGCTCTACTATCGAAGTTATCTTGTCTAGGAACAGCCGGATCTCCTTTGGGTCTACAAAGTCCGGCTCTGTCACTATCTCGACCAGCGGCACACCTGCCCTGTTGTAGTCTATCAGAGCATAGACACTCGTCTCCATGTTGCCGCCGTCGTATACAAGCCTGCCCGGGTCCTCCTCAAGCTGGACTCGCCTTATCCTCACGCTCTTGCCATCGCCGTACTCCAGCCCGCCTTCTACTCCGATACTGGTTATGTCGTACGCGTTGTACTGTGTCAGCTGGAAGTTCTTGGGCAGGTCGGGGTAAAAGTAGTTCTTCCTATAGAACGCAATCTCATCAGGAACCTTGCAGCCAAGCGCGATCGAGGTCATGCCGGCAAACTCTACAGCCTTCTGGTTCAACAGCGGGAGCGTTCCGGGCAATCCCAAGCAGGTGGGACAAGTGTTTGCGTTTGGCGCCTTTCCGCGGTAGTCGCAGCGACACTTGCAGAAGAGCTTACTCTTGGTGCCTGTCACTTGGCAATGGATTTCAAGCCCCATCTTTTGTTCCATCATAGCTCGGGGCTCCCTCGCACATTGGCAGCCTGCTCGAACAAATATGCCGCGTCCAGTATCGTCTGCTCCTGAAATTCGTCTGCCATTAGCTGCAAACCTACGGGCAGGCCGTCGACAAACCCTGCAGGGACAGAGATCGCCGGCATGCCCGCAAGGTTTGCGATCACCGTATCAATATCGACGAGATACATCTTGAGCGGGTCGTCTATCTTCTCCCCTATCTTGAACGGAAGTATCGGCATCGTGGGGCCTATTAAGACGTCGCAGCTTTTGAAAAGCGCTTTGAGCTCGTCCTTCAGAAGCGACCTCGCCTGCTGCGCCTTGAGGTAATACTTGCCGTAATAGCCTGACGACAACACATACGAGCCAGTGATAATTCTCCTCTTGGCCTCTTCGCCAAAGCTGCTGCGAGCCTTTGCAAAATAGCTGTTCCACTCGTAGCCTTCTGGGCTCATGTCAAAGCCGTAGCGGACGTTGTCATATCGCGCAAGGTTGCTGCTCGCCTCCGCGGTAGCGATAGTATAGTAGGATGCAAGGGCGTACGCCACTGATTCAAGCGACGTTTCTTTACACTTACATCCCTGTCCTTCAAGCGTATCCATAGCCCTGAGGATCATTTTTGCGACTGCAGGGTCAGTGTCTTCAATGAATTCCCTGACGAGCCCGACTCGCAAGCCTTTTCTTTCCTGCAGCGTATACACAGGTTTGCCGCCTACCGTGGTATGATCATTTTCGTCCGCGCCAGCGATCGCGTTCAACACCGAAACAACATCTGAAACCGTTCTGCCGATTGGCCCCACCTGCTCTAGGCTGTTTGCGTACGACACGAGCCCGTACCTGCTTATCAGGCCGTAGGTCGGCTTCATGCCAACGACAGAGCAAAAGCTGGCCGGACATCTGACTGAGCCTCCAGCGTCGGAGCCAAGAGACGCAGCACATTCCTGCGCGGCCACGCTTGCTGCGCTGCCCCCAGACGATCCGCCGGGAACCCTGCTGATGTCCCACGGGTTCCTGGTGGTGCCGTACCTGCTGAATTCCGTGGTCGAGCCCATCGCAAACTCGTCGAGGTTCGCTTTGCCGATTACAATCGCGCCGGCATCCTGCAGCCTCGTCACTACTGTCGCGTCGTAGGGCGGGACGAAACTCTCCAGCATCCTCGAAGCACAAGTTGTCCTGATCCCCTTCGTACAAATGTTGTCCTTGATGCTCACCGCCACGCCGGCAAGTGGCCCGGCCTGCTCACCATCCCTTATTTTCTTGTCAATCGTGCGCGCATGCTCTATCGCTCCCTTGTTTATCGTCACGAACGCGTTCACCTTTGGCTCGACCTTCTCGATCCTCTCCAAGAGCTGCTGAATGTATTCCTCGGCTGAAAACTCCCTGCTCTTGACGCCGGCGGCCACTTGCCCCGCGCCGAGCGTGTACAGCGGCAACTCAGGCCATCCTCGGCCCTTTCACAAAGCCGTCCTTCCTGTACTTTGTCCCGAGCGCGTCGCCTTCAAACTCTGCAGGCTCGTCAGGCCGGAGGTCTGCAAACTTTTTTCTGGTGGCAATGGGTTTTACCTGTTGGAGCGGCATCGCGTCGAGCTTGTCCAGGTACTTTACTATCCCTTCGATTTGTTCCGTGTACCGCTCAAGCTCTGCGTCTGAGAGCTCGATCCTTGCAAGCCAGCCGAGATGCTTTACCTGCTCTTTGGTCACCATCATGGGGCCAGCCTGTCAATGTCCCTGGGGTAGAGAGTCGTGTCGCGGATGTTCTCGACTTTGATTAGTGCCATCATCAAGCGCTCAAGCCCGAGCCCGAAGCCGGCGTGCGGCGGGACGCCGTAGTCAAACACCCTTAGGTGGTAGTCGAACGCGTCAGGCTTTAGACCCTGCTTGCTCATGCGTTCCACCAGCTGGTCCTTTCGGTTGATCCTTGTGCTGCCAGAGGACATTTCAAGTGGGCCGAACATCAGGTCGAACGACTCGCACACCCTTCCTCCGTCGGCCGAGCCTGGCTTTACGTAGAACGGCTTTGTCGAAGTCGGCCAGTCAATGATAAAGTAAAAGCCGCCGAGGCGATCGTCTTGAAGGCTCTTCATCACTTGGGGCGTGACGTCATCGCCCCACTGGATGTGCTCGCCGGCCTCCTGCAATTTATCAATCAGGTCAGAGTAGCTATACTTTGGAAACGGCAACTCTACAGCAGGTAGCTCGAGCTCCAGGAATTTCAGGTCATCCGCGTTCCTCTCCTTTACAGTTTCGACGATGCTTACTATCATGCGCTCCAAAATAGACATCACGTCTCCATAGTCCGCGAACGCTCGCTCGATGTCTATTGATATCGCCTCTGAGAGGTGGCGGTTTGTGCGCGAAGGCTCCGCCCTGAAGATGGGTCCAATTTCAAATACGTTTTCAAACGCCATAGTCAGCTGCTCCTTGTACAACTGCGGGCTCTGCGCGAGGAACGCCTCCCTGTCGTAATAAAATATCGGGAACAGCGCAGCGCCGCCTTCGGTGGCAGTCGCTATCATTTTCGGTGTGTTGACTTCAATGAACTCTTGCCTATCAAGGAACTCTCTGACAGAGTTAAGCACAGTCTGGCGTATGCGGAACACCGAGCCTAGGTAGTTGCGCCGCAAGTCAACCGCACGGAGATCAAGCCTTGTGTCTATGCCTACGGTCGAAGTCTTGCCCTGCGTCATGAAAGGTGCAGCCTTTTTCGCTATCGAAAACGCCCTGATCTCTGCTGGTACTATTTCTGCGCCGTTTGGCGCTTTTTCCTGGGGCCTGACCTTGCCACGAATTCCGATAGAACTGTGCTCTTTTACTTCCTTAGCCAATTCGAAGAGCGAATCGTCGCACTCGCCCTTTTTGGCCGTAATTTGGATTTCGCCGTGCATGTCCTTCAGTATGATGAACAGGATGTTGCCGTGATCTCTGACACTAGCGACCCATCCCATCACTACGATCTCATCTCCTATAGAGGGACTTATCTCGGAGGAGTAGTGAGTCCTCCGCCACTGCCCAAGATCGTGTTCTTCAAGCAAGTCGCCCAATTGAATAAAGTGCTTGTATTGAAGCGGTTAATAACTTTACCAGCATCAATCCTGCTCTGTAACGCGAAAGTATTTTCTGACAATTCCGAATAGCACCGCATTTGTGAATGGCTTTGTGACCAGCCAAGCGACCGAGCTGGACGGAAATAGCAACGCATGAGCTAATTTGGATTGCAGTATTCTGATACCCACCAAACTACCTACTGCAGGATTTCAGAAGCAATCTTGTCTATAACACGTGCAATCGCCTCTTTCTTAACGACGCCCGAGACAAAATGGGGTTTGCCTCCACCGCGTCCGTCTGAGCCCGCAAACTGTCTAAAAAGCTTAGTGCAGTCGATTCCTTCCATTTTTTCGTTCCGGGCAAAAACAATGCTCGCCGTTTCGCTTCCAACATTTGCAATCAAGATTACTGTGTTTGCGTCAGCGATCCTTTCTCCCGCGAATTCCTGGAGCTGGTCGTCTGCCAGGTTTTCAAACATTCCTTTCAATAAGGTTATTCTGTTGTTTGCAATAGGTATCACGGCATCTAGCTTTTCCCTGCCCAGCGCCTTCAGCTTACTGGCGTTGCTTTCATTTTCAGATCTCAATTTCTTTGCAGTGTTTTCAATGGTGTTGAAGTTGGCACCAAGCTCGCTGCACATCCTGAGTAGCCTAGCTGACAATGCGACCGCGACTTCCTTGGCCTGGCGGCCGACTGCAAAGTCTACTTCGTACTCGCTTCCGCTTTTTGAGAGCCGGGTGATCAGGAAAAAGTCGCAATCTCGCAGATTGGCCGCATGGTCCATTACGCAGGCGGCCATGTCATGATTTTCGATTTCTACGACCCTGACCTCTCCGGCAATCCTCTCTTCGTTAGCACGTAAATTCGGAAGTTTGCGCTTCGCTTCTTCGAGCGACGTAAAAGTGTACGCGGTTACATTTCGTCCTTCCGCTATGAGCGAATTTACTTCCGTCTCTGCTTTCAATATTGTGTCGAGGTTTAGCCGCGGGATAACGATAAACGCGGTGCTCGCGGCAGCCTTGTGTTCAACTTTCCTAACTTGAAGGGTCTTGCCGAGAATCTTTTGGAGCGAGCCAATGAACGCGTGTTCTGCCGTGTGCGCAAGCCTGTCGTGCACGACATGCCAGTCTCGTCCCAGCTATAAATGTCATGATTCGATCATAATAGACGACCGAACTGGGTCGGCGACTCCAAGTTCGTCATACTAATAGTAAGACCAACATTTTAACGGTGGCCAGAATCCATAGCATCTTTGGAGTATTGGCACGACAGACATGACTTGGAATCCCCGAAACCATGAATTTTATTGACCAACTCCAACAAGTTCAGGTTAGAATAAGAAGAAAGAAGGGATTTTAACCTCCTGAATACAAGCCATTTCGTTGGCTAAAAGTACTAGGAAACTTACGATAGCAACTCTCGGTTCCCATTGCTCCTTACAAGTTCTGAAAGGGGCAAAAGACGAGGGTTTCAGGACTCTTTTGGTATGCGAGAAGCGGCGACTGGGGCTTTACCTGCGATTTGGGTTTGTCGACGAAATTATTGAAGTGGACAGCCTGAAGGAAGTACTCAGCGAACAATGTAGGAAGCGCCTGAGAAACACAAATTCTGTACTGATTCCTCACGGGACCCTCGTATCACAGATGAAGAGCGATGAAATCGAGAAGATCGATATTCCGATCTTTGGCAACAAGTGGATATTGAGATGGGAGGCGGATAGGAGTCTTAAGGAAAAACTAATGAGAGAAGCCGGCCTAAGCACCCCGCGGTCGGTCAAGTCAAAGGATGACATCAATGCTCTCTGCATTGTCAAGCTTCACGGGGCGGCCGGCGGGCGAGGTTACTATCTTGCATGGGACCGTCAGAGCTTTGAAGAAGGCGCCAAAAAGCTAATCGACCAAAAGACCATTCGGAGCGAAAATGATCTCTACATTCAGGAATTCATCAGAGGCGTTCCTGTTTATCTGCAGTATTTCTATTCGCCACTCACAGGACAGCTCGAGCTCTTGGGAATAGATAGGCGCTACGAGTCAGACATCGACGGCATCGGGAGGATCCCCGCAAGGCAGCAGCTGGGCGCTGAAGTCGAGCCGTCGTACAATGTCATAGGCAATATCCCGCTTGTGCTTCGCGAATCACTGCTCGACGAAGTTTACAAGATGGGCGAAAACTTTGTGCGCGCAGCGGAGCGGCTTGTGTCTCCGGGGATGCCGGGACCATTCTGCCTTGAAGGTGTCTATGACCGCGAAGGCAAGTTCACTACGTTTGAATTCTCTGCAAGGATCGTGGCAGGAACTAATCTATATCTTGACGGTTCGCCCTACTCGGGTCTGTTGTATGACGACCCGATGAGCATGGGAAGGAGGATTGCGCGAGAAGTGAAGATAGCCAGCAAAAAGGGCAAGCTGGACAGAATAATGACCTAAGATTTGGGAAAAGCCAAGCGCTGACTTCTATTAGTGAAAAACATTTTTTCCAGGCTAGACGAAAAAATAGAGGACTTCCAATGCAGATAAGTACATTCAGTTATTTGCAGATGCCAGCAATTCTGTCACAGAACCTTTCAGCTACCGAGTCGATAAAAAGCTATCAACTTCACTAACACGGTGTCACCTAGTACAATGTGCCGCCATAGACAATACTAACTGCAATAGCTGCCACGCCGGCGATTTTCTTTAAGTTTGTAATGGTGGTTTTGAATTGACCTTCGTCTTCCGCTTGTACCTTCACAATTAGATCATAATCAGTACCGCTTTTTATTGAATGAGCTTCAACAACACCCTGTACTTGATTGATCGCTTGTTCTGCTGAAGAGGCTAGACCCCTTGCGCATTCTATCAAGACGAATGCAAGTGTCATTCTCTATCATAAAACACTCATCATAGATAAAGTTGTGTGTTGGCGTGCAATGGGCCTTATTATCTTCTTGATTGCGGATCTTTATGACACCATGTTAAGAGGGGTCTGGTCATCTGAGACAAACGCAACATGTGGCGGCATTTTGTACGCTGGGTTTGCAAGGTCTTAATTCACAGTTCAGCAATATGGTCCAGACGGCACAAAGAACAAATCAACCGATCGAGATCCAATTCGCAACTCGGGGTGTTTGGCATATGGCTTTGCCCAATTCACAAAGATTGTAATCTTTGATTGCCTAAAATGGTTAAATACCATTTGATTGTGACTTTGCTCGGTATTTGTCTGTTTGCCGCGGATATTTGTTGTTGATGATGAATCGGGGATCACAGAGGTCTGCAGAATTGCCCTAGAAGACAGCGGCTTTAGCGTCGATGCGTTCAATGATCCGAAGGAGGCTCTAGCTGCTTTCAAAAAGGCCTATTATGATTTGCTAATCATAGACATTAAAATGCCCGGTATGAATGGGTTTGATCTGTTCAGAGAAATAAGAAAGATTGACGACAGAAGTAGAGTTGTTTTCATGACTGCCTTTGAAAACTACGAGAATGAAGCACTAAAGGCGTTTCTCAATATCAATAGCGATCTACTCAAAAAGCCATTCGAGATGTCCGAGCTCGTTTCTCATGTAGGAAAAGAACTGGGCCGGGAACTGGTGAAATAGTCTTGTTAGCATGTTATTGTATTGACAAGCCGTTCGTTGCGAACGAAGCGTAGCGGAAAGTGCTGACACACTGAATGTGCTTTGATGTTCAGGGCAAATAACGCAAATGGTCGAGCTCAGGTCGTGATTGAGGCCACGAACGATGTTACGATCGAAATGATGCCACTAGGTCTAAAATTTACAACAACGGAGAAAATCAGTCAGTGTTTGTCGTGACAGTCTGAGCAACCCTGCAGCCGTCTTGTAAACAAGATCTATCGTGATCGCCTTCACGACCG
>JANWHJ010000035.1 GCA_025450475.1 Nitrososphaera sp.
ATTGACTAGGTTATGTGTCAGATCGCTATTGCCTGCGAATTACGGCGGGCTTGGTTCGCTGTATGTAATCGTAATCGACGCAAGTAACAAGTCTGACTTTTACCAGACCGTAAACTACATCAAACAATATGGCATGCATTTGACAAACACACTTGATAGAATAATCGTTAGCAGAACCTTTACGATCTACCAATTGAAAAGTCTGTTACTGCGTGAATTACCAAAAGTCATACAACATTACCGGCCTAGCGTCGTTATCGTGCCCGGCTTACTGGACCTGTTCGACGACCCAAATATCAAGAAAAAAGAAGCAAAAAAGGTAATCGAGAGAGTAATGAAGCTGATAAACGATAGCTCTAACAAGCTGCTGGTAATAACGTCAATTACTGACAGCAAGTATGCCCGCCTAGTTATGCGTAATTTTGACAAACGAATTAGCCTGAGCAATGCAATGCGTAACAGGGTAAAAGTTGACCTTTACAACGAAGGCAGAAAAGCGAATGCTACATTAGCAGAGAAAGAATTAACGCTAGTACGGATAAAGTAGAATATATGCAACTGCATGTCGATTGTTCGGGTATTAGCCATTCGGCATGCAGGGAATGCGTTGTTGAATTCAGTCACAGTCATGTAACAAAGTATAATTAGTTTACCTGCGGAACATCTGCTGTTATGACAGCCAGTGCCGAGGAAGTAGCTTGCGAGAATTGCGGCAACCACATTGATGCCTGCATGTGCGTGTGTCCCTACTGCGGCCAGAAAGATGCGTGTGAATGCTGCCTCTACGATGCCGCGACGGGCGGCTAGTTCTAAAGCATTAAAAGAAGGACTAGTGAAGAAGTCCACGTTGGAAAAAACAACAACAAATTCTCTGAGCTGGGTGATCGGCGGCGCTCAGGGAAGCGGCGTCGATTCTGCCGCAAACATTTTTTCGCGCGCCTGTGCGGCAGGCGGGCTTGAAATCTTTGGCAAGAGGGAATACTATTCCAACATCAAGGGAGAGCACAGCTACTTCACCGTGAGGGTGAGCGACATGCCCGTGCATTCCCATGTCGACGAAATTAACGTACTCGCCTCGTTTGATGCCGAAACCATATTCCGCCACTTTGAAGATGTGACATCAGGGGGTGCGATAATCTACGATTCAGACGTTGTCAACACTCTACTATCAGAAGTACCGACAGTTGACGATCCTGCCGCCGTGCGAATAAGAAAAACGCTCGAAAAGACCGGCCTCGCGCTATCTGTTCAGGGCGCGCTGGATCATGCCAAAAGACGCGGCGTAATCTTGTTCCCTGTGCCGTTCTTTCATCTTTTGCAAGAGTTTGCGCAAAAGGCAAACGACCCTGCGCTTAGCAAGCTGACAAGGATGGTAAACGTGATGGCGCTGTCGGCATCGATGGCAATACTGGACTTTGACAATGAAGTGTTCGCGAAAGCGATCCAATTTATCTTTAGGGCAAAGAAAAAAGTCGCTGATCTGAACGTGAGTGCGGCCGCGCACGTCTCCAATTATGCAAAGGCGAAATTTGCAGGCAGTGACTTTCTGTACAGACTTAAGACAAAGCGCACCGCCCAAGACATGATAATAGCGCAGGGAAGCCAATCATCTGCGCTCGGAAAGATGGTCGCAGGCTGCCGGTTCCAGACATACTATCCAATTACGCCGGCATCAGACGACAGCGAGTTTCTCGAGGCAAATGAGATTCTCGACCTCGACAGCCCGGGCAAAAAGGGCTCTACTGTGGTCGTGCAGACTGAAGACGAGATTGCCGCCATCGCGATGGCTATTGGCAGCGCACTAACGGGAGCACGTTCTGCGACCGCGACATCAGGGCCCGGATTTTCACTTATGGCAGAAGCTCTTGGCTGGGCAGGCATAAACGAGGTGCCTATAGTGGTATCACTGTACCAAAGAGCCGGACCCTCGACCGGGCTGCCAACCCGCCACGAGCAGGGCGACCTCAATTTTGCGATAAACGCCGGTCACGGTGAGTTCCCGAGGATAGTACTTGCCTCCGGCGATATCGAGGAGAGCTTTTACGACACAATAAAAGTCTTCAACCTTGCAGACCGCTACCAGATGCCGGTGATACACATGCTCGACAAGGCGATAGCAAACAGCGTCACCACGTGCAAAAATTTCGATCCCAAGAAGATCGAGATCGATAGAGGCTCGACGGTGACACAGATAACGGACAAGGACAAGGGAGCGGCCGGCAATTACCTCCGCTTCAAGCTGTCTGACAACCCCATAAGCCCGAGGGTGGTGCTTGGCACTAAAGACGCGATTTTCTGGAACACCGGCGATGAGCACACGGAAGAAGGCCACATCACCGAGGACCCGGAGTTGAGGGTGCAGATGATGAACAAGAGAATGAACAAGCTGCAAGTCGCACTAAGGGAAATCCCGGACGAGGACAAAGTAGTGGCGTACGGCAGCGGAGATATTGTCCTCGTCGGCTGGGGATCTACAAAGGGCGCAATAATAGATGCGATGGAAAAGCTCGCATCAGAAGGGGTAAAGATTAAGTTCGTTCAGATCCGTCTTATGAGCCCATTCCCGACGGATCTGCTACATTCGATGTTAAAAGGTGCAAAGACGGTGGTGGATATCGAGATGAATTACAGCGGCCAACTGGGCTCTCTTGTTCGTCAACACACAGGCATTGAAGCCGATTATCAGATCGTAAAATTCAACGGCAGACCGATGTCACTTGACGAAGTTTATAACGCCGTAAAGCGAATAAAGAATGGAGATGCTCCAAGGAGGCAGGTGCTGAAAAGTGGCGCTTAAGTTATCAGACTACAAGACGGATGTACATAACGACTGGTGCCCTGGATGCGGGGACTTTGGCATACTGAACGCGATCCAGATGGCGCTGGCAGACATGCAGGTGCCACCGTACAAGGCAACGATATTTTCCGGCATTGGCTGCTCTGGTAAGACTCCCCATTTCATTCGGACGTACGGCATCCACACTCTTCATGGCAGGGTGTTACCGTTTGCGCAGGGCGCCAAACTTGCAAATCCTGACCTTGAGATGATCGCAGTCGGTGGCGACGGCGATGGGTTAGGGATCGGAGCCGGTCACTTTGTGAGCGCGGGTCGCAGAAATGTCGACATGGTCTACATTATCTTCGATAACGCTGTCTACGGGCTGACGAAAGGGCAGGCAGCGCCCACGCTGAAACTTGGCATGAAGACGAAATCACTGCCTCAGCCAAACGTCAACAACTCGGTAAACCCAATCGCATTAGCGCTTGTCGCCGGCTTTACCTTCATCGCAAGGGGCTATTCGTACGATGTCCGGCACTTGAAAGACCTGATTAAGAAGGCAGTCGCGCACAAAGGACTTGCGTTCATCGACGTCCAGCAGCCGTGCCCAACGTATAACGACATCAACACCAAAGAGTGGTACCAAGGGTTTGACAACGTTGATCCGGAAACCCACAAGGCCATGCCTAGGATCTACAAATTGGAAGAGACAGGCTACGACGGCGTGGTGCACGATCCGAGTGAGATAAATGCAGAGATGGCACAGGTGATTGAAAAGTCAAACGAGTGGGACGACAAGATCCCGATAGGGATATTCTACCAGAACGAGCACGTGCCAACTTATCAAGAGAGGATTGCTGCGAGGATTCCAGACTACTTTGCAAACCCCCCGTCGACGCAGCAGATTGCCGACGAGAATGACAAGTCGATAACGAATATCGATAGACTCCTATCGGACCTAAAAGTAGACAAATAAGGAAAGTTCAGGGACCACCTTGGGCTGTTGCGCCATAAGATCTAAAACACATTAGCTCCTAAGAATGATTGAGCGGGCCCGAAGGGCTTCGATCCCTTGGCCTGCGGTTCCGAAGACCGCCGCGATATCCTGACTACGCTACGGGCCCCAGAATGTTGAGTAAACACGTCCTATAATAACGAAATAGTAAAGAAGCCCCGCTGCCTAATCGACAATGTGCTTGGAGCGCTGCGGAAGGTGTTCTGCAACCACAAAGAGTCCTTTGCCTATCGTACGTACGGTGAGTTTGATTTCATAGAGTTCAGCAACTGTGCAAAGTGCGGTAAGACGCTGAAACACTTCCAGGGCTTCGACGAGGATATGAGAGGGTAGTGCACATCTATGTTCTGATCGCGATATGGTGCGCGGGCATTGCAACTGCCGCGATGGCAATTTTCATCCCCGTTTATTCTACTTTTTTCATAGTGGGGGCGATCGGCTGGCTAACCGTAGCTGTAAGCAGTGGGTTGATACTGTATGAGATAAAGAGAATTAGGACGGAAGATAGAAAGAAAGAGATGGCTTAACCCTTGCCACCTTGCTCTTCAATCACCACTAGCGTGACTGTCGATGTAATGCCGGGCACTTTGCGGATCTTGTTTGTTATGGTGTGGTTCATTGCTTCAGTGTTTTCTGACTTTACTTTTACGAATATGTCGTGAACGCCGTAGGTTCCGCGCACCTCTTTGACATCAGTCAGCTTGGCGATCTCGTTGATTATTTTTTCTTCTGAGCCGAGCGTGCAGTTCACGAGGATGTATGCAGTTGGCATGGCTGATAAAGAGGAAAGTTGGTATTTAGTCTTTGCTACTTCTTTGTAATTTCGCGCCTGTCCGGGGCTATGTAGTGATTGGTTAGCTTTTTGTCGTAGCAATGGCCACAGAGTAGACCGGAAAGATTCCACTGTGGCATAGGGCGGTAGGTGAACTCACCAAGTTCGGCATCGCACAGGGCGCATTTCGAAGGGATGTCCCCCATCCAGAACGCGAGCAAATCTCTTGAATAAAAGTCATTCCAAGTCTCTCGAGGAATAGGGCGCATGCACCATGCAGAATGGGCAGATGAGGGCAAACATCGTACCATCGCCAATGTCGGATATTTCCTGCCTGCCAGTGTCGACTGGCGGCGCGAGAAACCTTTTTCCGCAGTTCTTGCATGTGATCGCCTTCTGCACTGATCAGAATACTGCGATCCGAAATATAGCCCTGATCCAGAAGGAATTATTAAGGGGAAACAGGCAAAAGCGGGACAGATGGGCAAGCCCGGAATTATCGCCTTTCCCGTACTTCTTGCATTGGGCGCGATCACCGGTTATCTGACATATACTAATTTCGACGCTGCGATGCCCCAGGAAGGCATTGTTGACTCGCCATACCGAAAGGAGCTGACAACTCCTTCAGGAAATGAAACAGACACGGGACGTGGGGAAATCGACGAATCTAAGTATTCATCCGTCGTCACGATAAAGATTCTTGAAGGGGCGTTAGTGCAGGGCAGTCCGGACTATGATCCCGATGGGGCGACTGTTAAGTCTGACGCGCTGATAACTTGGCTAAATGACGACACCACATTGCATACTGCGACAAGTGGGACTGGAACAAGTGACCCGGAATCAGGTGCGCTGTTTGACACCAAGTTCTTGCCGCCAGACGGCAAATACAGCGTACCGGCGGCCAAAATTGGAACAGGCCAACATTCTTACTATTGCGCCGTCCACCCATACATGACATCAACGGTAACAATAGAATAACTCGTTCAAGATTCAGCTTGAAGATCTGAATAGCAAGGGATACTCTGCGGATATTATCAAGGAGCTTCCAGAAATTGCAATGAAGTCAAATGAAGATAAAGTTCGCCTATGGACGCTATCATCTAGGTTTTGCATCATGGTTGATCGAGTGCCTGCAGGGCATATTGCTGAATATGTGATTCTGAAGCAACAAAATTCGATCTTGGCTTTGCTGCGGCCACGCGCAATGGGTTCCACGCGGATAATTGACTATTCGAATCTAGTCGATCTCAATTTCATTCAGAACTTTGAATTTGAATTATCACCGCTAGAAGTCCTTGATAGTGCTGTCACTTGGGAGGAAGGGATAGCACGAAGTAGGGAGGAAGCCTACAATATGGAATATCCGTGGTGGAAGGACTCTCAGAAATAGGCAAACTTCAACTCACTCCCTCCATGAATCAATCAGCATCCGCGATGAAGCAGGCAGCAATAACTCCCTAGATCGAAGCAGAACTTTGAATCCTAATGCTTATATTAAGTTCATAAAACACCGTTATATGTGGCGTTTCTAGAGGTAAAGGATTTGCATGTCAGTATCGAGGGAAAAGAAATCCTCTCGGGGCTGAACCTGAGCGTGGAGAAGGGCGAGGTTCATGCGATTATGGGACCGAACGGCTCAGGCAAAAGCACACTTGCAAACGCGATCCTGGGGCACCCAAAGTACACCGTCGACTCGGGCGATATTCTGGTAAAGGGTGACAGCATAATTAAGCTCCCAACAGACCAACGTGCAAAGAAGGGGCTTTTCTTGGGCTTCCAATACCCGACTGAAATTTCTGGCGTCGGTTACAGCCACTTTCTGAGGAACGCTTACAATACTCTGAACAAGTCGCTTGGCGAGGAGCAGAACCGGGAAGTTTTCCTCACAGTACGGGAGTTTCATGAATATGTTAAGAAGAACCTCGATGCAGTAGGGCTCGACCAATCATTTTTGAGCCGCTACCTGAACGAGGGATTTTCCGGTGGGGAGAAAAAGCGTTCTGAAGTCATGCAAATGTTAGTGCTCAAGCCAAACATTGCTATACTTGACGAGCCGGACTCAGGGCTCGACATAGACGCGGTTAAGGCGGTCGCAGAGTCGATAAACAAGCTAATGGACACCGGTGCTGGCATCATTCTAATCACCCACTATGCCAGGATCTTGCGCTACATGAAAAGGCTGGATCACGTCCATGTCGTCGCAAAGGGCAAGGTGATCAAGTCTGGCGGCAAAGAGCTGTCAGAAGAGCTCGAAGCAAAAGGCTATGGTTGGCTCGGAATTGAAGACGAAAAATAGCTATTCTTGTTAACATATTTGTAAAAGCTCGCCAATGTATTCCAGCTTGTTTGCCTTGAGCCAACGCCGTCCAGTCTAGTTTTAAATAGGGTACAAGCAAACTTGAAGCAAGATGGCAGCGGATACACCTGCTCCAGAGAGGCAGGCGACATTTCTCAACTTTTCCTTCTTCAAGGTCGACCCTAAGTGGCGTTGGCTCAACGAGATTGGCAAAGACGAGGCCGCCAAAGAGTTCGCAAGCCTTGTTGAAGTTGCAAACACCAAGATAAAGGTGCGCACCTACTCGACGCTCGGCCTCCGCGAAGATGCCGACTTTATGCTCTGGATGATCTCAGACTCAATCGAAAAGACACAGGTAATGACGTCAAAGATCTATTCCACCGTACTCGGAAAATATCTGACGCCCTCGTACGTCTTTCTGTCGACCGCAAGGAAGTCAGTATACGCCGCCAAAGTAACTCCAGGCTTTATGACCGACGAGCAGCCTGCAAAGTATTGTATAGTCTACCCGTTTGTAAAATCAAGGGAATGGTACCTCCTGCCATTCGAAGAACGCAAGAAAATGATGGAGGAGCACATTGCCGTTGGCAGAAAGTTCCCGCAAGTAAGATTGAACACCACCTATTCGTTTGGATTGGATGACCAGGACTTTATGCTCGCGTTTGAAACCGTCGACTTGATGGCCTTCCAAGACCTGATTATGCAGTTACGCGAAACTCGAGTGAGCAAGTACATTGTGCGAGACACTCCAATGATTGTCTGCGTTTATAAGGGAGTCGAGGATATGATTAAAAGTCTGGGATAATGCAGGCGCTAAAAGAATGGGCCGTCGTCTGCAGGGCTCTTGAAGAAGGTCGGCAGGTCGTACTTTTGCGTAAGGGCGGCATACTAGAATATCGTCAGGGTTTTGAAGTAAAGCACGAAAAGTTTTTGCTCTTTCCGACCTTTGAGCATCAGTCAAAAGAGCATCTTCAGGCAGATTTCGCCGGCAGGCTGGATCAAATATTGAAAGACCAGCCGACACATGGTAGCAACAGAATTACAAGTTATGCGAAGGTAGTGGAAGTCAAAGAGATTAGCGACCGCTCCGCAATTAAGTCACTTGAAACATACCATGTGTGGAACGAAAGCTATGTTAATGCCCGGATGGACTACAACGCAAAGAAGCCTATGAGCGTGATGCTATTGCGCATTTTCAAACTTGTCCAGCCGATAGTGGTGGACAGCAAGCCCGAGTGGGCTGGATGCAAATCGTGGATACCCCTTGAAATGGACGCGGCCGGGACTCCGGTGCTCGAGGACTCGCAATTCAACAAGTTGACGTCTGAAGTGAAAGGAGTTTTATCGATAGCGGCATGAAATACCGAACACTCGGCAAGAGCGGCATTAAAGTAAGCGAGATCGGCTTTGGCGCATGGACCCTCGGTCTTGATTGGTGGGGCAAAACAATCATCGACGACGAAGCAGTAAAGATGCTAAAGCGTGCCTACGACCTTGGAATAAATTTTTTCGAGACGGCGGACATGTACGGCAAGGGCAAGAGCGAAAAATTAATCGCTCAGGCATTCAAGGACATGCGCGACGAGGTTGTTTATTCTACAAAGTGGGGATATGACATGTATAACGCTGAGCAAGTGGGTCACAGCGAACTTCCACAAAAGCACGACACGGAATTTTTGAAATTCGCGCTTGCCCAGAGCCTTCAGCGCTTGCAAACAAACCATGTCGATGTTTACAGCCTTCACAACCCAAAAATGGACGCGGTCAGGAACGACGAGCTGTTTGCCGTGCTTGACGAACTGGTGAAAAAGGGGTCGATCAGAAGCCATGGGGCTGCTCTCGGGCCGGCCATAGGGTGGAAAGAAGAGGGTCTCGAAGCAATCAGGAACAGGAACATAACTTGCCTCCAGACGGTCTACAACATCTTGGAGCAGGACCCTGGGCGCGACTTGATGAAGGAAGCCGAGCGCCATAACGTAGGCATTATGGTGCGGGTCCCCGACGCATCGGGCTTGCTGACGGGCAAGGTCACGGCAGAAACAAAGTTTGACAAGAACGACCACCGCAGCTTTAGAAAGCAGGAGTTCATCATGGAAGCGATTCAAAAGATTGACAACATGAAGCCGATAGCAAGCAGTAAGGGCTGGAACATAACTGAATTGGCGATAAAATTCATACTGTCTCAAAAGCAGATTTCAGTCGTCCTGCCGACAATGATAAGTATCGAGGAGATAGAGATGTTTGCATCAATCTCTGACGGGAAGTACCTTGACACATCCGAGGCGGCAAGCGTGGAGCAGATGTACGAGAAGAACTTTTATGTCCAGCCTGTGGCCAAATGAGCGCCACTGAGGAATTACTGCAGGACCATGTTTTCATCAGGCGGCTACAGAGGGTAATCGAAAAGTGCTATTCTTTGCTGTATGAAGGAAAAGATGTGCCTTTCGGAGACCTGATAAGAATATCAAACATGATTGAGCAGTTTGTCGACCAATTCCACCACGGCAAGGAGGAGAACGGCTACTTTCCGGAAACAGAAAACAACGTTCATTATTCGGACGAAATACGCAAGTTCGTGATCGAGCACGAGTTCGGGAGGAGGATCGCAAAGCGAGTCAGAATACACCTTGAAGATTTCCTGCAAGGCAAGGACGCAAGGGAGCCGCTCGCCCGCTACCTAAAGACCTACTCTGTCTTTATCCTGGATCACACTACAAAGGAGGACAGGCTCTTCACCGATGTCAAGGAACACCGGTCGCTCTCTGCTGATGAGGAAAAAGATTTGAAGAAGGAATTTGAGCGCATGAAGCATGAGTGCATGCGCAAGAGCGGCGACTTTGTTGCGGTATTGAAGGAATTGGAAACAGCCGACTGGGCGCGTTAGACAAAATACTTTACACGTTCTTTCTTGAACTCGCGGGAGCTGAACAATATTTGGTAATCCTCTATCCCTATCGTGCTTGACATTTCGACTGCCATCTTCTCTGCGGCGTCCAGCGAACGTGCATGCACCATGCTGAACAAGTTAAACCGCCAGTCTGGATATACCGGCCTCCTGTAACAGTGGCTCACCTGCGGAAACTCCGCCAGCTTGAAGCCGATTTCGTCGATCTTTTCTTCAGGCACATGCCACACCACCATCCCGTTTGCGACAAAGCCAGCGTCGCGGTGGCGAAGTATAGCTGCAAAGCGCCTCATTATTCCGAGGTCTTCGTATTCCTTTGCCTTTGCAAATAATTCATCAGTCGTGATCCCAAGGTTTTCGGCAAGCTCCTTGAATGGTTCCGGGACTACTGCAAGATCTTTCTGCAACTCTCGGATGAATTCCTTGTCGCGCTCGGTTAGGGCAACCTTTTCCGGGTTCAGTTCTTTGACTTCATCGGTGGGACTGGGCTTCTCAGTGTCATCGTTGACCATGTCGAGCCTGACTCCGATCTTGTAGAGTTTCAATGTTGGCAAGACACGATACTTTAACACACCTTCGAGTGCTGCCATCCTGTCCAAGTCTTGCTTCATGTCAGTACCGGGCGGAACAGCCAACGTGAACCACATGTTGTACTCATGGTTGCGCTCGTAATTGTGGCTGACGCCTGGGTGTTCATTGACAACGTCTGCAACAGAATTAAGTCTGTCCGTTCGTATGGAAAACGCGACAAGCGCACTCTTGTAGCCTAGGCGGCGCGTGTCGAAAATGGCGTTAATCTGCCTGACGATGCCCATTTTTTTGAGCGCTGTTATCCTGCGCATCGCCTCCTTTTCCGTTTGGCCGTGCTTTGTTGCAATATCCAAATAGGGCCTGTTAACAAGGGGAAAGACCCATTGAATCTCGTTTAACAGCCTCTTGTCGACCTCGTCAAGTTGCTGGTTTGCTTGCATTGGGCTGTTGAAAGTAATTGCCAATCCATTAAAAACCTACCTCTAAGATAATATGCCAGTGACTGTTGCAAACGATGTCTCGTGGTTCGTGTCAGTGGTTGCACTGTCGGTAGGCGGGACTATTCTTATTCTGTACGTCTTGAAGCGTTGGTTCAGATGACCCTCCCTCCCCCCAGGGTGCTTGCCACATTATAAGGCGCGAAATGCTGATTGAAATTGCCTGCAGGTCAATGCCAGTAATTGGCCCTGTTCCCCCAGTGCGCCCTGCAGGCAATCCCCACACTTTACCATTTTACACGTTTAGCACAGGGACTTTGAATAGTTCGGTTGTAGCACAAGGACCAGACTTCAGAACTACTCTAGTCTATCTTTGCAGACCCATGAATTGATTTTTTTTCGCACATGCGTTGATTACAGTTTCTGGCTCATCAAGCATGAAATGAGCATTGTGGAGCTGGAAGTAAAGAAATCGTGTGCTGGATGCGGGGATGCTGAGGCCGATCTTTTTGCAGAGTTTAACCATAGGCTTCTGTGCACTCAATGCTTCAAGCAAGAGATCGAGAGCCTAGTAAAATTGACATCATGAGCGGCTGTTCGACTCGCGTGTCCTTGAGTTCTTTGAATAACAAGGTTACCGTTAATTTTTAAGCGGGACATGCGAAACTAATGGTGAGCTGAGACCTATGAGATTGTTTGGTTGGAAGCCGAAGGGCAAGATGTTCAGCCTGAAATGTAACCAGTGCGGCGATGGCTTCTTGTCGAGTTATGCTCTAGAGGCGCCCATCTGCGGCAAGTGCCTGCAAAAGGCCAAGTCGCTAGACTCCACTATAGAGCATGAAAAGCAATGCGAGAAATGCGGTTCTGCTGGCGTGATTTATGGAAAAGTGTACTGTTATTCTTGTTACTTCAATTTCAGCAAGAAATAGATGATCGTTCTTTACATCTGATGGTAGCTACATCGAAAAGTCTTGGCACTTTTATTTAAGTTTCCCTAGAATCGCTTAACTATCATGAGATGTTACTTATTAGAGTGGCGTCTTGCAGGGCATGTGGTGGCGAACTGAAACAAGTTTCATCATGTCCCACCTGCGAAGAAATCGTTCAGTGGAAATGCGCCTTTTGCGGCAAGGAGACAGACATCTCTATTCATATTCATGGCGGCGGAATTATTCCCTCAAGGTTTGGTGTTCCTGCCAAAAGAGAACCGACTTCCGTTCTGACAGCAATGTAAAATACGAATCCAATCTATTGACTGTAAAATCCTGATACCATTATGTATCGCCCGCGGTAGGATTAGTCCGCGGCAGTGGGTCTCGGATTTATTTTCTATGGAAGTATCTTTTCCATTGTATGAGCACCTATGCAGAATTTTTATCCAGTTTTGTCATACCAGGACTTTTAGTAAAAAAGTCGGGAGTCTGGTCGAAAGGTAGAAACCCGGCTTAAGACGCCAAAGTTGAGATGGAAATTATCTTTTTGCAACAGGAACATAATAATTTGACCCATCAGCATATCTCCTAATATTGCGCCTTTCCGTCGGCTGCTCTGGCTGGAGTTACAGCGCTTGGGGTGGGCATTTCTACCCAAAAGGTCTTGAAAGCAAGAACTATCTCGAATACTACAGCAAAGTCTTTGATTATGTCGAAATTGAATCTTCCTACTATCGCATACCAAATACATTAACGACTACTCGTTGGGCAGAAATGACCCCAGATTATTTCAAGTTCACCGCAAAATTTCCAAAGAGGATCACACATGTTAAGCGCCTGGGCGAAGGGGCAGAGAGTGATATGAAATATTTTCACAAGGCAATGACTCCGCTAGCTAGGAAGTTGGGCTGTTTGCTCATCCAGCTTCCGCCCTCATTGTCTATGAAGGAAGGCATGAACAAGATTCAGAAGTTGCCATTCGACAAAGGATTCAGGTATGCGATTGAAGTGAGACACAAGAGCTGGTTTGATGATGAATTTTATTCCTTCCTTAAGGACAATGATATTTGTCTAGCATGGAGCCAACTTAAAGATATACAGACCCCAATAGTGGTAACTACTGATTTCATTTATCTGAGACTCATGGGGGATAGGAGCATCCCCGAAGAGGAATTTGGTACGATTCAAAAAGATAGAACCATTGAGATGAAAGCCTGGGCTGCGATCCTAAACAAGCTAACGAAGGATAAGAATCAAAAGAATGGGTTCGTACCAATTAGCAATCATTATGCTGGCTTTGCACCGGCTACCGCGAACATGTTTAGAAAGTTTGTGGGACTGCAGCCTGTATTCTGGGAAGAGATGAAACAGGCACCAGTAGGCAAGCAAAATGAAAGAAGAAAGCGTGACATAATACCAGTTATCAAAACGATCGACGAATACATCAAGACGTTTCCGAAGGATGTCCAAGGTATTCTTGAAAAAATGAGGCAGACCATAAAAACAGCGGCGCCTGAAGCTACCGAAGCAATTAGCTATCAAATGCCCACATTCAAGCTAAATGGGAAGAATTTAGTACATTTCGCGGCATTCAAAAATCATATTGGATTTTATCCGATACCTTCAGGCATTGAAGCATTCAGAAAAGAATTATCGCCGTACAAGCAAGGCAAAGGATCAGTACAATTTCCCATAAACAGGCCAATCCCACATGGATTAGTGAAAAAAATTGCTATTTTCCGAGTGAATGAAAATCTGTTACAATATCATTCCGACAAGCCCTCGCGTCCCTAGTTAGCGACCCCGGTACACCTGATTCCTTCTTTACTTTTATCCTTTGACCAATTGCCAGGGTGCCCTAGAGCTGTTTCACGGGTCGACAGAGGCAGGACCCTCCTTCATGCCCAATAGCAGTTAAATATCTGAAAATCAAGCTAAGCTTGCATTGGTCGCGAGGAGCATCTGGAAGGGAAGCATCTCTTTCGGACTTGTTAATATTCCAATCAAACTCTATTCTGCAACTGAATCCAAAGAATTTTCATTCAATCAGCTCTGCGAGAATGGCCACAAGATACAGTACAAGCGATGGTGTCCAGTTGAGGATAGGGAAGTTCAATGGTCCGATATAAAAAAAGGCTACGAGATCTCAAAAGGCAAGTACGTTTTGCTTGAAAAGGATGAACTCGAAAATGTGAAATTAGGAACCACGAGAACAATCGATATTAAGGAATTCATTGAGGCTGGAAGCTTGGATCCTATCTTTGTGGAAAAAAGCTACTATATCGCGCCCGATTCCAAGACTGTCGACAAAGCGTATTCTCTATTCGTCAATGTTCTCAGAAACACCGGCAAGATAGGGATCGGTAAAGTCGTCCTTCGAGAAAAGGAACACCTAGTGGCCTTGCGCGCATATCAGAGGGGATTCGTGATGCACCAGCTCCACTATTTAGATGAGATAAAACCGATCGATGAGATTAAGGAAATTAGTTCAAACGCAACAGCAAGAATAAAGATCGAAGAACAGGAGATCGAGCTTGGTAAAATGCTTGTTGACAACCTTACCTCAAAGGATCTTGATCTAGGTCAATATTCTGATGCGTACGCGGGCAAACTAAGAGAACTTATCAACGAAAAAGCGCGAGGCAAGGTTCATGTAATAAAGGAGGAAGACGAAAAACCTGAGACCGGCAAGGATCTGCTTGAGGCACTGAAAGCTAGCGTCAAGCAAAGTAAACAAAAGCGTGGCTAGTCAAGTCTCTCAGTGCGTTTGAGTATCTTGGCCAAGTCCTGTCTCTTGCGCAGAATATCTGACCATGGATCACCATTCTTGTGCAGAATTTCGGGAACGTTAAGTACCGTGAAATCCGTTGGAAGCAGCCGATCCAGATCATTCCACTTTACCGGCATTGAAACTGTAGCTGAAGCTGTCGGCCTTGGGGAAAAGACAGATGCAACAGTCTTGCCTTTTGCATTCTGATTATAGTCAAAGAACACTTTGCCCTTCCTTTTTGTAGTGTTCCATTCCATGGAAACTCTGTCAGGGTCTTCTCTCCGAAGCATCCTACCTACTATCTCTGCGAAATCCCTTGTTTGCTTGTAGGAATATTTTGGCGCAATTGGAACAAAAATATGAAGTCCGGTCTTTCCAGAAGTCTTGATGTAGGAATCAATCTTGAATCGATCAAACAAGTCCTTCAGCTGAAATGCGACATCCACCGCGGCTTTGAATCCCTTCTCATTGTACTCGGGCTCGCCGCCGGTCTTCTCATTTCCTGAATAAATATACGGATCAAGGTCAAATATGATAAAGTCGGGGGTACCTAAACCGCATTTTAGCTCATCCGATGGTTCAGGATCATTCCCCGCAATGGCGCTCCTTCTGCATGCAGTAAAGTCCAAGACCCTGCTATACCACGGATGCATTTCAATGCAGCCCAAGCTTGCGAGCCAAAGGAGTGTCTCCTTGTGATTAGAGACAAGGCAATTGATAACATCATTTTTTGGTTCTGAAAATACTTGTACTGTCCTCGCGTTGGGAGGCATGGATTGGTCCCAGTGTTTATGATAGAATGACTTGCCGTTTATCCCGTCTGGATACCTGCTCAACGAAAGAGGTCGGTTTTCTAAATGAGGGAGGATATACTGGCTCACTTGGTTGTAATAATCGATAAGGTCCCTTTTCTTTAGCGCCGGGTGGTCGGAATGGGCAGGCCAGTATAGCTTTTGAAGGTTGGAAAAAGTATATTCCTTCAATCGCGGAGATTTATTCTGCATTACTACCTTTCGAGTTTCTTTCGGCACCTCAATTAGGCATTCCTTCGGCGATTTATCTTGTCTAAGTCTGACGAAGATAGGCGCTCGCATTATTCGATCTTGCGTCCATCTGTTGAATTTTACCTCGACCACCATCTTTGGTTTTACCCAAACCGGGTCCCGATTGACATACGGGACAAAGTCAATGGGGCAGCGTGCTGTATTCAATTGATCTAGCTTTCTAAAAATTTCTTGGATCTGCTCGGAAGTGAAACCACTTCCAGAGTGTCCGATGAACTGAAGCTTGTCATGAATGTACGCCGCAAGAATCAATGACCCGAAATATCCTGCTCTATTGCCTTCTCCTCTGGTGAAGCCAATGACTACACAATCCTGAGTCCCCACGCTCTTAATTTTTACCCACAATGGCGATCTAGCGCCTTCTAAATACTTGTTATACTTTTGCTTCCCAACAACGCCTTCCAACTTCATATTCACGGCATTGTCGAATACTGCTTTGCCCCATTCTTCGATATAGTCTGAAATTCGCATTCTAGCAGATCGCACGTTCAGGATTTTCGAAAGTACGGCCCTTCTCTCTAAGAATGTTAGTTGCTTCAGATTCCTGCCATCAAGATACAAGATATCAAAGACAAAATAGGTGGATGGTGTACTTTGTGAGAACGACTCGATGTCCTTCTTTGAGTCCACGTTCATTCTTTTCTGGTGGCGCTGGAAGTCAGGAGCTCCCTCGGAATCTAACACGACAATTTCACCATCCAATACAACCGAGTTTTCGCATTGAATTGCCGATTTGGCAATAGCCGCAATCTCTGGATATCTATGTGTAATTGTCATACCACTTCTTGCTTGGATTTCAAGGATGTTTCTTGATTTGTTAACAAAGAGAATTGAGCGTACACCGTCCCATTTGATTTCAAAGACCCAATCCTTGTTGTCAAATGGCTTATCAATTGGCACGGCCAGCATCGGCTTGACAGAAGTAGGAAAATCCTCAAGTGATCCCTTTTTGGCTTCCGGATGATCCGCTTGATTTCTTGGTAATATGCGGTTCACCTGTGAGTTTGTGCGGCCAGTCAGGACTGACTCAGGCATCGTTGTTGTAACATCTTCGGTGGAACAGAATTCATCTTTTGTTTTGATGATAAGCCATTGCTTGTCTGAATCCTTCAACCTTACAAGATGGAAAGAGCCTCTTAATTTCTTTCCATCAAGAGAGATCTTGATGTTTCCTTTTTGGAATTGCCCTTCTAGGTCTCCATCAATGCTATAGTTCCCAGTGTCCCAGACGATTACTGTCCCTGCACCATAGCTTCCTTTGGGTATCCTGCCTTCAAAGTGCAGATAGTCGCCCGGGTGATCTTCTGTCAATATCGCCAATCTCTTTACTTTTGGATCTAACGTTGGTCCCTTGGGCACGGCCCACGATTTGAGCAGACCCGTCTTGGTTTCCAATCGGAAATCGAAGTGCAGCCTCGAGGCGTCATGCCTTTGCACTACGAATCTCAGCGATTTGGCTTTCTTGCGTTGTCCCCTATGCGCGTTGGGCTCTGGTGATTTCGCAAAGTTCCTCTTACGCTTGTACTCATAGAGAGTCATGTTCGGAAACATACTTTGTTGGATAGTATAGGAATTAATCAGAGCTAGCTTTTGTTAGCTAAAAGCTGAAGAATGATCTTCTGACCGGACTTATTTCGCATTGTGAAAGGTAATAGTAGAGCGCGGGGAGTGGGATTCGAACCCACGTGTCCTTTCGGACATGGGATTAGCAATCCCACGCCCTACCAGGCTAGGCGACCCCCGCCCGCAAGTGCACTAACTATTTACATTATATTAATTAATCATCCAGCCCGCCGGTTGCTCTTCTGGCACAGACCTTATAGCGACAGCTGTCTGTATACGAGAACGTTTGAGATACCACGCGCACAGTTCGTCACTTGACTCACGACATTTTGCAAAATTTGCATACTTGTCCCTAAAAAGATTATATAATCTTCACACATTGCTAGAGCATCTTTGAACCTTAAGGAGGCAAATGAAGTCTTTCGACGAGCCATCATCAAGGCTTACTTTGAGCCGCAGCTGCTAAAGATGGATTACCACAAATCAAGCACCAAGCACCCACAGATTTCCGATGACGGCTTGACCGTCGAAGACATCCTCCACCTTTACTTTGACGTCTTGACAGGCAACGACTATCCTGACGGCGACGAGTGGTTTAGCATAGAATACCTCCTGCCGTACAGTGTCAAGCTGCCTGACGGGCTCAAGGGCCCGGACTATTTTACCACCCTGATGGTTTCTGAAGGTAAACACCATTGGCGCCACCGCGAGCTGGTTAGGTTCAAGTACGGTAAGTCCAAAAAGTTGTCCGAGTCACTTGAATTCATTGACAAAAAGTACAAGGAGCTGAGCAAGTCAATACGCGACTCACCGGTCTTCAACCAGCTGAAATGATCATTTCTCCTTCCATTCGCCGTTCTTGAAAAAATAGTTGGCCCCTTCAGTTTTTGCTAGGGCCGGGCTCCACCGAAAGCCGACCCCGTCGTAAGAGTACCAGATCTCTTCCGCGCCTGGAGGGACTGTTTTGAGCTGCAAAAGCACAATGTCAACCAAATATTCTATCTTTTCAACGCTCATCTCAAACTGCCTGTCGTCCTTTGACAACAGCGGGAACACGAGATCGACACCCTCTCTGCCAAAGCCGGCGAACCTGATGAATGCCTTCAAGCCCTTCCTGCCTCGCCTCCTCTTTACGTCCTTTATCACCCCCTTTATCTTGAACCAGCTTTCCATAGTGAATTTCTGGAAGAAGGACTCGCCGTACCGCGACGGGAAGCCGATTTCGATCATGCTGACGAACTGCGGGTCGTCGGGCTGAAGCTGTGTTTCCTCCACCGCAAAGGACCGGGTGAGCGTGTCAAAGATGACTTCGATCTCCCAGGGCGAAATGCCGTAGTGCTGGAAAACAGCCGTCTCTGGCACAGCGTGGGATTGAACGAAATAAGAAATAAAGTCTTTGTGCTAGAAGGTGCCGACGAACTTTGCCAAGTATACAAGCGACAGGGTAACGACAGCACCAGCCATGTGCTTCCATGGGATCGGCGGCAGCTTAGGGGCGTTGAGGGTTATCTGGTGGTTGTCGATCACGGTTGAAATGTACTGCTTTAGTTTCGCATGCCATATCTTGTACTCTATCTTGTGTTTTTGCAGGATAGATCCGATTTCATAAATAACTGGCGATCGAACGGAGCGGATATGCTGTATATATTTCCTAGAGATCTCCACTTCCGCATGGATAGCTATGAGCCCCTTTTGCATTTCCAACAACCTGACATGCATTTCCCAGGGCTTGGCCAGTCTTTTGGAGAAACCATGGCCTATTTGGGTCGGCTTTCTGTTCTCCATCTTAACCCTCTGGAAGCCCTCTGACATCAGAGCACTAATAATCTCGTCTTTTTTTATCTTGACCATGAGGCAGAGGTGATCCAGGTCGATCTCTTCCTTGCGGATGAAGTTTTGTAGACCCCTGACTATTCTTATCGTCTTGGGATAAGTGGTAAGGAATTCAGACATTTAGTTGGTGGTTTTTCTTGGCTGTCAGGCATATTAAAAGTCTATGTATGAATGTCAACTAACACTCATCTCAGGCTACGGACACCTCTCAGGTAGATGTCCTGATCGTGCGGGACCGCCATGTCCTTCCAGGCGAACTTTTCGTCTGACCAAATTACTCTCGCTCCCCTAACTACGGTTGCCGGGGTAGACTCGTTGCTCTCACCCATCACCGCAACTCCCATAGTCGCTAGGCCGTCGGCAACAGCCTTGAAAGTGACTTTGAGAATATTGCCAAAGAGGTCGGGTCTACCGCGCAAATCCTCAACCGGCTGGAAGCCGGCACACGCTATCGCGACTCCGGTTGTGCCAATCCGCGTAGGCATAAGGCGGCTGTCTGCCAGAACTATTCCTACCCTGATACCTAATTCTGATCGGAATTTCTGCTTCAACTCCTCCGCAGTGCCAAAAGGGTTCCGCGGATAAAGGATCGCGTAACCTCTTGGGACGTTGGATCTATCGATACCGGCATTTGGCGCTATCATACCGTTTCGGATCGCGAGCAAAAAGCCCGGCACTCCCTTGACGATATAGTCAGATTCCCTCAACACTAGCTCGGCCATCTTGACGTTCATGTGCCATTTGGCTGCAAGCGACCGCGCCTTCTTGCTAGCCCTTATCTTGCCAAGCTCGACAACCGCACCTTCGCTCATTGATACGAACTTGCTCGACAGGATAATAATATCGTCATTCTTGTAATCGAATCCTCGCAGGCTCTTGAACAGGTCAAACCTTTGCTTCTTTACTTCTATAGATATCGGCAGTATTTCGATCAAGTAGAATGACGTGAAATTGACTCTCTTTTGTTCTTTCTGCCTGCAACTCCAAAGGTTTTAATCCGTCACTCGAGAAAACTCTCATATCACGTGAACTGTTTTGGCAGGAAGTACAATTACTGAAAAGATTCTCGCCCGTGCAGCCGGCAAGCAGAGGCTATATCCCAATGACGTCGTGTTCACCAAAGTGGACAAGGTCATGATGCATGACGTTTCGGGTCCCGGGGTTATCAAGGTATTTGGCGAATGGGAGAAAAAGGGTGTAAAGCTAGAGCGGATCTGGGACCCTGATAGGGTCTGGGTGACAGAGGATCACTTTGTGCCCGCTTCAGACCGGGTTTCGGCGGAGAACGTCAATATGCTTTCCAACTTTACCAGGAAATTCGGAATCAACAAACATTTCAAGTACGGGCTCGGCCAGTACGGGATCTGCCACACGCTTTCTCACGAGGAGGCGATGGTGCTCCCCGGCGAACTGTATGTCGGTGGTGACTCGCACACAAACACCACTGGCGCAATGGGCGCGTTTGCAGCCGGCCTCGGGCATACTGATATAGCGTACGTGCTGATGAACGGCGAGATCTGGTTTAAGGTGCCCGAGACGTTGCTCTTCAAGATAGAAGGCAACAAGCCGCCCCACATCATGGCAAAGGACATTATCCTCCAGATAATCGGTGACATTGGCACAGACGGCGCAAACTACAAGGCCATGCAATTTTCCGGGACTGCAGTCAAAAATCTGACGATGGAAGAGCGCCTTACGCTGACAAACATGACCACAGAAGCTGGTGCTAAGAACGGCATAATAGAGGCGGATGAAACCACGTTTGCCTATTTACGCGAAAGGACCGATGCAAAATACGCGCCAGTGGTCAGCGACCATGACGCAGAATACTCTGAAGTTTTCACTTATGAAATAGAGAAGCTCGAACCGACAGTCGCCAAACCGTTTTCACCTGGAAACATCACTGCTGCTCGGGACCTGCAAACGACCGAGCTTGACAAGGCGTACATTGGCTCGTGTACCGGGGCAAAGCTGGAAGACCTGAGAGAGGCGGCAAAGATACTGAAGGGGAAGAAGGTCAAGATCAGAACTGAGGTGCTTCCCGCAGCTCAGTCGATCTACATGAAGGCAATTAAGGAGGGGCTGATCACCATCTTTATGGAGGCTGGTGCAGTTGTCGGTCCACCTACCTGCGGAGCATGCTGCGGCGCCCACATGGGGGTACTAGGCAAGGGTGAAATATGCATAAGCACCACGAACAGGAACTTCCCCGGCAGGATGGGCCACATTGAGTCGCAGACTTACCTTGCGTCGCCAATGGTAGTAGCGGCGTCGGCACTGACTGGCAAGATAACAGACCCGAGGGACGTGACAAATTGATCAGCGCGCTAATGGGTCGCGTCCACAAGTACGACAGGGATAATATCGACACCGACGTGATAATACCCGGGCCTTATCTGAAGATACATGATCACAAAGAGCTAGCAAAACACGCGATGGAGGGCATCGACCCGACATTCCCGGAAAAAGTGTCACAGGGTGACTTTCTGGTTACGGGCAGCAACTTTGGGTGCGGTTCTAGTAGGGAGCATGCTCCTATAGCACTTGCTCAGGTTGGCATCAAAGCGATAATTGCCCCCTCGTTCGCAAGGATATTCTACAGGAACGCGGTTGACGGAGGCTACCTGCTCCCTATAGAGATCGATGAGCAGACGGTCAAGAAGATATCCGACAAGGACGAGCTAAAGATCGAGCTTGCACAGAACAGAATAATCAACATCACAAAGAACGACCAGTATCCTATCAAGCCATTCCCGGAGCTGATCGCGAAAATCGTCGATGCCGGTGGCCTAATGAACTACAGGCCCTAGCCATTTTCGGGCTATTCCCGTTCCATCCTCCAACTGTTTTTTCACCTCAGCCACTCCGACTTGGCAACCAGCTCACTGCCGCCCGCTTAAAATGATATGTAGAGCGCCTGGAATAGTCTTGTGGTGCGCAAGGGCCGTCAAGAAGAAATTTTCAGCAAAGCGATGTGCGCGGACGATCCTGCCATGCATTCTGTCAAGTACCGCGATTTTGAAAATATCGTCGAAGTCTCAATGCAAGAATTTGTTGAGCTATCTGAATCTATGCATGTCAAGAGGGGACGGGAGGGGCTGTACCGCAAGCTCGGCCATTAGGATTCGGCGACCC
>JANWHJ010000036.1 GCA_025450475.1 Nitrososphaera sp.
GAGCCACGGGACAGGTTCGGTGTGGATCTTACCGCTAATCCCAAACATTCCAATTATGTCGTAACCAGATCCTATTGCGGCAAGGATCAATGCGACGACGGCCAGAAACTGGATGATGGTCGGGATATCGTGCGTGTATAAGAAGAGCTTATCACCCTCTTTGACGCTCTTGTATAGCCTCAAGCTCATGGCCATCATTAGATGCACGATCCCTATCGCCACTGAAACCTTCAGTATCTTTATCACTTGGTCGAAGTTGAGCTCCGATACATTCAGCACGCCTATGAGGTCGCCGGCGGGGGCAAATATTGGGGCAAGGAAAACCAGCTCGTTCAGATGGAAGCCGAACATCTCGCCGGTTCCAAGTCCAGCTATGCTGGCGGCAGCACCGCTGGCAGCTATCAGCGTCCCCCAGGTCCTTAAAGAACCATTCCCCCTATGCCTGAGCAGCATGCCTAGTCCGAATAGCAAAAGCCCATGCCCTAGATCCGCAAACATTAGACCATAGAAAAGAGGCCAGACATATGCTATGATCGGGGTCGGATCTGGTTCCTTGTACCCGGGCTGCCCTTGCGTCTCGGTTATGACTTCAAAAGTTTTCATATATGATTTGTTTGTGAGGAGCGTGGGAAGATGTCGAGCAGATTCTGCATACTGGTCGAACTTCACATCTTCAATTATTGAAACATAATCGCGAGTAAGTTTCTTGAATTTTTCCTCCATTTTATCCGGGATATAGCCTTGGATAAGCGCAAAGTTCTCGGTGCCACCTGGCTTCCTCGTTATTTCCAGAACGTCTTTGGCCACTTTCGCAGCCTCGTGCAGCGACAGCATCTTTGATAGCACCCTTAGCTTCATCTTCTCTACGTTTTTGGCGATCTCGGCAGATTTGTTTTCAAGCTCCTTCACTTTAGCTTGCGCCTGGGAGTATGCGCTGCTCGGGTTCTGCGGCATGTTTGCAGGGATCTGAAGTGGATGTACGCCAAAGCTCCTCATGACCTTGATGATCTTTTCAGAGTCTTCCTCAGAGCCAATTACTACCATGGAAGTCTTGTCTTCGCTCAACTTGCTAGAATAGATCGGCAGGTCGCCAATGCTCTTTCGAATTTCTGCCTCATCTTTAGAATCAATTACAAACATGTTCGAATAGAACATCTTGAGTCGTGAAAATGAAGTCAAATCAATGTTAAGGTTAGCTGCCATCTTGAGTGCTGCTTCGACGTTGGTGTATTCTTCGAGCTGCTTGGAAACTCTACTCTGCTCTGCCAGAATCTTTTTGGGTTCGTCAAGCGCCGCCTTGCTTTTGACCTCCAAGTCAGCAATAAAATCCTGAATGTTTTCAATAACATAATCTGTCTTTTCCTTTGGCGCGCCTTTGAACATGGTCGCAATGACTCCCGTCTCCAGCGGGATGCCAAGCGCTCTGATAACCTCGTCAATATCCTGGTATAATCTCTGAGCCTTCAGCAAAAGATCGTCAAAATATGGATTCAGATGTTCAGAAGTAGTCTGAATAGAGTGGAACCACTCGAGCTCCGCCAGCCTGCTCACAGCTTCTTGGGATTCTAATCGTGGCAGAATTAATGCTGCTTTCTTGAGCTTGGCGACTCCCATCTCTCAGCCTACGAAGTAAATCGAATCTCTTTAAAACGTTTCCTTTTATCCAAATAGGGTTGTCAACTCGAACGTAACTTGCAAACAATTTACTTCAAATGTAAGGGATCCCCGGTCTTAGACAATAAAGAATAAGACAGGAATTTTCTGATCTGTCCATGTGATCTACTGGCCCAGGATGATGAACATCATGACTATGCCGTAGATAGCGATTGACTCGACCATACCTACGAAGATGAACACCCTTGACTGCATCTTCGGATTGTCGCTAATTGCTGCAAGACCAGCGGCTCCAACAAAGCCCAGTCCGATGCCTGCGCCTGCAGCTGCCAGACCGAAAGCCAAGCCTGCACCCAGAAGCTTAAAGCCTCCAGACGAGGTCGCCTCTCCCTGAGCAAAGGCCTGCTCGATTCCCGTCATACCAGTGAAAGCTATTGCAGTAGTAAGAGCAGCCAAAACCGAAATCGTAACACGCCCATGTAGCTTCTTCATACATAGGTCGAGACTAAAATGCCATATTTAATCATTTATACCCATAGGAGCAGACATGTCGCGCCCAAAGGTTAGTAGATGGCTTTACTGGCGCTCTGACGGGGCATGGAGAAATGCTGCCCAGTTATTCGATAGCCATACGCACCAGTTCAGAGATTTGCTTGCCTTTCCCTTGGGACAATGCTGATATCCCACCGTTCAAACTTTCAGCTGCGATGCCTTTCTGTCCGAGTACCTGGGCCACTCTGAGCGAAGTATTTCCCATCATGCAAACGAGCAATGGCTTTGCATCTCCTCCAAGTGCTTTGTCGAGCTCCTTGGGGATCTGCTGGGTCGCCAAAAGTTGCTCCACCTCGCTGGCCTTTGGCACAATGATCTTGCTTTCATCAACGCCCAGCGACTTTGCAATGAGCTCTAACCCCTCCTTGCGCGGAGTATACATCGTATGTATCCAGACAACCCTGTTGTAATTTGCAATGTTCGAGATCGCTTCCTGCAGGCCAACCTGCATGCTTCTCGGCTTCTGTTCCATCGCCGCAAGGCTCTTTCTGTACTTCTGGATTCCATCTGCGACTATTACTACAAACCTGCCATCATCACCAAAGTTCGCCATCTGCATCGCGGCGTAAAGCGCGAGGGCGCTGCTTTCTCCCATGTCGTACCCTTTGTCCACGAAAAACTTTAGCAGGCGCTTTGCCTGATCAAAATCGACTTCGTGCTGCCCTGCATACCGGTTAGGCTCGTAGAACTTTAATCCCGATGCCTTCCCTTTCGTCCTTATCCCTGCGACATCCTGGTCGCCGAGTGGAAAGACTACGTGCAGCAACTTTTTTCCGTATTTCTCCATCATATACCTGCTCAGTCCGCCAGAGGTGCCGCCCGTGCCAAAAGTGCAGACAATCCTGAAATCGGGTAGCGAATGGCCCTGTTCGCGCAATTGCTGATCTAGCTCTGCGGCTGTCACGGTTCTGTGTGATTCCACGTTCAGCTCGTTGTCGTACTGTTCCGGGCAGAAACAGCCATAGATCTTTGCGAGAAGCTTTGCTAGGTTTATTATGTCTTGGTCCGCTAGAACCGCTTCCGCCTCGGCACGTGATTTATCGAAAATGGCAGGATCAAATCCCAATTCGGAGAGCTGTGCTCGAATGTTAGAGGCGGTTGCCTTAGCAACCATAAGGTTCGCATTGCCTTTCATCCCAGGAGCTGGGCAAATATCCATGTCAAGGTTGATGAGGCGCGTTTTCCCGTTTTTCAACTCTTCGAACACTCCTTCCTGAAGCTTCCTAGAAACAATGGCAACGACGTCCAGGCCGAGTTTTGTAATCTGACCAAGGGCTATTCCAAAGTTGCCCGAAGTCGCTTCAAATATCGTTTGCCCGCGCTTGAGCTTCCCCGTAGCGATAGCATCGTGGATTATCTGGACTGCCGGCCTTACTTTGATCGAACCTGCAAGCAACTTTGAATCGAACTTCCCGAAAACGTGCAGATCTTTATCTGCGAGATCCAGGCCGAACACATTTTTTGCGCAGTCTTTCAAGTCTCCGGTAATGTCTTTCAGGGGTGTCTCATTGACAACCTTTGCTTCACCCGGTCTTTCCAAGTGGGGAACCTTGCTCCAGATCTCTCTCTCAAAATGCTCAAGCAGCGAGCCGTCAATGTCGTAGTCCTTTTTCAATCCCGATTCACAGTGTTATCTTGGGCAACAAGGTGTTATAAAATATGTGGCTCAGACCTTGGAGAGTGTTTTGTGCTTGCTCGCGGCTATCTCTTCCTTGATCCGCTGAGCCATCAAGTCGTGCTCAGATTTTAGTTGCGCCTTTGCTTTTTCAAAATAACCCGAAATATCGTCTGTCATTTCTTGGCATAAGCCTCCGCTTCTGCCACCTTCTTCCTGTCAAGTACTACTTTAACCTTCTTGAGCCTGACAAACTCTTCTCGCTCGCGCTCTTCCAGCGTCGCCTTGATGAAATACACGGCGTCCTGGTACTGAGGGATGATGACATATTCCAGCGCGTTGAGCAGCTTTTGCGTGCGTTCGAGCTCTTTTGCGAGGCTGAATATCGCGTTTTCATATTCAGCCGCCTTGCAGATGCCTTGGAGCATGTTCTTGATCAGCTTTGACGCCTTGTCGACAGACGCGTTTGTTTCCACAAAGCCGTACGACAGCTGCTGGCCGCCTTCCTTTGTCTTTACCTGCAAAGTCGGTATCTTGACGTCGACTATACGCCTGATGTTGACATCAACTTCCATGATGCCGGGAGTAGAGTCGGATATCGATTCAAGCGTCATGGTGCCCAGCGACATGTAAGCGTTGTACACAGAAGTGTAGATTTCGCCCAGTGGCGTCCAGATGTCTTCCCTCGCTTTGTTTGCCTCTTCGATCATTTCGTCTATCTTCTTTAGCAAGACTTCGCGCTTGTCGTCGAGGATCTTGTGGACCATCTTAGCCACCTGCATCGAGCGCCTAATCTTGATGAGCTCGATCTTTGTTGCAGTGGCCCTTCTTCCAAACGACGACATTTCTACTTGCCCTTGTAGTATTGCTTCACGTGCTTGTCCCTGATCTTGGTCAGCTCGCCCTCAGGCAATGTAGAGAGCACTTCCCACGCCCTGCCAAGGGTCTCGTCAAGCGTCCTGTTCTCGTCAGGGGCCTGCTTCAAGAAGTGCTGCTCAAACATATCGCCGACCTCCAGGTACTTCAGGTCTACGCCCGTCAGACCTGCCTTGCCCACGATTTCTGCAAGAGCCCTGACTTCCTGCGCCCTTGAATAAGCGTCATACATCTGGTTGCCGACTTCCATGTGATCAGACCTTGTCTTGCCTTCGCCCACTCCGTCCTTCATGAGCCTCGATAATGACATCAGCACGTTGACCGGCGGATAAACGCCCATTCTGAACAGGTCGCGCCCAAGGACGATCTGACCCTCGGTGATGTAACCGGTCAAGTCCGGGATCGGGTGGGTGATGTCGTCAGCCGGCATCGAAAGGATTGGCACCTGGGTAACGCTTCCGTTCTTGCCCTTTATCCTGCCCGCGCGCTCGTAGTTGTTTGCAAGGTCGGTGTACAGGTAACCGGGGTAGCCCTTCCTGCCGGGCACTTCTTCCCTTGCCGCGCTGATTTCGCGCAAGGCTTCTGCATAGTTGGTCATGTCGGTCAGTATCGCTAGCACGTGCATGCCCAGGTCAAACGCCAGGTACTCTGCCACCGTCAATGCCACTCTGGGCGTGATGATTCTCTCGATTGCCGGGTCGTCTGCGAGGTTGAGGAACAGCACCGAGCGCCTAAGCGCGCCGGATTCTTCCAAGCTACGCTTAAAGTACTGCGCTTCAGAGTACTGCACGCCAATCGCCCCAAATACCACAGCAAAGTCCTCCTTTGTACCTACTACTGATGCCTGTCGCGCAATCTGCGCCGCCAGGATGTTGTGCGGCATGCCAGAGCCAGAAAAGATTGGCAGCTTTTGCCCCCTTACGAGGGTCAGCATGCCGTCGATTACTGATACGCCCGTCTGGATGAACGAAGTTGGATATTCGCGCCGCTCTGGGTTCATGGGCTCGCCGTTGACGTCAAGGAATTTGTCAGCGATCGGATCTGGCAGGCCATCGTTCGGCCTTCCAAGGCCGTCAAACACCCTGCCAAGCAATTCCTGTGAAACCGGCATCTCCATCGTCTTGCCGAGGAATTTCGCCTTTGTGCCTGTGATTGTAAGACCCGTGGTCCCTTCAAACACCTGGACGACTGCCTTACCAAAGCCTACTTCGAGCACTTTGCCGAGTCTGCGCTCGCCGTCCGCCGTCTCGATTTCGACGAGTTCGTCAAACGATGCTTTCGTGATGCCATCTATTATCATGAGTGGGCCCTTGATCTCGGCCACCTTTGTATATTCTATTCCAGCGGTTTCAGGCAACTACCTTCGCCTCCTCTGTCATTACCGCGCTGCCAGCAGCTTTTCTCAACTGGCTATCTATCTGCTTGTCCAGGTCGTCCAGCTTGTTCAGCTGCTCTTCGGGTATCTCGAACTTTGCCTTCAGCAGGGACGGTATCATCGGCATCGCCCTAATGTCCGCAAGCGGTGTTCCGGCCTTCAAGGCCTTTTGTGCCTCCTTGTAGAACTTTACCATCAACCTCACCAGCTTTACTTGCTTTTGCGGGCTGCAGTAGGTGTCGACCTTGTCAAATGAGTTCTGCTGCAGGATGCCTATCTTGATCATTCTTGCCACTTCAAGCACCAGCTTTTCTTCGTCCGGCAGCGCCTCGGGGCCGAGAAGCCTGACGATTTCCTTCAGCTTATCTTCCCTCTGAAGCAGTTGGTATGATTCCGCCCTCAGGTCGTACCATTCGCCCGTGACGTTTTCCTTCCACCACTTGCTCACGTCTTCAAGGTAACCCGAGTATGACTGCATCCAGTTGATCGACGGATAGTGCCTCGAATACGCAAGCCTGGTGTCAAGCGCCCAGAAGGTCTTGATGAACCTAATAGTGTGCGTCGTGACTGGCTCGGTAAAGTCTGCGCCTGACGGCGACACTGCGCCTACCAGCGTGACTGAGCCGGCCCTGTCAGGTGATCCAAGCGCCCTGACCCTGCCTGCTCTTTCGTAGAACTCTGCGAGCCTTGACGCAAGGTACGACGGGTAGCCTTCCTCTGCGGGCATCTCTTCAAGGCGGCCCGACATTTCGCGGAGCGCCTCTGCCCACCTACTGGTCGAGTCGGCGACAAGCACCACGTCGTAGCCCATGTCGCGGTAGTATTCTGCTATGGTCACGCCTGTGTAGATTGACGCTTCCCTTGCAGCCACCGGCATATTGCTGGTGTTTGCCACCAGAACAGTCCTTTCCATCAGCGGCCTGTTTGAGCGCGGGTCGATAAGGTGCGGAAACTCTACAAGCACTACAGTCATCTCGTTGCCGCGTTCGCCGCAGCCAATGTAGACGACCACCTTGCTGTCTGCCCACTTTGCGATCTGGTGTAATGTTACAGTCTTGCCGGTGCCAAAGCCGCCCGGGATTGCGCCGGTCCCTCCCTTTGCGATCGGGAAGTATGTGTCGATTACGCGCTGGCCAGTTACCAGCGGGACGGTTGGGTCGTAGCGCTCGGCATATGGCCTGGGCTTTCGCACTGGCCACTTGTGATACATCTTTAGTGGCAGCTTGTCGCCACCCTTCTCGGTGGTTGCGATGATATGCTCGATGTCATAGTCGCCCTCACCTGCAATGTCGGCCAGCTTGCCGCCCGGGTGGTTTGGCGGGACAATGATGCTGTGTGTCACTAGCGGGGTCTCTTCCACAATGCCCAGAATTGAGCCTGGACCAACCTGGTCGCCCTTTTTCACGGTGGGTTTGAACTTGTATTTCTTCTTCATATCGACCGGGGTTGTTATCACGCCCCTTCCAATGAACGCGCCCGATTTTGAAGCAATCTCGTCCAGCGGGCGCTGTATGCCGTCGTAGATCTTGCCAATGATTCCCGGGCCAAGCAGCACTGACAGCGGCTGGCCGGTCCCGACTACGGGCTCGCCAGGCTTAAGCCCTGATGTGGACTCGTATACTTGGATGAATGCAACGTCGCCGGTTAGCCTGATGACTTCGCCGATGAGCTTTGAATCGCCCACTTCTACAGTTTCGTACATCTTTGCTGTAGACATGCCATCTGCCTTGACTGCCGGGCCGCTCACCCAGACGATTCTCCCTTTTGCTACCACTACGCCTCTCCTCTCAGCATCTGGGCAATGTTTTTCCTTATTAAAGGTTTGAGTCTTTCAATTCTGGAATCAAGAGTGTTGTCGTATGTCATCGTGCCATCCGCGGATTTTATTTTGATGCCTCCAAGCACGTCGATGCTGCGGTCAGAAACCTTTGCCTGCACCTTCGGGTTCTTTTCCTGCAGGTCTGACAGTATTTTCCTGATCAGCCCGGAGTCGTTCTTGTTGCATTCAATGACGACTTCGTCAGAGCCGACTGACAAGACGCTCTCTTCAATAATGCTACTACTGAGCTCCCTGTAGCTGTCCTTGCCGCCAGAGGCCGCAAGCTTTTTCCTTGCTTCTTCAAAGGCGTTGTTGACAGCACTCTCAATTATCAAAAGTTCCTGGTTGCGGGCGGCAAGCCTGCCTGACCCGACTATTTGGCGCTTCAAGTTCTCGCCCTGCTTTCTTGCAGACTCGACAATCCTTGTGCGCTCGGCCTCCAGTTTGCCGCGCGAAGCTTCAAGGTTGTTCAGCGATTCCTGGTATGCAGAATCTATCTTTGAAATTAGTTCTGCTTCTTTCTGTGACAAAACCTTGCTGATCGTGCGCTCCAAAGCAGAATTTGAGCTCATTTAACTGATTTCGACTGTCTCACCCGATTTTAACCTTTTGATGTGGCCATGGTGGGGGGGCTGCTCTTCCAATCCTGCTCTCCACGGTTTTGGCAAGCGCTCTCATGCGGCTGAGGTGGCCGCCTTCCCAG
Organism: Nitrososphaera sp.; assembly: GCA_025450475.1. Taxonomy (GTDB): domain Archaea; phylum Thermoproteota; class Nitrososphaeria; order Nitrososphaerales; family Nitrososphaeraceae; genus Nitrososphaera. The sequence goes on from JANWHJ010000036.1 coordinate 8,555, forward strand.
TATACCTTGCCGCAGGCGGCGCACTGGTAAAACTTATTGTGGTAATCTGAGACCTTGTTTGGTATTTCGCTTTTCAGCTGGTCTCGCGTCCTCTCTTCCAACAATCCGTTGCACATCGAGCACCGGGAACCAATGCCATCCAGCTCGATGGAAGTGACGCCATTCTTGGCAAATATGTGCTCAATGTCGTCGATGTCGCCTGCGCCGCTGATTAACACACCGAGCGCGCCTACCTTGACTACGCGCTTGAACAGCTCCTTGTCGGATGTAAGGATGACCCTGCCTTATTCGATTCCTGTTTTCAAGATTTCGTTGTCCGGCGAGTGTGCGATATAGAGCGTATCAAAGCCAAAAAAGCGGAGCTTGCGCGCAACTTTCCCTAGCATCGCATCAGCAAGAAACCTAGGCGCCTTCAGCGCCAACGGACGACTCGCCCCTACATACTTCGCAAATGAATGTGCCCTCGTCGTACTGCAATAGGTCTGACCACTCACCGCATTCGTCGCAGTAGCCAGACACGTTGCCTGCCTGCCGGCCAAGCTCTCCCCGAATAATTGCAGCCTTTTCCGACACGACATCAACAAGCTCAGGCGTAACTGCAATCACGTCTGAAGAAGAAATGATCCCAACAAGCCTCTTTTTGTAGATGACTCCAAGGCGCTTTATGTTGTGTTTCCTCAGATGGCGCGCAGCTTCGGTGATGCTCTCGTCGCTCTCTATAGTATGTATGTCCTGCATCACATCCTTTGCTTTTATCTGGCTGGGCTTGGCGTCCTTTGCCAGGCCGTTTGAAACAATATCCCAGTCAGTCACGATGCCGACAGGCTTGTCCTTCTCCATAATGACAATGCTGCCAATCTTTTCCTCCTTCATCTTTTTCGCAATGTCGCGGACGTTGTCGCCTGGGGACGCAGAGACCACCGGGCTATTCATGATATCTCTGACAATCACGCGCGTGGTCATGTTCGCGTCGGCGTGTTCCCTGACTGGCTTTCTTACCACAAAATGTAGTCGGATTTCTGACCTTAATTACTTTTGTTGTTGTTCTTCGACTGCTGCTTCCGGTATGTCCTGCTGCTGGCCCCTAGCGGTGAACGAGATCCTCGACTGGCCAGTCGGGAGTGCCCTCACAAAGTCATCAAGACTTATGCGCTTGATCGTTTCTGCGACTTCGCCATCACCGGCTATCTTGACGAATTCCGTTTTTGCTTTTCTTGCTGCAGTCATCGGATCCATGCCGCCCTGTAAGAGAACGGCGTAAAACATTGCCCGCTTTTTTATAGACTCCTCCGGCCCACACACCAGAATTTCTCTGTCGTTCAATTTCACTACTCCGATTGCTAGCCTTATCTCCACACCCTTAAGGTAGCTGCGTTTGCCTTCTATCACGAAGGAGCCCTTCGGTAGGAACTGGCCAGTCGGCGCCCCTTTTTTTATCTGCCCGGGTGTCACCCAATAAGCGTCGGCACTTGAGAGGCCGTCCTTCCACGCCCTGCTGAACGAGACGGTCGCCTGGGCCACCTGATGAAGTGATGAATCGATCTTGCCTTCCTGCGCCGGGACGGCCGCGTTCTTGACAATGAAGAAAGGTGAGCCGTGAATTTCGGCGTGGAACACAACGTCATCCTCTGTAAGGTGCTTGCGGATCAGGGCGGAATTGGAAGAGGCGTCGCGTCCACCGATCGCCAGGATCCCGTCGGTGGTGACGAACCACCTGTAGCGCTCGTACCACTCTTTTGCTGTCTGCTCTCTTACTATGACTTTCTTGTGGATGGCCGCTGTCTGGCCGCGCAACTTTTCGATCTGTGCAAGCAACTTTGCCCGCGCTTCCTCTATCGATGCATTCCCGCGCTCCATTTCTTTTGCGCGAGCAAAGAGCATGGAGCTGACCCTGGCAAGGTTCGTCTGCATCTCGATCTTTTCTCCTGAAACTTCGACGTATTTCACGCCCTTTTCCATCACTACCGAGGCAGAGTTGGCCGCTAGCGCATCGTGGACACTGCCGTCATCGGGGTTCTGGTACGACAGCGACATGAGCTCGTCAGCGAGCTTGCGTATAGCAGCTGACTTTTGCATCACCTTTTCCATTGCCTTGTTCTGCTCGTCAAGGTCGTGCACTAGGATTGCTATCTGCTTGTCAAGCTCTACAGTCTTGCTGCTGCGCCCGATGTCTAGGATTTCGCTGCTGAGTACTTCGTCGACTGCGTCCATGTACGACGCGACTTTCTTGGTGCTCATTTTTGCAGCCTCTTCCGTCAGTATAGGCAGCGCTTCTATCGGCTTTTCATTTTCAATGATTACTACGGGCTGGTGGTTCTTGCCAGAGCTGACGTCATTGACAAGAATCTTGACAGTGAAATAGATCTTCTCCACCTGTTCGTCAGATAGGTGCACCGCCAACTTGCTTTCAATACTTGCGCGCTTGGCCACCTCCTCTACGAATTTTTTTGGCATTGAGATGCTGCGCCCAATCCATCGGAGCACGTCGAGGCTCTTTGCCTCGCTTCTCAGCGAAAGCATCTGTTCAAGCGTGACATCGAAAACGTCTACTCCTCTCGCCGGAGGGTAAGCGTACCTCAGCCCTACCCCGAGGGTTCTGTGTCTAACTTCTATCGGGTTGAGGATTGCGGTAATCTGCATGTTCTCGTCGCATATCGCGATATTGCCCTCACCGAAAAACTCGCATACGATTATTCTCGCAATGCCGTCCGGGTGCCTGAATTTCAATGAGACAATGCGCTCGCTCCCGATCTGCTCTATCGATTCTAGCTTTGCGCGCTCTATCTCTGCCTGCACAACGCGCTCCAGCCTATTTTCCTCCACCGGCTTGAACTTGAGCCTCGTTATCCACACTCCCTTCGCAGAGAGGACCAGCATGATATCTTCCTGCGTCGGATGGTGGAGCTTGAGAAGCAGCGAGCTCTTTGTTATGGCATTGATACCGCTCACATAGTACCCTGAGGTGACCCTGCTCCTGATCTCATTGACAAGGTGCCGCAGCTCGATGCCGGACAGCTCCATGCCAGAGGAACAGCATGTCGCAAATATTAAACAATTGAAAACAGCCGCAAGGCATTTTACCAGCTCCAATTTAATCAAAAAAGGCAACTTTGGACACATTTGAGCGGGTCTATTACATGCGCGCGCTGGCCGGTGTCGCGGCCGGCATCGTCGCAGGCGTTGTCATAAGCAGTGTTGTGCCATTCGGTCAGGCCACTTCGTCTCCTCCCTATCTGATCACCATAGGCTTGGGGATTGTCTTCTATATCATTTCCGTTGGCATTGGCAAAGGCATAGCCAAGAATGTGCCTAAGGATAAGCGCAGAAAGGTAACGACAGAAGGTATCATCCCTTTCATATTCCTGCTACTGACTTTCATGATAATAGTCTATACGGCGCTCAATCAGTCCAATCTAAAATAAATATCGCCGCCAGCTCACCTACAGCAATTTGTGGGA
>JANWHJ010000037.1 GCA_025450475.1 Nitrososphaera sp.
GAATCAGAAAGACCCATATCATGTATAAGGCGAACCTCAGTTACGAGCAGGTTCACCTCTACCTAAGAGAGTTGACCGGCAAAAGGCTCCTCATCCAAGATGGCCTGATCTACAGAACGACTGACAAGGGAAGGGAATTCCTGATTTACTACACCCGACTGACAGAGTTCTTGGAAGAGCCACAGGTCATCAGTTCGCCCTACATCAGAGATAGGCTCGCGACACCTGCACTTCATTTGGGCAAAAAGATTATTAGATAATAGTGGGATATTTTTAGTGGCATTGAACAAGGCAATCCTGGCAGCGGGAATTATCATCGCCGGCGTTGCAATCTTTTTTGCATATTCGCAGTTTGTCGATCTCCACGACCTTGGCACCCCGCCATTCATCGCAAATCTTGACTTTACGCATACGAACCAAGATGGGAGGGCGGGCCTCGATGACGACGCATTTGAAGTGGGCAGAGTGAGCACGGTAGAAGCCTCTGACTCGGAGTTGAGCCTGCCGGATCTGTTTTTGAAAGTGGAAAAGTCAGTCGTGCAGATAACTGACAGTCACGAAACGAACCCGCTAGACTCTCGTCTCGGCTCGGGTTTTGTCTACGATAACAATGGCCACGTCATCACAAACAACCACGTAGTGAGCGGCGGGGGAAGGCTCGACGTCACATTCCTTGACGGCACGGTTTATCGTGCGGTACTGATAGGGTCTGACCCGTTCACCGACCTTGCGGTCCTCTACGTGGAAGAAGTTCCGCCGGAAAAGCTCGTTCCACTGCCACTTGCAGATTCATCCGCGATTAGAGTGGGCGAGCAGGTTGCAGCCATTGGCAACCCGTTCGGGCTCTCAGGTTCGATGAGCGCCGGCATTATCAGCGGAGTCGGCAGGCTCATACCCGCGCAGGAAGCCGGCGACTTCTCCATACCAGACGTCATACAAACTGACGCGCCGATCAATCCCGGGAACTCGGGTGGGCCGCTGCTCAACCTGAAGGGTGAGGTCATAGGTATCAACTCTGCCATTTATTCAACCACCGGCCAGTTCGCCGGCGTGGGCTTCTCAATCCCGTCAAATACGATGGGCAAGGTTGTGCCGTCGCTCATCACCTCGGGGTCGTTCCATCATCCATGGCTTGGCGTGGCCGGGAGGGACATGACGCCAGGAATAGCAGAGCGCCTCGGCCTTAAGGAGCCCCGCGGATTTCTGGTGATGGAAGTGGTCGCCGGGAGCCCTGCGGAAGCAGCGGGCATCAGGGGAGGCGACGAGGACGCAACCATAGACGGCGCGCCGGCACGGCTCGGCGGCGATGTCATAGTTAGTGTAGACAACAAGACCGTGAGAAAGATAGACGACATCCTTGTCTACCTTCAGAGAGAAAAGACCGTAGGCGACCAGCTACAGCTGACGATACTGCGCGATGGGCAGGAAATGAATGTCACGACAGTGCTCGGAGCAAGACCCAGCCAGCAGGAATCGCCGTAGAAAAGTCGTTTCGTTTACTTGTCACGAATTTGCTTGGTAGAGTGCTATGCGAGGATGCACAAAAGGGGGCTCAGCCTTGTCGAAGCATTAGCCAATAGAATATGTGGATGAAGTGAAGGTTGATTAGGCAGATTATTAGAGGATAATCAACAAACTTGCCCAATCCGTCACGACACAATGAGTAACTGCCCTGCCGTCTTGTTTAACATAGTTAGTGATCTATTCAGAAAACTCTAATCAAGTGTTACCTAAAATGGTTAAATATGATTGATGGTAATTTTGTTCTAGAAGGGTATTTTCTTGGCAAGAATTTTGCTAGTTGACGATGAACCAGACGTTGCGGCTACTTACAAAATGGGTCTTGAACGCGATGGTCTTGTAGTTGATGCATTCACCGACCCAATTGCAGCATTAGACCAATTCAAACACGATTACTATGCGATGCTCATAACAGACATTAGAATGCCCGACATGAATGGGTTTGAACTTTACCGGCAAATAAGAAAGAAAGATGATAAGATCAAAGTTGCTTTCATGACTGCATTTGAAATCTATGAAAATGAATTCAGCAAGGTATTCAAGAACACTGAAGTAAAGCTCTTTTTCAAAAAGCCCGTAACGTTATCAGAACTTGTTTTACGAGTGAAGGAAGAACTGAACGATGACGTCGCAGTTGCAAAATGACAAAGCTTTTGCGCTCTACTGACATGTCAGTATGAGTCATGGCGTTCCCTAAGCTCATTAGCTCGTGTCCCACGCATGCTCATGACTGCTTTACGTTGCAAGTGCATTAGATGCAATCACGACAGCATACCGGGCACGTCCGTCCGCTCCTGCCTTGAAAAACAGAAAAGTTTTTGGCCTGCTTGGTTAGTCGATGAATCGCAACGCCGAACTCGAATTAGTGAAATGTAAGAAATGAATGTAATAGTGCCGATATTTGGTTATTAATGCATCAATGATTCACAAACGTGTGGGGTTTGGTTGAATAGTTTATTGTCATACTCCTGTTACGATGTCCAGCTGTCACATCTGCGGCTTAGAAAATGAAATGGTCTGGTCGTGTTTATGGGACGACAAGGATCATTGCACAGTTTGTCATTTCAAGGGCGAAGCTGAACAGCCGATTACCCGACACTAAACAGTTCCTGCAGGCAAAACTCCCCGGCAGGTGTAAGCCTAATGTAGTCCATCTTCCTTATCTTCTAGAAGATTTCTGCGCAAACAATAAGATAGGTTGATCCTTGTTTCTTTCCGTAGCCAATTCCCATGGTCTTGGGGTGACCGGTCCACGTCTGCATCATGTTCCCGGCCCCCACCAACGATTTTCTAAAGTTGGTCCGGTTTGGCTTTTCCTTCTTTGTTCTAGAATATAACATCATAGGTCTTTTAAGAAGATCCTCACTTTTGTTACCACCACTCATGATCGGCTGGGCCGGTACGACCGCCTTGTCACCCAATTGCCGGCCAGGTCAACGCTTTTTCAAAACACTCTTGTACGACTTTTCTGAAAGCATAGGCGGCTGTCGGCCTCCAACGAGCACTTCGATCTAGAACATTAAATTAATATTGACACGGATTAGAGTATTCTTAGGAAAAGAGCTGGTTTTGAGCAGGAGAAACATCGAGATCAATCCTTTGATTGAGCAGTTTGCAGACCAGCTCGTAAGAATAGAAGACGCGCTAGTGCGCGAGCTTGAACTCTATTCCTGGTCAGAATTCCACGCGCCCTTACGGTATGCCTGCGACGGCGGAAAGCGCATCAGGCCGCTCATACTCGTGCTGTCTGCCGAGTGCATCAACTCGAAAAACCCCGGGCCCGATGCTTACTTTGCTGCCTCGGCGATAGAGCTCCTGCACACAGAATCGATAATCCACGATGACATTATCGATGAGGAAAACCAGCGGCGCGGCAAACCCTCGTTTCATGTGAAGTATGGCTACAACAGCAGCATCCTCACAGCCGACTTTGTGCTAGGCATCATACTCAACATTGGGTCAAAACTGAAGGATCCGCGCGTTGTCAGTGAATTGTCAAACGCAGCAACTAGGATGAGTGAAGGTGAGATGATGGAGATAAGGATCAACAAATCACCGGACATCACTCACGACGATTACATCAAGGTGCTCGAATTCAAAACCGCATCGCTTTTTGAAGCGTCAGCAAAGATAGGTGCAGTAATTGGTGGTGGCAATGACGACCAGATCCGGGCCATGACGTCGTTTGGCAACCTCCTCGGTATTGCTTATCAAATTCACGATGATCTCATCGACTGGAACAATGAAAATAGGCTTTTCAACATGCTCGTAAGAAAGAACGGCAGATCACAGGAGCTGGTTGATGAGATGGATAAGCTCTATCAGTCGTATGCGGCCAAAGCCAAGAATGAGCTACGCAAGATAACTGCAGAAAGCAAAGCCAGATGCCACTTAGAACATTTGACTGACCTGGCTTCTCTCCAGTTTTAGTCCGCTATAAAAGAAGCAATTTGGTGCACGAGCGCGTTAGTTGCCGCCGATCATTGTCACCTGAGTGATGCTCGACGACAAGTCGGGGATAGCCCTTGACGCAAAGTCAAGCAGCGGGGCGTGCCAGATGCCAAAGCCCACCATGAACACCATCGCAAACACGAGCACGGCAACGATCGCTCTTGGCTCTTTTACCCGGCTCATGTCCGGTCCCTCTTCCATGTACATTTTTCTAATTATCCAAGCATAGTAGCCAAGTGATAGCGCGCTGTTCAGCACGCCTGCTATTGCAAGCCACGGACCCCACTCTACCAGCGGGCCGGAGTTGATGCCTGCACCAAAGATCACCAGCTTGCTCCAGAACCCGCTGAGTGGAGGCACGCCTGCAAGTGCAAGCAGAGATATCGAAAGTGCGATTGCGGTTATCGGCATGCGCCGGCCAAGGCCTCGATACTTATCCAGGCTGTAGCCGGCAAGCGCCACCGCTACCGACGCAGCGGCGATGAACGCCGCGGACTTCATTACGGCATGGTTGATAATGTGGAAGAGCGAGCCGGTTAGTGCCTGATCTGAATAGGGCGCAAGCGCGATGCCCATCATGATGTAGCCTGCCTGCGCGATGGAAGAATATGCCAGAATCCTAGGTACGCTCTTTTGCACTAGAGCGCCGAGGTTACCAAGTATCATTGTGAACACTGCTACTACCCCAAGGGTGAGTGTCCAGTCCAAGTTGAGTGCAAACATGCCAAGGACGATTACGCGGAGGGCAGCGGCAAAGCCAGCCTTCTTTGTCCCGGCAGCCAGTAGCGCGCCGATTGTGGTGGGTGAGCCCTCATAGGCATCTGGCAACCACATGTGGAACGGAACGAGGCCCATCTTGAAGCCAAAGCCGGCGATGAACAGTGCGACGGCGAGCAAACCAATCGGCATGAGGCTCTCATCGAGGCTTGCCATCGCGCCTATCGAGTCTCCGATATTGGTCGTGCCGGTTATGCCGTAGACGAGACCTATCGCGAGGACGATCAAGGCTGAGGACAGCGCGCCGAACATGAAATATTTTATCGCCGCTTCGTTCGATATTGGGTCGCGCTTTGCAAAGCCTGCTAGCGCGTATGTGGGAAGCGACATCAGCTCCCAAGCAACCAGCAGCATCACAAGATCGGTAGAGTAGGCGATTATCACCATGCCAATGCTGGACAGCAGTATGAGCGAGTAGTAGGCCGCAGGGTTCGATTTGCCCTTATAATAGTTCCACGACGACGCCGTGACCATTATGGAAACCAGCAACAGCGCGATGGCAAAGAACGAGCCAAACATGTCGTCGACTATTACATCCTGTGAGAACGCCACAGCCGGCAGCACCTCGCCGGTGAATATCCTGAAGACGACTATTCCCATCGCAACAACGAGCGCGCCAAAAGCGATCGCACTGTAGATCTTGTTCCGGTCAGCTCCCCTTTCGCGTCTGCCTGCGTCTATTGCAGGGATGGCGAGTCCCACCACACCCAGGATTATCGTCACGAGGATAGGAGTAGAGAAAAGGTCAACCATTTTTCATGCACCTATAGCAAGAGTAGCATCATGATTATCATGATGCCCACTGCAAATACGAACAGATATGTCTGTGTTATTCCGGTCTGGCCTCCCTTTACAATACGGGACATGTATGTCATTGAGTACTGCAAGGCAGGATTCATGCCATCGATTATGGTGCTTTCAAAGTATCTCCACACAAAGCGGTACACTGCCAGCGGCAAAATCACTCCGCCCCAGTAAAGGGCAGTGTTGAGATACCACCTGTTGTAGAGGAACTTCCAGATTGCCCTTGTCATTATGCTTCTTGAAATGATTTGTGGATTTGCCTTCCGGGCAATGTAGAACAGGTAGCCCAGCGCGCCGCCGACCGCGAACGCGCCTACCGATGCTGCAGCGGCTATCGGGTGGAGTCCAAAGAACGTTCTATCCCCTTCAGGCAAAATGGCGATATGCACTCCTCCTTCTTCCTCTCCAATTCCAAACGATTCTGCAAGATACGCGGCAAACAAACTTTCGATCTGCGCCTCAAACACAAAGCCGACCACGCCTATGGCTATAGAGGCGACTGCCAGTATCGCGTAAGGCACGAGCATGCTCCGGCCTGCTTCGTGCACGTGGTGTCCTTTCTGCTCCATCTCTTCAATGTGCTTGCTCTTATTTCCAAAGAATGCCATCCCTACCATCCTGAAGGTGTAAAACGCGGTCATCACTGCGACTACAACCGCTACAATAAAGAGCGGCCATGAATACGCATAACCAGAATCAAGCACCGCGGCGAAAATGGCGTCCTTGCTCCAGAAGCCAGAGGTAAAGAGCGGAGCGCCTGCCAGCGAGAGGCTCGCGAGAAGCATAAAGATGTACGTCTTTCGCATAGGCTTCTTGAGGCCACCCATATCGGTCATGAATCTAGAACCCACGGTGTGCAGAATGGCGCCGGCCCCCATAAAGAGCGACGCCTTGAACATCATGTGGCTCATCATGTGGAAAAAGCCGGCTGTGTATCCTTCGACAAAGTTGAGCGATAACCCTGCGATTCCAAAGGCCATCATCATGTAGCCTATCTGTGAGCCAGTAGAGTACGCCAGCACTTTCTTTATCTCCGGATTGACGAGCGCCTGCGTCGCAAGCAGGAAAGCAGTGATCGCTCCGACCCAAGCAACAACTTCGAAGAACTGCTCTGTACTGAAGGCACCGATTGTTCCCAGCGCAAAGAATAGCGGCCCGATGCGCGCGACTAGGAACACGCCGGCCTTGACCATCGTCGCAGCGTGGATAAGGGCTGAAACTGCGGTCGGGCCGGTCATAGCCTCTAGAAGCCACTCATTGAGCGGGAATTGCGCCGATTTACCTATCGCGCCACCAAAAAGCAGCACGGCTGCCGGTACTAGTAGGTTCTGTTGCGACATTGCAAATGCCCATGATGGATCCTCGAGAAGCTCCTTGAAGCCAAAGGTGCCGGCGTGCATGAAAATCAGGAACATGCCTGCCAGCATCATTGTGTCACCTGCGCGGGTCATAAGGAATGCCTTCATTCCGGCATGAGTGGGCGAAGTCCACATCGGGATGCCCCCTGCAACGTGACCTTCTCTGCCGACATAGTCCTTCTTCCTGTCGTAGTACCAGAAGCCAATGAGCGCGTACGACGCTAGCCCGACGCCCTCCCACCCAAAGAAGACCATGAGCAGGTTGTCCGACATGACGATCAGCTGCATCGAACCGATGAAAAAGAGCATAAAGAACCAATAGCGCGTAAGGTCCCGGTCGCCGTGCATGTAACCTGTCGAGTATACCATGATGAGAAATGAAATCCACGCCACGAGGTTGGTCATGACTATTGCAAGCGGGTCTGCAAGCACGCCTGCCTTGAGCCCAAACGAAGAAATCCAATTCACTTGACTGTGTACTTCGGTGCCTTCAAGAGCAAGCGGAAGCAGGGTCGCGGCTGAAACGGCGCTTGCAAGAGCAAATCCTACCGCAGTGTAGTCTCGGATGCGATGGCCGCTGCGGGCAACTGCCGCTATTATCGCGGCTCCAGCAAAAGGCAGTATCCATACTAGCCAAGCGTTTATTGCGATTCCTTCAAAGCCTGTTGCCATCTTGATCACCTAATGCGCTGCTTCCGCCAACACGCCAGTTGTAATCACAGGTTCAACAGCCATTCGATTCTCCGCGCCTTCGGCATGAACTGGAACAGGCAACACACCTTCGTGACCTTCAAACATGCCTCCGATGTAGTCGTTGATCGGTGCGAGGAATAGATCAGGGTAAACGCCGATGATGAGCGTCATTGCGGCAAGTACGCCCATTGTTGCCGTGATATAGCGGTTAGAGTCCTTTACGTGCGCGAGCTCTTCTGGGATCTTGCCAAAGAATATGCGCTTGAACATCCACAGGATGTAAGCCGATGATAACACTGTGGCTAGTATGCCTAGCGCGAACATGGTCGTTCTGAGCGGGTCCATGTCCGCGACGGCCGTCTGTAACACGCCGCTGAACAGGATCCATTCGCCCATGAAACCACTCGTGGGCGGTATGCCGATTATTGTGAGTGCACCGATCATTGCGAGCACCGCGGTGTATGGCATCTTGCCAGCGAGCCCACCGAGCTTTGCCATGCTCCTTGTGCCTGTTTGCAAAATAATAGAGCCAGCCATCATGAAGAGGATAGCTTTGCCAAGGCCGTGAGTCACATACATCAGTGTGCCGCCGGTGATACCAAGTATGCTTTCAGATCCCAATCCAAAGAGTATGTAACCCATCTGGCTGATGCTGGAGTAGGCGAGAACCTTTTTGATATCGTCCTGCATCAGGGCCATCGCGCCGCCGTACACCATCGTCGAGAGGCCCCACATGCTAATGTAAATGCTGTACTGCTCATAGCTGCCGGTCAAGAGCTCCAACCATAGACGTAGTATGCCGTAAGCGCCTATTCCGATCATCGCCGGCGACAACAGGGCCGAAACGGGGGTCGGTGCCTCCGCATGGGCGTACGGGAGCCAGATGTGCAGCAGAAATGCAGCGAGTTTGACCCCAAGGCCTAGGACAAGTGCAAAAACAATTAGCGGAAGCCACTGAGCAGGAATGTTGGCTGCGTTAGCCTTGATCGTATCAAAGTCAAAGCCCCCGGCAAAGAATCCCATAGCCAGGAGGCCTAACAACAAGACGACTGCACCCACGTGCGTCCAGAAGAAGAACATCAGGGCTATCCTTCGCCTTGCGCCATAGCCGTAAAACGCGACAAGGAAAAACGATGGAACAAGCATCAATTCAAAGAACACGTAGAACTCTATGAGGTTTGTCGACAAGACAGTGCCCAGCATGCCCATCGAGAAGGCAAGGTAGAGAGAAAAGTAGAGTGCCATCTGGTTCTTAACGCGCTGGTCGGTTTCAAGTACCGTCAACTGAGAGCTAGAACCGTTATGGTTGTCGTGTGAGCCAGACTCATCTCTTTGCCCAGTAGCGCCGCTGCCATGGCCGGCCTTATGTTCGGGCAAGTCTTCTGACACTTTGTGAACCATATAGGGCTTTGAGTAAAGCGCAAGTACAGTGCAGAGTATGTAGATTATGAGCGCAAACGGCAAGCTAAGGCCATCAAGCCTGAGACCAAAGTTGCCAAATTGGCCCCATATGTAACTTTCAGAATACACTTGTTGTGAGCCATTGTAAATAGCAATTGCTGGCACCGCAAGCAGCCCCGTCGACACAGCAAGTGCTCCAAATGTAAACCACGTGGCAATGTTTACACCTAGCTTCCTGCCGATGCCATAGGCTATTGGCGCTAGGAGAAGCGGTATGAAAGTCGCTGCCAAGAGGAAATATGTCTCTGCCATTTAGAATTTCTAGCCCCGCATGCTCCTGAATTCTGCGACATCGATCTCCCTGTATAGTCTGTACGCCACAATGATAAGCCCGAGACCCACCGCCACTTCCGCAGCGGCAATGGCTATTGAAAAGAGCGCAAAGGTTTGCCCCTGTGCGTTCGGAAGCCCTCTTGAAAAGGCAACCAAAGTCAGGTTTGCAGCGTTCGCAATGATTTCTATTGAAAAGAGCATCCTGATCGCGTTGCGCTTGACGACTAACCCGTAGATGCCGATTGCAACCAGTGCAATCGACACGATGAGGAAATCAATCAGCTCGCTCATGTTGTTGTTCTACATCCTCTCTGCGCGCAAGCGCGAGCGCCGCAATCACTGCCCCTGCAAGGGTCAGCCCCATCAAGATCAGCGCTGGCGCATAGTAAGTCAGCATTAGCTCGCCAATCTCTGTAAAGTCAACAGTCGCCGAATCTCCAAAGCTCCCGAACTGGCCGTTAAGCCCGGATGCAAGAAGCAACGCGCCGAAGCTTGCCATGATTATAAGCATCAGTGCAATTCCAGCGCCCTTTCTCTTCTTATCCTCTTTGGTTGTGAAAAGGGCCTGCGTCCTCACTAGCATGACTGTGAAAATGATGAGCACCGCGACTGCTCCCACATAGACTGCGATCTGGAAAACCGCCACAAACGGCGCGTCCAGAAGTAGGAAAAAGCCGGCGATCCCGAGCATTGAGACTGCAAGCGCAACGGCGCCGTAGATGAGCTCACGCGCTTCAAGCGCGATTATGGCCGCTCCAACTGTGAGAACTGCGACGGCAATAAAGACCGGGTCAGCCATGTGTAGCCCCTCTTCCGTCTATCACGATCTCAACATCTCCTTGATACTTTGGCTTGATCGCTAACTGGGCCGGCGTGTAGATCAGGTGTTCCTTGGTGAACGCTGACAGCTCATAGTCATTCGTCATAAAGAGCGCGTAGAATGGGCAAGCGTCGACGCACAGTCCGCAGAAAACGCATTTGCCAAAGTCAATCTGCGGCATGATGGCCTTCTTGTTATGCTTCCAAGACTCGTCAACTTTGACCATGCCGATTGCTTCCGCAATGCCTTCGCATGCTATCGCGCAGAGCTGGCAGCCTGTGCATTTGTCGTGAAACAGAATGTGCCTGCCTCGATAACCGGCTATTCCTACGCCCCTCTTGGGGTCGAACTGGTAGCCATCACCGACGAACTTTAGTTTCTGCTCAGGATAGCGAAACGTGAAGCGCTTGATGACAAGATGCTTCGAGCCCGACTCAATAGCTTTTATGAAGTTGCCCGCGGATGTCATCTAACTAGCAGACCTCCCGGACCAAGGATTCCGCCATATATTAGTGCAAGGGCGACGAATATGTTGATGAACGCAAGCACGATCAGCTTATACCAACCGGTGTGGAGCAAGATGTCCATCCTAATCCTGGGGCTGATGCCTCTTGGCAGGAGCATTAACATGATTACGCCAAATGTCTTCAAGGTGAACCAGAGAGATCCATTGGCTGCTTCTTGATCGTAAATCGGACTAATGTTCACGATGGGTGTATGGATCTCTGCCGGGAATACCATAGGGCCTGCCCAGCCTCCAAGGAACAAGATAACGAACAAGGCGGCCAGTGCGTACGTCTTTACGTACGAGCCGAGCTGGAGCAGCCCGTATATCATGCCAGACGTCTCTGTCAACCAGCCGGCAACGATCTCTGACTCTGCTTCTGGCAGGTCGAACGGGATTCTCTCGAGCTCTGCGAGCGAGGAAATGTAGAACACAAAGGCGCTTATTGGGAGGAAAAAGATAAACCAGTACGACTGGAGCTGCGAATCGACTATCCCTGTCAGGTTGAGGGTGCCGGACAAAATGACGACGGAGAGCGCTGAGAGGATGAATGGTATTTCAAAGGCGATCATCTGGTGCAGCGCCCGCAGGCCACCGATGAAGGGGTACTTGCTGTTGCTTGCCCAAGAGAATAGTAGTGCAATAAGCGGGAAGAATCCGAGGATCGCAAAGACTGCCAGCAAGCCGACGTCAACGTCTGCCACGACGTATCCGGGGGCTGCAGGTATGAGGGCAACTACAGCTGCCGCAGTCGAGACAAAAGCTATCGGCGCCGCCCAAAACATCAGCTTGTCAGCACCGGAAGGCACAATGATTTCCTTTGAAATCAGCTTTAGGCCATCGGCTATGAGCTGCAAGATTCCCTCTATCTTGCCGGCGTAAAGCGGGCCTACGCGAAGCTGCATTTTAGCAAGGAATTTGCGCTCGATAAATATTGTCACGGCGGCTATCAGCGCGGCATATGTAAAGCCGGGGAACATTGCGACCCTAAACAGGTCTGTCCCCATCAGTGTCTTGATGACCGGGATGGCGCTCTGCGGGTAAAGTATTGAGGTCAAAAAGAGGTACGGTGTTAGTACCTGGTCTCCCACTGGTGGGAGTGGGACATAGAATAATACGATAAAGATGAGCGGGAGCCCTACGAGCGCGACTATGATTAGTACCCAAAATATGAGCCAGATCAGGCTGCCTACAAATTCACCAAAGCGGAAGTTCTGCGGGTACGACGCCATCTACCTGTCAGCCTCCACAGGCCAATAGTTTAGCGACCAGTATGTTGCTGGCATATCTCCCATCTTTTGCCCCACGAGGAGGTAGGGTAGGGCGAGCATGTTGCGGAACGAGCCGACCGAGATTTTCACCCTGTATGGTTTTGGGGTTCCGTCGCTCACAACATAATAACCGAGTGCGCCTCTGCCCGATTCGACCCGCCGATATGCTTCACCAGGTGGCCCCTTGGGATTTGGTTGGAGCTTGGCGCGCACTTCGCCGGATTGGGGCATCTTGTCGAGTAGCTGCTCGATAATGTGGCACGACTCCTTCATGTCGAGGAACGGGACGTACGATCTTGCGAAGCAATCGCCCGTCTTCATGTACTGAACCTTGAAATCGATCTCGTTGTAAATGTCGTACGGTTCGGCCTTGCGGATATCATAGGGAATGCCTGACGCGCGCACGACTGAGCCCGTCACGCCGAGCTTTATGGCATCTTCTTTTGATAGCACAGCGACGCCTTCAGTCCTCTGCCGGAAAAGCGGCATGTTGTAGAAAATATCTTCGTACTCTTTGAAGCGCTTTTGCAGGTATCTCACTTGGCGCAGGCACCTTTCCTTAAAACCATCAGGCATGTCGTTTCTCACGCCGCCGGGTATGTTGTAAGCATGCGTCACCCGTGCGCCGGTGAGAACTTCAAGGAGGTCGATCAGCAGCTCCCTATCGCCGGTGGGCCACATGAACATCGTAGAGTGCCCTAGGAATATACCGTAGATTGCGAGCCAGTAAAGCGTGTAAACTTGACGGTTCAGCTCTGACGCAAGTGCTCTGATGTACTGGGCGCGCCGCGGCACTTCGATTCCCACCAGCTCTTCGACTGCAAGGCTGTATGAATAGGTGATATTGTTTGAATCATGAATCACAGGTCTCTCGAGATGTGGGATGTTCTGGATGACGTTTCGGTATTCGCACATCTTTTCCTCCCCACGGTGCACATACCCGGGGTCAGGATCACAGTAAACGATATAGTCGCCGTCAACTTTAATTATGAACCTAAAGTGGCCAGAACCAGGGTGCTGCGGTCCAACGCTAAGGGTCATTAGCCGATCGTCCTCAGACTCTTTCGCTATCTGTAACCCCAACTTTTTCGATTCCTCAAACTTGTCTTCCAGGCTTGTCATGCTACCTACCCTTTATCCTGAAGTCCTTTCTAAGTGGTGGAATGTCTGCCCAGTCTTCCGGTAGTAGGAACCTATCGTTCCTCGGGTGGCCCTCGAAATAGACTCCAAGCATCTCAAACGTTTCCCTCTCGTGGTATTCCACGCTCTTGTAGACGTTAATTAACGTTGGGAGCAGGGCGTCGTCCCTATTAGTCCGAGTTGTTAGCGCAAGGACATGGGCGGCAAGGTCTTCGCGGGTGTATGAGCCCAGATGATATATGACCTCGATCTGGCCGTCTTTTGGGTAATCGGTACCGGCGACAGACTCGGCGTGATCAAATCCCATGTTGTCGCGGAGAAAGGTTGCAATTGCAACAATGTCTTTGGGCTCTACCATTATCTTGGTCCTTAGCGGCTTTATGAAAACTACTTTTATTGATTCGCCAAACTTTTTCTTTATCTCTTCCACGAGCCCTTTTTCAAATGGCGGCGCTTCTTGCTCTTTCTTTGCGGGCTGCGTTCCGGTAGTCGCCTTTGTGGCTGTCGCTGGCGGTTTTGCGGCAGGTGTTGGCAGCAAGCTGGTATCAGGCTTTTTTGGCTCGTCCTTATTGGCGCTCATGCTACTTTATCTTTGACCTTTTAATCTTTTCCTGCAGCAACATGCAGCCTTGGATAAGCGTTTCAGGTCTTGGAGGGCAGCCAGGCACGTATACGTCGACAGGCACAATCCCGTCGACACCTGGTAGCACGTTGTACGAGTCGATGTATAGCCCGCCAGTGATGGCGCAGGCACCCATTGCTATCACGTACTTTGGCTCCGGCATCTGGTCGTAGACCATCCTCAGCCTCGGGGCCATCTTTCGTGTCACCGTCCCCTGCACCACGATCAGGTCGCACTGTCGCAGCGAGCCGAATGCTTCGATGATGCCGAACCTTTCGACATCGTACCTCGGTCCAGAAGCTGCTCCAAACTCGACGCTGCAACATGCTGTTTCAAGATGCACTGGCCAGAGTGACCAGATTCTTCCCCAGTTTATGGCATATCCAAGTGGCGCGTCCAGTGCTTTCACAAGAACGTCGCTGAGCTTGCTCACCATTACGTTAAAGGTTGTAGGGCTGACGAGTTCTTTCTTCAATGCCGGTTCTCCTCTGTATTGTTTCCTCTGTAGTCTAGATATTTAATACTTGTTAGCGAAATCACCAAATGCCTTTCCTCCCTGCAAGGTAGAGCGCATAACCCATGGCGGCGAACATTATACCTAGAAAACCGATTATGGGAAGCGTCGCGGCCCGTGGGATGTTGAACAGCGCGGTTCCCCACGCGTAAAGAAAAATCGACATAACGTCAAAGACCACGAACATTAGAATGTAGGCGTAGTACTGCATCATGAAATGAGATCTGCCTTCGCCTGTGGGCATTTGGCCGCATTCCATCGGAAGGAACTTGACAGGATTGTACCGGCGTCTTGGCGAGACGAGCCTTGACAAAATCAGGGCGGGCACAGAAGCTAGGAGGCCGAAACCGAGCATGTATAGAATTGGAGCAAAGTCCGCGGCGGTTTCTCCAGCCAAGGCATGACTTGCTGTTTTCCGAAGATATAAAAACCTAACGAGTTGGCTGTAATTCTCTCAATCAGCTCTTCAATATCATGTCAAACAGTTGCCGCGCAGCCAGCTTTGGGTGGTGCAACGCGAGCTTCATCAGCTTGCCCGTCGTGAAATCAGCCTTGATAAAGTCAAGGAATTCGTCGACTGTCATATCTCGCAGGATTTCTATCTCTTTGTCCCATTCCTCGTCGCTCAGGCCGAGCCAACGGGTCTGGATCTTGAGCGCAGACTGGATCTTGGACTCAACTTTTGCCTTCCATGTTTTTTCATAGTCCATCAAAGATTCCCTGCTAGCGTTGCTAGAAAGCGATCTTGTTCCCACATAGCCGGCGATCCGGCCAAACTCTATTGCGTAGCGTATTCCTTCGAGCACAAGGGGATTTGACTGGCCAGCTGAATCGCCTACCATCAAGAGCCCATCTACGACGCTGTTTTGTCTAACGCCCTCGTTTGGTATAAAGCCGTAGTGCAATTCAATAGGTTGTATCTTTCCCATGACGTCAAGAGGCCCAAGCCTCTTCTCCATTATATCATGCAACTTTTCAAGTGGCTCTGCACTCGATTCAGGCCTTCCGATCCCGACTCCTATCCTGACCCTGTTTTTTGACAATGGGAATATCCAAGCGTATCCGGCGTCGGAATACTGCTGGCCGACCATCAGGGTCCAAGTCGTGCTGTCGATGTCGTCGCAGTAGCATTCGTACTCTGCGCCTACCCCGTAGCGTTTCCATTCGCCCACCGCGCCGGCCTTGCGTGCGACTGAACTGCTAAACCCGCTCGCATCTATAACGAGCGTTGACAAGACAGCCAAGTCGCCCTTTGGTGTGCTGGCCTTGATGCCGGCAATCTTGTTTCCGTCTTTGAGAATGTTAATGACGTTGCTCTTTACCATTATTTCTGCACCTGCTTCGGCGGCCATGAAGGCGAGATGCTGGTACGTGGCCCTCACGTCAAGCACGCAGGACCTTGGTGCGCTACCCCGAATCAAAATGTCGTTTGAAGGCGACACAAAGCGGTAATTCTGCACGGGGTTGTAGTACTTGCTAGGGATGCCAAGCCTGTCCATTTCTGAAATCCAGGTCACGCCGCTTGTCCTGACATTGTGAGCAATCGCTTCGTCTTTTTCAAACAAAACTACCTTTGCGCCGGCCTTTGCCGCAGAGTACGCTGCCGACAGCCCCGCCGGCCCGCCACCGACCACTGCAATGTCGTATTTTTCGTTCATCCCAATCAGCCTGCTGTGAAAGATATTCCATCAAACCGCATGTACGGCAATATCGAGTCATGAAGGACTTTTCGTTCCTTTGAAACACCATTCAAACGACGCAGCGCTTCAAATACGTTGCCGGCCACCATTACTTCCTTGACTGCATGTTGCACTTTGCCGTTTCTTACCAGCCGGCCGCCCTTTACCGCGCCGGAAAAGTCGCCATTAACCGGATTGACGTTGCCGGAAAACCTGCTAATTATCAAGCCGTTTTTCATTTCAGACACCAGCGTGTCGAGGCTGGACCTCCCCGGCCTAACAACAAAGTTGGTTGTGGATACCGAGGGCGGAGAGTTGGTCGAGCCGCTTGCATTGCCCGTACTCTTGACGCCGGCCTTTCTAGCCGTGTACGTATTGTAAAGGAATTTCTTGAGCACGCCGTTTTCTATTACCACGTTTCTGTGGTGTGCCACACCCTCTCTGTCAAAGCTGGACGCACCAAGGCCCTCGACGTTTGTCGCGTCGTCCTCAACAGTCAGCATATCTAACGCGACCCGCTTGCCCACCTTGCCTGCAAAGTGGCTCGACTTTTTTTGGACGGCATCTGAATTGATTGAATGCGAGATCGTTTCTTGCATCATTTCATTGACTGCCGCCGGTGTCAGCAGCATCTCGCCCTTGAAGCTTTCGATCCTAAGCGGTCCGAGTGAGTTGACAACTGTTTCAGCAAACTCGATCGCGGCGGCGCGAACCTTTATGCCCCTTACAGAGTGTGAACCTCCAAGTTGGAAATCAAAGTTAGAGATGTCGCTGCCCTCTATTGCCATACCCATTATTGACCACGAAAAGACGCTCGCTCTCTCTGCCAGCTCGATGCCATTGGAATTTGAAAGTATATGCGTGCCCACGTTGGCGCTAAAGTTGCCACTGTCGACGCTCACTCTTTTATCGTACGACTTTGCGGTTTCAAGCATCTCTGTGGCCATCCTGGCCGCGTCGGCCGGAGCAAACGACTCTGCATTCTTGTCGTATATGCCCGAGAGCATCCTTGGCTTTGATTTGCCTGGTAACGCGTGGTATCTGTCCCTAGGGCTGACACGCGCGATTTTTGTAGCCATAGACACGGCGTCCTTTATCTTGTTTCTTGCTAAACTGTTGACTGAATAGAATCCAACCGAGCCATCCATTAGGACCCTGATGCCTATCGAGCTCGTGCTTTGCGACTTTGCCTGCTTGACGTCGTTGTTCTCAACAAAGACTTCCGATTCGGCGCTTGTAGCAGCATATGCTTCGATATCGCTCGCCCCTAGAGCCTCTGCCTCTCTTATCGCGTAGCGCAAGAGATCCTGCAATTATTGCAATCCTCCTATGACGGCAATGCATCGGATGTGCGGCCCTCCCCCGTCCACCTTCGCCGGCTGGTACTTTCCGCAGTAGCCAGTGCCAATGTCGAACTGGAAATCGTCTCCAACCATATCGACTGATCGCAGAGCGTCAAACGCGTTGCCAGAAATGCTTGCTCCCCTCATGAGCTCCTTCACCTCACCATTCTCAACAAGGTGGACTTCCTCAGCGCCAAACATAAATTCGCCGTTAGCGTCCGCCTGTCCATTCCTCGCCCCTTTTATCAGGTAGCCCTGTTTTGTCTCCTTTATCATTTCGCACAACTTGTCGTCACCCGGCTCAATGAAAGTATTGCGCATCCTGATGAGAGGCTCGTCGCTGTACTTGAACGCCCGAGCGTTTCCGGTTGAAGCTGTGTCAAATGTCAACGCAGACTCGCGGTTGTGCAAGAACGACTTTAATATGCCGTTTTCGATTATCGCGATTCGGCCCGCAGCGACACCCTCATCATCCACAATAATTGTGCCACCGGCGTTGTTCGCGATTTCAGATCTGCCGCTGTCAACAAGCGTGACTAACTCACTTGCAACTTGCTGCCCTATCTTGTCTTTTACCACAGAGCCGGAAAGTACAAAATCGGCTTCGACGGTGTGGCCTATTGCTTCGTGCGACAAGAGCCCAACCATCGCAGGGTCAAGAATCACAGTTGTCTTCTTGCCGGTCACGTGTTTCGCGTCGAGTAGCTTGGCAGCTCGTTCTGATGCGGTCAGGGCATAATCCAGGTGGCTTTTCTTGAATAGGTCGTTCCATCCGCCGGTGACTCCGGCTCCTTCGTGGGCAGTCGCGCTCTGGCCTCCCCTCTTGGCTATGGCAGCCACGCTAAACTCTGGCTTTGAATCGAATATCTCGACGTCGGCGCCGTCGCTATTGACTATCGCTTTGTGATCTAGCATCTCCCGGTAGGTGCAAGACGCGGTCTTGACCGCCGTGTTGGAGCGCGCCGCCTTTTCCCCCTCTCTTGCAACCTTCACCTTCTGCTCGATATCAATGTCAGATAGACTGCCGTTGACCGTAGTCCGGAAAGTGCCAACAGCCATTCTTGAGTC
The DNA here is from genome assembly GCA_025450475.1 of Nitrososphaera sp. GTDB lineage: Archaea > Thermoproteota > Nitrososphaeria > Nitrososphaerales > Nitrososphaeraceae > Nitrososphaera. The sequence continues at coordinate 18,301 of JANWHJ010000037.1, forward strand.
GGCCAGCCCTCTTACCTTATTCTTTTTTGTCCTGGCAAGCGCACGTGCCGCGGATTTGGCGTGACCGAGTGATTTCTTCAGTGAAGAAATGTTGTTTGTGCTGCTAAAGCCCCAGCAGCCGTCTATCAGGACCCTGATTCCGCAGCCGGAGTTCTCTACTACCCTTAACCTTTCAAGCTCACCATTGACAAAATTGACTTCGGTGGTGAGCCGCGCCTGATACCGCGCTTCGACATACCTCGCGCCTCTAGAAGACGAAATCAGCGATCTGAGGTGATCGATTGCGTTGACATCAGGAACGACATTCATGTTTCACTTGTGATAATCATCATGTGTATATCTTTCTTTATGCTTTTTGCTATTCCAGCCATGTTGTTTTGCCTGGCTTTTTGATCTGGTAATGTATGAAATTGCCTCGCTTAGAAGCCCCGTGCCAGTGCCATTTTCCTGCGGGTACGCAGACATAGTCCCCTACTTCCAGATAGTGAACTTCGTCCATATTGACAGTAGCAATAGTGTCGCTGTCCATCTTGACACCTGTTTGGAGCACGACTATGCCCTTCCCTTCCGTAGCAATGAGCACTTGGTCTGTCTCGTGGTAATGCAGCTTCGTCCTAGCGCCGTCGATGAAGGTAACCAAAAAAGTTTCAAAATCCTTTGTAAGTGTGTCCGTTATCACTTTCTTGATCTCTACCTTTCCTTCAAAGTATTGCAGCATCGACTGGTCTGGAGCCACCTGCTTGATGTTTGACTTTTGCATCAGTGTCTAGAGCAGTGCGGATTCATATATTCATATATTCTAAATGTCGAGAGAGTGGCTGCTCCGGTAGTTGCTGCTTAATGCAATGTCCAAACCTGCTTGCCTTTACCTGCTCGGGCTTGACTATCGTGTTCTTGTTCTAGTATTCCAGAGCAAACAAGATCGATAAGGTAGAACAAAACACCACAAACCTTTTAGATTATAGTTGCAAGATCGCCATAACGCTTCATATCGTGGCTTGGCCGGACTGTCTGCCATCATATCGACCGGCCAGACCCGATTTCTAAATGAGTACTTCGAAGTTGTGTTCCTATCTTTATGGGTTCAGACCGTCATCTATAGCCGTTCGCACCTTCCAGGTTAGTGTAAATCGTTAATGTACTTTGCTCGATCAAAACAGCTCAGCTCTAGTCCGGATCCAGGCCAGGTCAGTCACATGTTGATCATTGAATTTACTTCGTTCTTGTGCCTGTCGCCTAAGATCTAACGATTATATCCTGTCTTCTCCTTTGCAAGATGCGTAAATGGACATTATTCCGGCTACTCCGGCCCCCGAGTTCAAGGAAATTACCGGATGGGCAAACTCTGATCCGCTTTCAATAAAGGCAATGAAGGGCAAGGTGGTGATGCTGGACTGCTGGACGTACACATGCATCTTTTGCCTGCGCATGATCCCTGTCATGAAGTTCCTGCATCAGAAATACGGGAAGTACGGCCTGCAGGTGATCCAGGCGCATTCCGCAGAGTACCAATTTGCAACTGATCATGCAAACATAAGGCGCGCTCTTGTCAGATATGATGTAGACATCCCAAACGCGTTTGACACCGGCAACAAGACTTGGGAGGCGTACGGCAACACGTATTGGCCAAAGCACGTCATTATTGATCACAACGGCTTCATCCGTTACGAGCATGCCGGCTACGGCGGCAAGACCGATTTTGAAGACATTGTAGTCGAGCTGCTCGAAGAAGCGGGGAAGAAGCCTTTCAAAGAACAAGATCAAGACGACCCTAAGGATGAAATCTTTGACACGTACGGCATGCACTTTCAAGGGATGGCTCCGGAGATCTGTGTCGGTTACTCCCGGCTCAAGCGATTTGGCAACAACCAGACGCTCAAGCCCGACGCAGCAAACGTCATAGTCGACCCCGGTTCTCACGACGTCAACGTCGTTTACCTACGCGGCAAGTGGACATGGCAACGAGAAGGCGTCCAGTATGCGCCCGGCGGCAAGGAGCAGCACCCCGCAGTGATAATGAACTACAACGCCGCGAGCCGGGTGCATGGCATAATGGGGAGTTCCGATGCGACGCCTTGCAGAGTAGAAATCAAATTGGACGGCAACCCCCTCACAAAGGAGCAACTCGGCAAGGACGTGGGGCATGACGGCAGCTCCAGCATCGTGGACATACATTGGCCGTTCATGCATAACCTGGTACGGACGGATAAGCCGGAGATACACGAAATAGAGATAATCCCGCGCTCTGACAACTTTGTCTTCTACACATTTGTCTTTGGATGATAAGTTTTTTATTCCTGCTGCATCCGCTAAACATCATGGAAGAAAAGGCGGTGCTTGCCGAAGGCAGCGTTGCGCCCGACTTTACTATGATAGACGGCAACGGTAAGTCGATGAAACTATCAGAATTGCGGGGCAAAAAAAGCGTGGCGGTCTACTTCTACCCGAAGGATTTCACGCCCGGCTGCACGATGGAGGCCACTGAGTTTTCCCGTGACTACAAGAAATTTAGGGATGCAGGCATCGAAATAGTAGGTATTTCACCTGACAACGAAGAATCGCACCTGAAATTCCGGGCAAAGATGGGCATGCCCTACCCGCTGGTTGCAGATCCGGAAAACGAGGTATCGAAAAAGTACGGGGTTTACGGCCTGAAGAGCTTTATGGGCAGAGAATACATGGGAGTCAATCGGTCGACCTTCCTTATCGATAAGCAAGGCAAGATAAGTAGGATTTTCAAAAAGGTCAAACCTGCCGGCCACAGCCATGAAGTGCTCGACGCGCTGCGGGGATAACACCTGTCACCAAACATGTAATATCCGGGCATCTATTTGCTCCGATGGTTGTTCATCGCGAGTCCAATCAGAGATGGTATTTCCTCGTAGCACTGCACGAACTTCATGCCTCCGTCAATTGTCCCGTAGAGGTTGTAGCAATCCAAGTCGTGGGTCTATTCAAGCAAGTTGCGTGTCATGAACTCCGAAAAAATAATTTTCCACCTGTCTGTTATTGATATTCGCCGTCTGCATGATGTGCATCTTTTTTCCGCCGCCAATCGTCGAGGCAAGCGCATCGTATGCAAATATCACTTCGCACCTATCATCGTTTCCTTGATTTAGTTTTGTGAATGCAATATGTCAAAATGTCGCAGGTTTTCTCAGCTTAATAGTTATGCCCGACTAGATTTCCATACTGGCTCTATTTTGCAGAGCTGACAAGTTCTGAAAGGTGTTCTAGGATCCGGATGTGATGCTCCTCGTCTACACTGATGCTCTTCAATAGAGCAGCGATTTCTGGGTCGTCGGCCATCTCTGCGCACTGGAGAAGGGTATGGCGTGAGACTTTTTCGTCTTTGATAGACTCTGAAATCCCCTTCTTAGTCAGACTCGCGCTGCCGGTTGCCCCCTCTATGCCCGCCATTATCCTAGAAATGTACTCGATGTGACGCAGGCCGTCCGAAAGCAGGGTGTGGAGGTAACTCCTGACAAGGTTGTTCTCCACCGTTGTCAGAATGGACATGTAGTGCATCAGCTCCCTTACCTCGGCATCGTGCTGATCCTTTAGCAACGAGTATAGCTTTTGCTTCCTTTCCATCTGCTTCAACCGCGAATCCATCGGGTAAGATGTCGCTGTCGATAATAAAAAACTGGTGGTCCTTGTACGTTTAAATAACTTCTTCCGCATGTTCCTAATGCTTGGCTTCTATACAGAACATTTGTGACTGTCCCTGCCACAAGAAATACGGTGACAAGTCTATATGCGGCAAGTGTGTTGACCATCACAAGACATCGCCCTATTACCAGATCTTGAAAAAGTTTTGACTATATAGCATGCACATCATTCAAATAAGATCAATTGATAATTGATGCGTGAAAGTCCTAGTTGTTCTAATTGTCGCAGTGATTGCAGTCGGAGCGGCTGCTTTGGTCTTGATTTATTATCAGCCTGTTCGGCCTCAGAATGACTTTGTAAGTAGTCTAGACGATAATGATTTGCCGCCGGTAGTCTTTGAAAACGCGACGAACCTGACAAACAACGAGCATGACTCTGTCTACGGTCAGGTCGCTGCGTGGAACAGCAGTGTATACGTTGTATGGCAAGATTCCGTGAGCGGCAGAAATTACGACATTTTCATGATAAAGAGTGTTGACGGCGGGATCAGTTTTGGCCCGCCCCTTAACCTGAGTAACAACCCTGGCTTTTCAGAGCATCCCCAGCTATCGGCTTCGGGAGGCAACGTATATGCGGTGTGGGCAGACAATTCTCAGGGCAATCGGGAAGTACTTTTTTCAAGGAGTACCGACAGCGGGGTCAATTTTGAAGGTTCTCACAATCTGAGCAGCAACACCTCTGACTCCTACAATCAAGAGATGGCAGTTTTTGATAATAACGTGTACGTGGTATGGGTTGAACGGGACGGGCAGGATAATACGAGAGTACTATTCAGATCAAGCACGGACGGCGGCAGCACTTTTAAAGAAATAAAAGGCGTCGGCAGTCAAGCCAGTATTGGGTCCTTCCCCAAAGTCGCCGCGTACGGAGACGACGTATACGTGGCGTGGAACATCGTTGAAGACGGAGCTCACAGCGGCCTGTACTTTGCAAAGAGCTCTGATAGGGGAGGCACTTTTGGAGATATTACAAAACTTGGCGAAGACATTTCTGGCGAATCGCAGATTGCCGCCTACAAAGACACCGTTTTCCTGATTTCTGGAGGCCTTGACTCGGCGGATGTGAACGGTCTTTTTCTCATGAAGAGCGCTGACGCCGGCGAAACGTTTGCCGATCCTCTGCAAATTTATGCCCGCGGGCAATTCGTAAGGCCGCTGAACGTCGAAGTGGTGTCAGACAATCTTGATGTGGCGTACGTGGCAGGGCAGGTCTTCTCAGGAGGCAACGAAGAAATCCTTTTGCTGGAGGTGTCGGGCGCCAACGCGACCAGTGTAATCAACTTGAGCAAGAACGCCAAGATCTCTGAGTGTCCTTCGATAGCAATGGCCGGCGACAACATCTATGTTGTATGGGAAGACCTGACACCGGGCAATCACGAAGTGCTCTACGCAAGAGGGAGTAAGACATGAAAAGGTGCGGGAGGTGGGATTTGAACCCACGAACCCCTAAGGGATAAGAGCCTCAGTCTTACGCCTTTGGCCATGCTGGGCGACTCCCGCGCCTGTTAAACACGCTCGCCCCGCGCTAATTTGAACATGTCCCCACCACGGTAACCTGTCTAAAGGGTAGTAAGGACACTTTCAGCGCGGTAAACTATCCCTTGGTTCGGCCGTGCTTCATTTCTTAGGACTTCATATAATCATTGTGGGCGGGATAAATCCCTCATTTTGAACCATTCGACGCTGATCCTATCTTGTTAGAAAAAAATAAGAGCCGTTGGCATTGTTTTTTCCGTACGATAACATTGGTACCCTTAACGCCTAATGTTACTTAATTGAGGTAAAAATCATCCTGTGAGAAAAAAAATGCCCGCAAGTCCGAACAACGTGGGGATTCGGGAATCTTGCGGGCCGTCGGTTCCGTTAGGGATAACGGTATGAAGAATTATCGACAAACGCAGTTATTTGTGTTCCGGATCATCGAAGTAAAGCGAAAGTTATTTTGTGTTCTTTACTAATACGAACTTTGCTTACCAGTACGACTAATACATTCTTAACAACCCCACCAGCTACCACAGATGAACCGGAACCATGATACGGGTCATCATTCTAGGTTGCAAGCCGGGGACACTGTTCCTAATCGTACTATGTATTGAGATGATCAGGGTTTGCGGACACTGATGTCTGCAGTCTTGCGGATTATCTTAGGCGCTTCACGATTCGCGTGGCGGTAATGGTTTTTATAATGCTTGTGGACTTTGATAGAAGCAGATGCTCATCCCGGTTCGCTGTTTTACATGCGGCAACCTTATCGCAGATAGATACGCTGAATACTCAAATAGGGTAAAGGCTGGCGAAGACCCGGCTAAAGTAATGGACTCGCTCAACATAAAGCGCTACTGCTGCAGGAGGATGTTCATCTCCAGCATTGAGACTATATACCAGATTATCCCATACTACGAGGCGCTAAGAAGACGGATGTCCGAGATCCAATCCGAAATAGAATAATCATAAACAAGTATTAAATAACGTCGCGCATGGTCACACTTATGCCTTCTATCACAGCAGTCCGCGGCAGAATAGTTTTCAACAGCCGAGGAACAAAGACCATTGAAATTGACGTCATAACAGACAATAAGTTCATGGGGAGAGCCTGTGCACCATCCGGCGCCTCCGTAGGAAAGTTCGAGGCCCAGAGCTTCCCTGAGAACAGGGCCGAAAACGCGCTTGCTGCATTTAACGCCAATTCTAGAAAATTTGTGAGTCTTCATGCAGAGAACATGCAGGCAGTTTTTGACGCGCTGAGATCAATCGACAATACCGAAAATTACAACAAGATAGGCGGATCCGTCGCGTACGCGCTTTCTCTCGCAGCCGTAGACTCAGCAGCTAAGGCGCTCAACATTCCGCTTTTCAAATTATTGAAACCTGCCAAACCTTACCATTTCCCGTTCCCCCTGGGCAACATCCTTGGCGGCGGGGCTCACGCGGGACCCGGCACTCCGGATATTCAGGAAATTCTAGCTTGTCCAGTGGGCGCAAAGGGCATTGTAGAGGCGCTTGAGATGAACTTCAAACTTCACGCCGAGACGCGCAAGGTTATCGAATCGATTGACAATCGCTTCACCTACGGCAGAGGTGACGAAGGCGCATGGGCTCCCAACGTGGACAATGACAAGGCGCTAGAGATCGTGGAAAAGGCAGTCAAGAACTGCGGTTACACCCCTGGCAGAGAAATGGCAATTGGGATCGACTTTGCTAGCTCATCGTTCTGGGACGAGAAGATCGAGGTTTACGATTACTCCAGGCAAGGAGTCAAGAGGGACACCGGCGAGCAGATAGATTTTGCAAGTAGGCTGATGCGCGACTACAAGCTCGTTTACGCAGAAGACCCTGTGCACGAAGGTGATTTTGAAAGTATGGCAATCCTGACGAAAAAGAACCAAAAGACTTTGGTGACCGGCGATGACATGCTGGTCACAAATGCTGACAAGGTGAAGGAGGCAGTGAAATATGGCGCGTGCAGCGGCGCAATACTGAAGGTCAACCAGGCAGGCAGCCTATACGACGCAATTAATTTTGCGGAAGAGTGCAAGAAGAATAGTATCAAGATAATAACGTCGCATAGGTCCGGCGAATCTGTGGATTCGCATATCTCCCACATCGCAATCGCCACTGAGTCAAAGATGATAAAGACGGGAGTGCTTGGGGGCGAGCGCGTCGCCAAGCTGAACGAGCTTGTTCGTATGACAGAGCATGATTTAATAGAAGGTATGGCTGAACTGACCTTTGCATAATGAGTAATTCCGAAAACGGCCCTGACGATATTGAAACCAACGCGGGGATTGACGAGGAGGAGAAAGTAACCGAAGTGCATTCAGATTCCCCGCCTGTTGAAACTCAGGAAGGTCAGGAGGCAATTGATACCGATAATTTAGAAAAGATGATACTCTCCACGGGCATACGCGTAGGCACTCCTGTCAAGACAAAGTTCATGGCTCCGTTCATAGTCAAGGCAAACCCCGAGGGCCTATACATCCTTGACATCAGCAAGACTCTGGCAAGGGTTGACGTTGCTGCAAAGTTCATCGGCAGGTCAAGCATTTCCAAGGTTGCCGTGACTTCTGCCCGCGAATACGGCAAAACCCCGGTAGAAAAGTTCTGCGAGCTAACAGGCGCAACCCCGATCTTGGGCCGCTTCATGCCCGGCACGTTCACCAATCCGTCGCTTCCAGGCTATATGGAACCGGAAATAGTAGTCGTAACCGACCCGCAGGCAGACCAGCAAGCCGTCCTTGAATCTACAAGGGCAGGAGTGCCGGTAATAGCGATTGCCAATAGCGACAACGTCACTGCAAAGGTAGACTTGGTAATACCTGCAAACAACCGAGGGCGCAAGGCGCTGGCAACAGTCTACTGGCTCCTCGCAAGAGAAGTGCTCAAGAAGCACGGAGCGATCAAGTCAGACAGCGAAATGCTGGAAAAAGCTTCCATCGACGACTTTGAGACAAAGTTAGTCGAGGAAGCATCTTGACAAAGAGGGCGCCAGCAGTCGCCGGAATGTTTTATCCAAACAATCCGCGGGATCTAAGGGGGCTTGTCGACCAGTCTTTTCGCAACCAACGTTTTGGTCCCGGCAAGGCCCCGCCTTCTGCGGACAAGCGAAGGATCTACGGCATAGTCTCGCCACACGCGGGCTATGTTTATTCCGGCGCAGTCGCGGCAAATGGCTTTTACGAAATCTCTTCAATGGACTTCCAAGATATCATAATGGTGGGGCCGAATCACTACGGCATTGGCTCGCTGGTGGCGGCAATGAAAGATGGCGAATGGGAGACTCCGCTGGGCGATGTACAGATCAATTCCGAGCTGGCAGAAGAAATTGCAAGTAGGTCGTCCACCCTTGGCTTTGACGACTTTGCCCATAGCCGCGACCATTGCTTGGAAGTACAGCTGCCTTTCTTGCAGTGTATGAAGCATGATTTCACAATCGTGCCGATAATCCTTGCGTCACAGAGGAGCGACACCGCCTATGACCTTGGAAATGCGATATCAGAGACTGTGGCAGAAAAAGGTATGTCAGAGTCCACGCTATTGATTGCGTCGTCTGACTTTACGCATTACGAGCCAAACAGCGATGCACACAGGAAGGACGGTGAGCTGATAAAGGCCATTCTTGCGCTTGACATTAACAAGTTTTATGCCGTCCTTGAGAGGCTGGACGTTTCTGCCTGTGGTTATGGTGCTATCGCAACTATTATGGTCGCCGCAAGGAACCTTGGATCCACCAGAGGCGAGTTGCTAAAATACGCGACAAGCGGAGATGTGACAGGGGACAACAGCGCGGTAGTTGGATACTCTTCGATAGTGTTTGTATGACAAAGAGCAAGGCATCTGCACCCGCTAAGGTAATCTTGTTTGGAGAGCACTTTGTAGTTCATGGCAATCCCGCGATACTCGCGTCGATAAACCGGCGCGTTGTAGTCAATGCTCGCACGATAAGTGAAAACAGGGTTGCTATCAGATCCGACATTGGCTTTGCCGGACATTACAGCGGCTCTATTTTCAGAATGATCGAAGGTGGCATGGAAGCAAAAACAATTCTGGACCCGCTGCACAGCGCAATCACGCGGATCCTTTCGTCAAGAAGCAAGAAAACAGGAATAGAGATTGACATCTCGTCCAGCGTGCCACTGGGAATAGGCCTCGGGTCTTCCGCCGCGGCATGTGTGGCCACAGTAGCCGCAGTAACTTCACTGTTCCAGAAAAAGCTGAACAGGCAAGAAATATGCATGATGGCGATCGAATCTGAACGCCTGATCCACAAGGATTCATCCGGCGCGGACTGTTATGTAAGCACGTTTGGCGGGCTGATACACTACAGGAAGGACAAGTTCAAGAAAGTGCAGGCAAAAGGGCCACTGGCTCTAATAATTGCCAGCACAGGGATAAGGCATTTCACAGGCGACCTGGTGGCAAGCGTCAGCAAGTTCAAAGACAGTAACGAAACATTGTTTGAAAGCATGGCGAAGCAGGCCGCCAATATTTGCGTGCAAGCACAAGGCGCGATACAGTCTGGCAGGCACGACAGGGTAGGAGAACTAATGAACGAGAACCAGGCGCTTCTGCGCCAGCTCGGGATTTCCCATTACAAAACTGATGACCTGATAGACATCTGCTGCAAAGCAGGCGCGCTCGGAGCAAAAATTACGGGAGCGGGCGGTGGAGGGGCAGTGATCGCGCTCGCAGCAACCAAGGAAGACAGCGAAAAGATAGCATCGCGCGTAAAGGCGGTCGGTTATGACTCATATGAAGTCAAGATAGACCGGGAAGGACTTGCCGCCTAGAGGCCTGCCTTTTGCAGAACCTCACTTGTCTTTGATTCACCCTCTCTTATTAGGCTCTTTATTCCTTCTCGCGAAAAGTCGGTGTTCTCATAGAGGTATGGAAACTGCTCCTCCCTTGTGATATAGGCAATGTTTCTTATTTCCGAGCCATGCTCTTTGAGCATCTTCTGGTATTTCCGGCGGATGCCGTCTAGCTTTTGTCTGTCTATCTTGCCGGCGTCAACTCTACTTTCGACAATCTCGTAGAGCTCCTCGATGAATTGCAAGTAGCGCGTTATCGCCTTTGCCATCTTTATGTTGTGTGCCGTCTTGTCGCTGAACATGATGTCCCGCGCCCTATGGTACACTTCGGGCAGGTTCTTCGGCAGCCTTTCGATTTTCTTGGGATAGTTTTCCACGATAAAGACCCGCTTGTTGATTATCGGCGCCGCATCCATCACTTCCCTCAGCGGTGTGTTGCTCAGAAGGCTACCATCCCATGCATAAACTCCCTTTTCAACTTCGACCCATGGAAAGCCGTACAAGGGATAACCTGAAGTGCCAAGGAGGTGCTTTGCTGTTATTTGCTGGCTGGCGCTGTCAAACGTCAAGGGCTCTGCTGTAAGGACGTTCACAGCAGTGATTATTAGTCGTGCGTTTGGGCTCCCCTCCGGCTTTAGCTTGTCATAATCGATGTATTTTTCAAGAGTAGAGATGAGTGGAGAATGATCATAGATGTAGGTCCACATATCGGGCCTGAAATACTGGGGATCTTTTGTCGCATATTCGGGCATCCACCTCGGCGCAAACATGATACGGTTGCCGTAGACTGCAGAGCTGAAGTACGTCAGCGTGTGCCTTAGCGACATACTTGCTTGCCGGTAATACTTGCTGTAGTAGCTTTCAGATCCGTTGTTGATGTTGTCTGGTTGATGCCATGGGGGCACCAGATTGACCGCGTTTTCTGCAAGCTCTAGCCAGAATTCTTCAAGTGCTATTTCTGGACGCTCGTTCCTGCAGCCAGCGATTATTGCGGCGTTCACCCCGCCAATCGACGTGCCTGCGATGATGTCAAGTTTGATGTTCCTTTTGGCAAACGCTTTGAACACTCCGCAGCCAAAGGCCCCCAACGAGCCTCCTCCCTGCAGCACAAGCACGTTTTCTATACCACGATTATGGACCATGCCTGAGAATAGTCACTCTCTGTAATTATGCATTCTTAAAAGGGGCTGTGAGGTGCACCGGCTTTACCAAGTCTGCGACGTCTATCCAGCAGCGGGCTATCTTGTCCATCGAGTAGGTCAAGTTTAGTACCGCAATCGCCGATTCGGGGTTCTTCGACTCAGCGCCGCTCTTGACCGAGTTTAGGATCTCATTAAACTTGTCATATGTCCTAACCACCACGTTTGATTCTTCTCTGTTCTTGTTCACGAATGCTGCGACTGACCTTTCCTGCATCTTTTCCACCAATGCACCTGCCTCCTCTATTTCAGCCATCACCTTTATGCGTGAAAGGTCCTGAGTTGTTCCTGAAAGGTCGACGATGTAGTCTCCAGCGCTCTCCAATAGATTTGCAGCTATCCTATAGTCCAGTATGTCGATATTGCTCAGGTTGAGCTTGCCGGCTAATCTCTGGTCCATCATGGCACTCCGGATGAGCCGCACTAGCAAGAAATACTGACGGTCTACTTCGTCGTCCCTGCCACTAATCACCCGCCGGATGCTGTTCTCCTTTAATTTGATCGCATCAAGCAGATCACGGTACATGCCGGCCACTATCGCGCTCATGCGCCTAAGTATCTTTTCCGCGTCGAGCGTGTTTGCGTCAAGCAGGAACTGGGCAGAAATGTGGAAGCCATCTTCGTCAACAATCTCCAAGCCGACCAACTTGCGCATTGCCTTTTTGACCCTGTCGGCATGTTCAAATGATATTGGGGAATTCGCCTTGATCCTGATGACGTCGTACCCTAGCAGGTATGCGCCGTACACTTGGTTGACGAGCGTGTCCATCGTGACTACGCTGTATGGAATAGTAACTTCCTTTGCCTCCTCCGCCATGTCGTCTGAAGGAAAAATCAGAATAGAGTTATCACGGTTGATGTCGATAGAAACGATGTTTCCCTTTTTCAGGTTGTTGCTCTTTATCCACTGGCTTGGCAGCGAGATTAGGATGCTACTCCCTATCTTTTGCAGACGCCTTGCATATCTTGCCATGATAGTTTATATCCATTTAAACTAATTAAACATTATTTTTATATTTTCAATAGTCCATAAGCAGTCATGGCATCAACGCTAGTTGCTACGCCCCTAGCTGTGGCCAAAGCCTTCAGCCCCGGCCACATAACAGGTTTTTTTGAGGTACCTCATGCGAAATCTCCTCACTTTCTGTACACGGGATCAAAGGGAGCAGGATTCTCGATCGACAGAGGCATTGCTACGACCGCATACGTCTACGAGAGTGCACAGGCAGGCTACCAGATTTCAATTAACGGCGTCGAGGCCATTAATGCTGAAGTGTCAAGTTGGATCGCGGAAGAATACCTCAAGTTTGCGGGCAAACCGTACTTTTTGAACATAGAGCACGAAGTTGGAATCCCGGTGGGATTCGGGCTTGGTTCCAGCGGAGCAGCGGCTCTCAGCTTATCTTTTGCGCTGAACACGGCGATCTCCATCGGCCTAAGTACTACGGAGGCGGGCCAAGTAGCGCACCACGCAGAAATTGCATGCAAGACAGGCCTTGGAACAGTGATAGCCGAGTTTGCAGGCGGCTTTGAGATGCGCACGAGCGCAGGGGCACCAGGGATCGGCCATGTCACAAAGTTTGATTTGCAAGACTACA
>JANWHJ010000038.1 GCA_025450475.1 Nitrososphaera sp.
CTGTCTCGCTCATTCCACACACACTCCGCATAACGACTTTTGGGTTGAGGCGCAATGGAGACAGGGTCAATATCGAGACCGACATTCTCGGCAAATACGTTACTAGCAATCTACCAAGAATATGGTAATAACCACAATTTTAGTAATCCTTTAATAACATTCGCCGACAAAGCTAGCCATTGCCTCTTGATGAAGCAATAGCAGCCTTAAGTGCTGGCAAGTTCGTCCTCGTCCACGACGACAAGGGCCGTGAGAACGAGATAGACATGGTAGTGGCAGCAGAGCATATCACGCCGCAGCACCTTGCGACAATGCGCAATGAAGCTGGCGGCCTGGTGTGTCTTGCGATTGCAAACGAGATCACGGCAAAGCTGGGGCTAGTTTACATGCATGACATGATATCCGGCATGGGCCAGGTGAACCCGATATTTTCAAAGTTGACAGAGGGCAAGGCGGCGTACGGCGACAAACCGTCGTTTTCGATTGCAGTCAACCATCGCTCGACCTTCACCGGCATCACAGACCATGACCGGGCACTAACAATATCAAAGATGGCACAAGTCTGTAGGAACATTGATTCTGGCGGCGTTGATGAATTCGCCAAGGACTTTCGCGCGCCGGGTCACGTACCGATCCTGATAGCGTCAAGACGTCTACTGCAAGACAGGATGGGTCACACCGAGCTCTGCGTTTACTTGGCAAAGCTGGCAGGAATCATCCCCGCCGTGGCCATATGCGAAATGATGGACTCGGCCACACACGGGGCGTATTCGATTGAAGCCGCACAAGAGTACGCGGCTCGATACAACATTCGATTAGTCGATGCGAGCGAGCTCAAAGCTCACGCCAAGGTGGCATAAACAACATTGATTAGTCTTGCAATAGTAGTTTCCGAATTCAACAACGAAATAACATTCAAGATGCTCGAGCAGGCAAGAAGTCATGCGGACAAGGTGGGCGCAAGGGCAAGCTATGTCATGTACGTGCCTGGCACTTTTGATATGCCACTTGCAGTCGAGCAACTGCTGAAAAAGAAAAATGTCGACGCTGTAGTCACGATTGGTGCAGTGATAAAAGGTGCCACCCGGCACGACGACATTGTCGCAGAAAACGCGGCACGGCTGATATCCGATCTTTCATTAAAGCATGGCAAGCCGGTTGCACTTGGTATAAGCGGGCCCGGCATGACGATTAACCAGGCAAGGAAGCGGACACGGCTCGTGCCGGTTAGAGCTGTAAGTGCGGCCGTCAACATGGTACTTCGTTTGAGAAAGCTACAAAAGGCAGTCAGCGGGGAAACTGTGGTAATAGATGATACAGCTGACAATAGTTAGGATCGAAGGCTATGGACCTTGGACGGTCACGCTCGGGAGCGACAGGGAGGCGCAGCTCCAAATGTTGCAAGCGAAAATATATCATGACGTCCAGCGGCTCTTTTCAGCCAAAGATGGCATCGTCTTCTTTAACCGATTTGACGAATATTTTGCCATAACAAATGGGCTTGACGCTGAGGACCATCGGGAGATACAGCGCGAGCTGGCCAAGACCTACAAAGACCTTTCAATGTCGATGGCAATCGGTGCAGGCAAGACGGCGTTTGAAGCAAATCTGGATGCTTACCGCGCAAGAAAAGAAGACAACATGCTCGACGGCCGCGCAAGGATATTTGGCAATGTGCACGGCGCTGACGTCGCACAGATAATGCACATCGACGTCGACAGCTCGACAAAGGTGGGCGACAGGCTGTCACCCTACGAGGTAACGGCGCTTGTCATAAAGATCTACAGCAGACTGTCAGAAGAGTTCCTGAAACACAATTCGCTTGCGTTCTTTCTTGGCGGCGACAACGTTATGGTAATTTCCAATGGCATGACGAAAGAGCAGGCAGACGAAGCGATAAAGAAGGTTACGGCCGGAATCGACATCAAGCTCAATTGCGGGATCGGCATCGGCAGGACCGGCAGAAGAGCTGCAGAAGCGGCCACAAAGGCGCTTGACACAATAAGGGACATGCGCAAAGAAGGAAAAATCCAAACAATATACGAGATAAGATGTCCTTAGCCTTAACTGACGTCAGCCTGCTGTTGGGCAGAGAGCTCGACTATGTCCAGCGGGGCTTTATTGAAATTGTAAGAGGAAAGATCAAAAGCGCAGGTTCCGGTAGCTACCGAGGCGCCGTCAAAAAACTAGACGCAAAAGGATTTTTGATAATGCCGGGCTTTATCAACGCACATACGCATGTGGCTGACTCGATAGGGAAAGACATTGCCGCCGGCCGCCGGCTCGATGCGCGAGTCCATCCAATATTTGGGGCAAAAAAGAGGATTCTGCAAAGGAGCAAGCCTGAGCACCTGAAGGCGTTTATCAGGAGTTCCGCGATGTCGATGATGAAAAAAGGAATTGTTGCCTTTGCCGACTTTCGCGAAGACGGGCCAGAGGGAGTAAGACTTTTGAAAGAAGCGATCACCGGCTTGCCGATAAAATGCGTGGTGCTTGGCAGAACCAACCATTACGGCAGCCCAATAGACACAGCCGGCTTGCCGCTCGAAGCAATGGAGCAAGCGCGCCAGGTGTTGAAGATGTCAGATGGGTTGGGGATAAGCGGCGCAAACGAAAACAGTGCAGCAGCCCTTGCGCAATACAGGCAGCTAGGAAGAAAAAAACTTGTTGCTATACACGCCGCCGAGTCAATGGAGACAGTCGAGTTTTCGAAAGAACATACAAAAAGGAGCGAAGTCGCCAGAATAATGGAGCACCTGAAGCCTGACTTTGTGGTGCATATGACAAACGCGACGAAAAACGAAATTTCGCTTGTTGCAAAGAGTGGAACTGGTATTGTAGTCTGCCCGAGGGCAAATGGCGTGCTTGGTGTAGGAATGCCAAGGGTAGCCCAGATGCTCAGGCAGGGCTGCCTGTTGGCCATTGGCACAGACAACGTGATGCTCAACTCTCCGGACATCTTGAGAGAGCTCGATTACGTCTGGAAGGCGTCGGGGGCAACCGAAGGTGAAATGATTGAGCCCCGGCAGCTGTTGAAAATGGTCACTGTAAACCCGGCTCATATGCTCCGACTTAATTCTGGTTGGATTGAGGAAGGCCGCGCAGCAGACCTGATATTCATTGACAAAAGACATGCGGACATCTACCCTTTGCACGACCCATACGCGGCGATGGTTCACAGATTGAGCGAGAGCTCGATCAGGGCAGTAATGATCGACGGGCTATTCGTGGAGACAATGAATTGAAGGTAACTATTAACGGCGCAATGACGGTTGACGGCAAGATAGCCACAACAAGTGGCGACTCGAAGATTTCTTCAAAGGAAGACCTCCTGCGCGTCCACAAGCTGCGCGCTTCTGTCGACGCAATTGTAGTGGGCATTTCGACTATCTTGGCAGACGACCCCCGGCTTACAGTCAGGTTGGTCAAGGGCAAAAACCCAGCTAGAGTAATAGTTGACAGCAAGGGAAGGATTCCGATCGATTCGCAGATAATGCGCACGGCATCGAAGATCAGGACCATAGTGGCGGTAACGGATCAGACGCCGGAAGAAAAAATATACAAACTAGAAGAAGCAGGTGCTCAGGTGCTGGTTATGAGTGAAGGGAAAAAGGGACAAAGTGCAGCTGTGTCTCACGGTGTCAATCTGAAGAATCTCTTCCGCAGACTGGAAAAGATGGGGCTGAGAAGGATATTGGTTGAAGGAGGGGGCGAGCTTAACTGGTCCCTTTTGCGTCTCGGGCTTGTCGACGACCTGACTGTAACTATTTCCCCCAAGATTGCCGGAGGCCGGCTCGCGACCACGCTCGTCGAGGGCGACGGCTTTGACAAAATTTCCCAGGGGATCAGACTGGTGCTATGGCGGTTGGAGCAAAAAAACACTGATGAGCTTGTCTTACACTACAAGCTGTCCTGAATACTACACGCCTTCAGACAAGTTATTGAACCAGGAGTGACAATCGTTAGTATAGGATTGCATTCATTGACAAAACAGGTATTCTCTTGCGATTGCGGCAACGTGATGGAATGCATTATTGAAGACGATGTAATAAAGCCGAAATATAGGAGCATTTCTGGCAACGTTAGAATTCGATGTAATGACTGCGGCAAAGAACAAGCGGTTTTTCTAAAGTACAAGATTGCAAAGTTTGTTGGGGCCTCACCGTCATTTAAAGAATTTCATCATGATTGATCCGCCCTATCTCTCAAGCTTAGGCGTCTAAGGATCTCCTTAGAAATTTCTTCATGCTTTATCTGCTCACCTCGCCGTCCTGGCGTGATGAGCTCTTGACGTTTGACGCTCTTTACTTCGTCGGCCAGCTCGTCAAGCCCAAAATGCGGGTTAACAGAAAATTGCATCTTTTTCATCCGCAGCTCATGCGCATATCTTTCCCTGAATTCCTTTTCTTCCTGAGTATCATGAAGCATACCACAATTCACCTGAACTAGTTCAGACCGAGCCTGATCTTGAGGTCTTTAACCCTGTTTCGTATGGTCACTTCTGTCACACCAGCTGCTTCTGCGATGTCTTTCTGAGTGACGTGCTCGCCGTTGCGTAAACAAGACAGATAAAGAACCGTTGCTGCAAGTCCCATCGGACCCTTTCCAGCAGATATTTCTTTTCTGGTAAGATCGCTCATAGTGCTCATCGCCATCCTCTTTGTTTTCTCGCTGAGTCTAGCCTTGTTTGCTATCTTGGCAACACATTTCATAGGATCTACAAGAGGCATCTTTATGTCGAGTTCACTGACGAGCAGCCTATAACTGCGGGTGATAATCTTGCGTTTGACATTGGTGATCTCTATTACCTCCGCAAGTGATCTTGAAGCGCTCATCTCCCTGCATGCAATGTAAATAGCCGCAGCAAGTATCGAAGATATAGACCTCCCCCTTACTAGTTGTTTTTCCTGGGCCTTTCTGTAGATATAAGCTGTCTTTTCGATTATTGCGTCTGATAGTCCAAGTTTATCCTTTACCCTGTCAAGCTCATTAAAAGCCCGTATTAGATTTCTATCAGCTGCCGTATGTGCCTGCGTCCTGAAATCCCATGTCCTCAACCTCTGAATTGTCGAAAGCATGGACGAATCTAACTTGCGCCCACTGGAGTCACTGTTGGTCTTGCCTATGACCGTAGACAATCCCATATCATGGTAAGCTAAAGAAGCCGGGGATCCAGTCCTTACCCTGTCATTCTTTTCAAAGTCAAAGTTTCGCCACTCTGCTCTGCCTTCTGCTACCTTATCTGCGAATACGAGGCCGCAACAGCTACACACCAGCTCACCAGACTCTGGATCCGTAATAGGCCGGTCATTTTTGCACGCGGAACACAGGATTGAAGTTTGCATTACTATGAAGAAGTAAACGGCTTAAAGGTACATAGTATATACTCAGTCAGCTATATTAAGTAGCAGTAATGATTTGGATGGCAATCCGGTTTGATCAAAATTAGAAGTAGCCCTGTAGCCACACAGTCAACACTAGCATTACCGGTAGTGCGATAGCGCGAGGGTTTCTTTTGGCCTTGTTTCCCTTTGCGTCTTGATCTTTTTCACAGCGTCTTCAAAGTGGTGCATCATGACATACGCTTCTGAAGCGTGCTTTGCAGCTTCTTCCGGCGTCGAGTATTTCTTAAGGTACTCATGCAGCACAAGTGATATTGCAGTATTTACTATCGAAGCTGTGTCCGCGCCACTGAATCCTTCTGTCATTGTTTCCCCTATTTTCTGGATGTCAACATCCTGACCGATGGGTTTGCCTTTTGCTTGAATCTCTAGTATTCTCTTTCTTGCCAGGCTATCAGGATTCGGGACTAGAACTATTCGATCAAACCTACCAGGCCTCAAGAGCGCCGGATCAATCATGTCCGGCCTGTTAGTAGCGCCCAGCACCACAACTCCATTTAGTTCACTGATCCCGTCGATTTCCGTTAGAATCTGAGATACCATCCTCTCTGCGCCGCCCCCGCCACCTTCCCCTCCTCTTGTTGGAGCAATTGAATCAATTTCGTCAAAGAATATCACACAGGGCGAAGCCTGACGTGCTCTTCTAAATATCTCCCTTATGCCCTTTTCCGATTCACCAATCCACTTTGATAACAATTCTGGACCCTTTACACTGATAAAGTTCGCTTCCGATTCTGTCGCAACTGCCTTTGCCAACAGAGTTTTTCCGGTTCCAGATGGCCCATGCAACAGAATGCCCTTTGGAGCCATGTGGCCCATGGCCGCATAAAGGCTCGGATATTTGAGTGGCCATTCGACAGCTTCCTGCAACTCTCGTTTCACTTCTTCAAGGCCGCCGATATCCTCCCACTTTACATCCGGGGATTCTAGGAACACTTCTCTCATTGCCGAAGGCATGACGTCTTTTATTGCCAATTCAAAATCATTTTGTGTTACTATGAGCTTGTCAAGGGTTTCTGGCGCAATCTTTTCCTCCTCCAAGTTCAGCTCAGGCAACACCCTTCGAAGACACTTCATAGCCGCTTCTTTGCAAAGGTATTCCAGATCGGCTCCAACGAAACCATGGGTGACGGCTGCTATTCGCGCCTGGTCCACATCCTCTTCAAGTGGCATATTGCGGGTATGGATCTGCAGAATCTCCAAGCGTCCATTCTTGTCTGGAACCTTGATCTCGATCTCTCTGTCAAACCTGCCAGGTCTCCTTAGCGCGGGGTCGATCGCGTTCTGCCTGTTTGTCGCAGCAATGACGATGACTTTGCCCCTCGCTTCAAGGCCGTCCATCAGTGAGAGCAACTGCGATACAACTCTTCTTTCAACTTCGCCGGTCACTTCTTCTCTTTTGGGTGCGATAGAGTCGATCTCGTCAACGAAGATGATGCTGGGTGCCTTTTCTCTGGCTTCCTTGAATATTTCCCTCAAGCGGGCCTCGGATTCTCCATAGAATTTGCTCATGATCTCCGGGCCGGAGATGCTGATAAAGTGCGAATTGCTCTCGCTTGCTACCGCTTTTGCGAGCAATGTCTTACCTGTGCCTGGCGGACCGTACAACAGCACCCCTTTTGGCGCTTCAATTCCCAGTTTTTCAAATATTTCCGGATGGCGCAGCGGCAGCTCTATCATCTCTCTGACTTTCTGCATTTCGTCCCTCAAACCACCAATGTCTTCGTATGATACATGAGGCATACCCCGCAGACCTGCATCCTTTTCAGTTATAGTAAATGACGTCTTGTTGGTTATCAACACGGCATCGGCAGGGGGGCTTATCCCTACAATTTGGAAGGTAAGCCTTCCACCAAAATAAGGCACCATAACGTTATCACCCTTCACAACAGGCGTGCTTTCAAGAGCATCAGTGAGATAACGCTCATCTATGGGCGGTATTGCCTCAAGTGGAGACACCATGACTTTTTCTGCTGAAACAATCTTGATCTTCTTTGCATTTATTGTGTCACCTATCGCTATTCCCGCATTATTTCTCATCAAGCCGTCGACTCTCATGATTCCTTTCCCCTCGTCTGAGGGGTAAAGGGGCAGGCATTTAGCCACTGTCCTCCTTTTGCCCTTTATTTCGATAATATCGCCTGTCACAGCCTCCAAAGATTTCATAGTGTCATAGTCAATCCTTGCCGTTCCCCTGCCAACATCTCGTGTATAGGCTTCAAGTACCTTTAATGATACGGTATTCTGGTTCATTACTTGCCTTTATGTAGGCCTGCAACCACTAATCAATCTTTAGAGACCGTGACTCAACACTTGTAGCTTTGCGATCCCACATAATCAACCTTTGATGTATGTTTGTGACACAGTGAAAAACAAGAAAGGGAAACTAATGATCATGTGTCACCGGCGCTGCGAACTTGTAACGAACTTCAAAGCCCGTCAAATGAATAGAACATCACTGTAGCTTATTAAGTCCATGACGACAATTCACATCAACGGATAGAACGCCTTTGGTTAAATGGAGCTACATCGTGACTTGTAAAAACTGTGGGTACATTTCGGCAGAAAAGCTCCCTGAAAAGGAATCTAAGGACCTCATGCATGCACATGCACGCAATAACCCAAGTTGCACCATCGGCCATATCAAATTGATGAAAGTGAGGACCTAGACTATTGGCTAGGCGACGCCTGCCTTCCGATACAGCATCCTCACACATTCAGAATATGTACGGTATTTGAACTTGATTTCGTCTACGGGGCTATCTTCATTCAAGAGATTTCCTGCCGGATCAATCTTGTATTTCTTTCCAATATCTTTCAAGATCGTATTTACCGTAGAATTCTGATACGACTCTACGATCAATTCTGCCACAATGCATGTTACCACAGGTTGAATATCAAACTATCCCATTCCTAGACAAGCAAAAACAGGTCCGGTTGTATTCACTTGCCATAATTCCATAGCACTTTTTAACGTGTCATTCCATACTGCATTCCATACTTGGACAGCCCTGCCAAATTAAATATAGGACAGGCAATGGATGGCACTAAATTTGAGCTTGACCGCGCGTCACTGACAAAACATGCGATAATCCTTGGAGCCACCGGCTCCGGCAAGACCGTGCTATCCAAGGTAATTGTGGAAGAAGCTGCGCTGCAGGGAATTCCTACGTTTGCCATCGATCCAAAAGGAGATATTGGCAACCTTGCATTCAAGTCAGCTAGTTTTGATTTTTCAAAATGGTCTGGCAAAGAGGCAGATGCTCTCAAGAATGACCGAGCAAAATACGCCGCCAGCCTGCAGAAAACATACAGGGATAAGTCATCCGAGTTCAAAGTAGGACCAAGTGCTATTTCAAACTTTGAGAAAGTCCCCGTCAGGATCTTTACTCCAAAATCCTCGGCTGGGCTTGCAGTGGGGATCTCACCAGACCTGTCCGCTCCAAAAGATTTCAACAAGCTGCTGAGCTACGACATTGCGTCTGCCGCCGACCTTCTCGACCTTACATCATTCAACCTGCTACGCCTTGCCGGCTATGGCGAAGGCGATAGGAAGCAGATAACCTTTATCTCCGCAATACTCGAGAACGCGTGGAAAAACGGGGAGAGCCTTACAATAAAGGACCTCATCAGGAATGTCGAAAGCCCTGCCTTCAGTTACGTCGGCACGCTCCCTGTATCAAAAGTGGTGTCGGACAAGGAAAGGAAGGATCTGGCGACAAGGATAAATCTGCTGCTCTCAGACCCAAAGCTGCGCTCTTGGTCGTCTGCTGAATCGATCAACTTTTCAGAGTTGTTCAGTGGTCCGTCGATCAACATACTTGACCTTCGCAACATCCAGTCAGAACAGGAAAAACATCTTTTTGTCGAGCTGATACTACAGCAGTTGTTCCAGTGGCTCATCAAGCAGGGCAGCGCGCAGACGCTGCGGTATTTGCTATACTTTGATGAAATCGCCGGCTACTGCCCGCCAGTTAGGGAACCGCCGTCCAAAAAGCTGCTGTTGCTGCTGATCAAGCAGGCAAGGGCGTTCGGCCTGGGCATGCTGCTTGCAAGCCAGAATGCAGTAGACCTTGACTACAAGGTTATTTCAAACGCCAACGTCCGATTTATCGGCAGGCTTGGCGCACAGCGTGACATTCAGCGTGTAAGCGTGGGACTGGAGCTGGATTCTGACGCAGAGAAGGAGATCGCGCAGCTGCGACCCGGCGAATTCTTTTGTAACACTTTTGACCCCAAGTTCAGGTCAGTCATCAAGTCAAGGTGGACGCTCACGTACCATAGGGGGCCACTTGAGGACAGCGAGATTGCCGAACTGATGACACAGTTCAAAAAAAGCGAGCCTGTTGTTGACAAGGAGAAAGAAGAGGCAAGCGAGCCTGGAACTGAAGAAACGGCTGGAATGCCAGAAGAGCCGACCAAGTTCCTGCCCATCGTAGCGCCCGAGCGCCACATAGCGATGACTGCAAGCGACGACGAAATGTTTCTCCTGCTTGAAAAACAATTCGAGCCAATGAACTTGTCGAGCTTTATCAAGCTGGGGAACAACCTTAGGTCGGTTAAGATGCTCTCATCAGAGTCGGAGGAAAGGCTATATCCAGTCTTTGAGCTCAATGCTTCGGTTATTGAACAAGGCTATGCCAAGCAGTCGCTTGACAAAACTGTCGAGCGTGCCGCCCTTGGCGGCAGCCTCATAGAGTTGCCAGAGCATACCATAACTTCACACCTTCCGATTCCAGCAGAAACCCGCATGGAAGCTGAGATTTGGAGGGGCGAAATCCAAAAGGCGGTCAGCTCCATGGAAAAAGAGCTTCGACATAAATTCGACATCTTGATCGAAGAAAAAAGAAAGGAGAACATTGCTAGCAGATGTGACAAACCCCGCGCCAAGATTGCCGACATTGACGCAAATTTCGCAAAACTACAACAATCGATCAACACCGACATCGACGCGGCAAAGGAATATGAAAAGTTGTACAAGCAGCTGAAAAAAGAGAGCAAGAAGAAAAAGAACTTTAAGGTGCGCATGATATCGACTGAAAACAGGATTGAGACTAAAAAACAAAAGATCATTTCAACAAGAAGAAAGATAGCGCAGCTACATGCCAACAGGAAGGTGCTCGAGGATCAGCTTGTTGAGATCGAGCACGAGGAAGAAGAAAAGTTCCATCAGGCTCTTGGCAACGTCAAGAGCAAAACAAGCTCCGGTGTCACTGGCTGGCTCGTCGAGACCGTATACAGGGCTAGGATAATAGTGAACGACTCAAAGGAACATTATGGCGATGTAATGTGGAGCTCCTACACCGGGCAAGGGACGTGGGGTAGGTGCTCATCATGCTCTGTCGCGCTTGATGAGGGGTCGGTCTGCAGCTGCGGCAACCTGCTCTGCAGCACCCATCTTGCATACTGCAGGATGTGTCTAGAGCCGGCGTGCAAAGAACATCGCGCGCTGTGCTACATTTGCAGCTCCACGTTTTGCGCCGCGCATTATGTCAGATGCGAAATATGCAAGTCGCCTGCGTGCGTGAGCCACAGCGGCGCATGCAGCATTTGCAACAGGAAGGTTTGCAGCAACTGCTCGCAGAAAAAGGGGCTCATCAAGAGCAAGATAATCTGCAGGGGCTGCTCTGCGCCCTGATCTACAATTTAATTTGTGGACTTTAATCGTTCTGACCTTCGGCTATAATCATAGTCAAGCTTGATCTTATGCTGGCAATAGATCGAATTTTCATTACTATCTTTGATATGCCCCTTTCCGATTCGGCGTTTAGTTTTGCAATTATGTCGTAAACACCTGACAATCCAGCGGCCTCCGATACACCCGACATGCCACTTATGGCAGAAATGATTGTATTTTCTGTTCCAATGTCACAATTCAAAAGCACAAAAGCCCGAGACACAATCCCCATCGGTGTCTCGGGTATTAAACGCTGCTGATTGTAGTGGGAGCAGATAATCTCCTGATGTCAAATCTGGGAGAATCGAAGGCTCTCCAATACAAGCATCTTTATAGCAATTCTGCCCCTCTGCAACTAGGGGATACCTTGATGCCTATGCTTATGTTAAAGTGCAAAACCTGCGGCGAAGTGTTTCCAGGAATATATGTACCTGAAGGCAGCACTGTCGGTTTCAAGTCAACTGCCACGGACGCCGATACCTTGCATACCTGTTCTAGGGGACACAATAACGAATATGCCTCCGCAGACTACATGGATTGGTCTTGAAGCTATTGCCAAACAATAAACTGAAAAAAGTTGCACTTGTAACGTACCCCGACAGTTTTACGTTGGAAGAAGCCAAAGGCCTTGCAGAGTCTGCAGATCGGAAAATTGTGGGAGTTTTCACTCAGAAATACCTGAATCACTCTGAATATGGAGTAGGCTCGGGAAAGGCCCAAGAGCTTAAAGTGTTTGTAAAAGAATCTAGTGCAGAGCAGATAATCGTCGATGAGCACCTTACGTCAAAACAGATTCACAACCTAGAAAAACTGACAGGGGTGCAAGTGATCGACAGAGAACGATTGATACTTGATATTTTCTATGAGCGGGCAACAACCAATGAAGCAAGACTGCAAATCCAGTTGGCCGAAATCAAATACAACATGCCGCGCGTAAGGGAAATCGCCAAGATGTCTTCTGGCAATGAGCGGGCTGGCAAAGGAGGAAGCGGAGAATATACAGTGGACGTGAAATTCCGAGACCAGAAAAGACAGATGGGGTTTATCAAAGAAAAGCTAGACGAAGCAAAACGGAAGCGCGCGCTTTATTATCAGCAACGGATCAAAACCGGGATGCCGGTCGTTTCGCTTCTCGGTTACACCAGCTCTGGAAAGACCACACTGTTCAATCTACTCACCAGCGAGAAGAAGCAGACCTCGAACAGCCTTTTTACGACGCTTTCAACAACAACCAGGGCATTAAAGGTTGATGATAACCGCGGCGATAATAGAGGAGGTAGATTGCTCACGGATACCGTAGGCTTTATCAGCAGGCTGCCGCCATATATGATCGACGCGTTCAAGTCAACACTCGAGGAGTCTTTGGGTGCAGACCTCATCCTGCTGCTGATTGATGCTTCAGAAGACGTTCGGGAGATCAGGATAAAGCATACAGCCTGCTGGCAGATACTTGAAGAGCTAAAGGTAGACAAATCCAAGGTCCTCGTCGTTTTTACAAAATTTGACATGCTGCCACCCATGGAAGCAGAAGTCATGATCGACCAAATTGCCAAGGATGTTGGAATGCCAACTCAGGTCATCGCCATATCGTCAAAAAACGGGCACGGAATACGCAAGCTAAGGACGACAATTGACCAGCATACCAGGAATGCTCTCGCGAAGATGCAATGATGAGTATATTCGACCACTTTTGAGAGGCGCAGAGCTCGGTTTAATAATCCCGTCAGCGTTATAATAATGATTATTTTGTCTACGATCGAGCCGGAATTGCTGACTGTAAAACAACGTCAAGAGATAGAGTCTCGCCTCGTCAATTACAACATACCGCTCCAGATTTTTCAGATGGTGGCGGAGCGATGCGAATGTACCATTGATCCTCACACCAGGAAAGATCTGCCAAGGGGACCCAAGATAGCTGCCCTGCTTGCGGGATTGAACAATAGGTCGATCATCCTTCTCAAGCAAATGTTTCTTGATTGCGATGACTCTTTTTCAAATTTCAGGTTTGCAGTATTCCTCTCTTCACGATATAGCCCAATGTCGCACAAATACGTAATGGGAAGCAAAATCAATGGAGGCAGATCCAAGATTAATCAT
The DNA here is from genome assembly GCA_025450475.1 of Nitrososphaera sp. Lineage (GTDB taxonomy): Archaea > Thermoproteota > Nitrososphaeria > Nitrososphaerales > Nitrososphaeraceae > Nitrososphaera. The sequence goes on from JANWHJ010000038.1 coordinate 13,177, forward strand.
GCCGTTGACATCTGCATCTATGCTCGACAGGCAGAGGAGCTGGTGGCAATCGGAATACAGAACAAAGACACTGATCAGCGCGCCTCAACCAAATCACTGCAGAAATTCTTGTCGGTCGTCGAGGATCTCCGTACTGCCTACCCAAGCATGCGAGGGGCTTACTATGCATCTTCATATGGCTACGACATAGATTGGGCAAAAGCAGGCGGCAGAAAAAAGAAAGATATTGATGACAAAGCGATTGAGATAAAGCTATTCGAATATAAGGACAAGATATACTTTGAAAGCAAGTCTGCTTCTTCCCATCTGAAATAACGCAGCTATTTTGCCGAGCTGTCTATGGCATCCATTATTACCTGCGTGGCATGGACGCCAAAGTTTGTCTTACAATAGTTCTCATTTCTCAATTTCGCATCCAGCTTGCCATTTCTGACCAACTCTGATACCCTGTTTACTGCGCCAAGATAATTCATCGACGACTTCCATGTGAGTATGATTTCGCACTTATCGCATACGCTGCGCTTTGCGTTGGCGGCATATATCACGTCGCAAAACATGCATTTGCCGTACACCATTGACTTGCCTGCTCTCGGGGCACCAATGCCAAAATGGACTGTATTAAAACAATTGATACACAGGAGTTTCATGCATTCTGAGCAGGTGTGGTATTCTTCCCCTTTCTTGCACATCTCGCAAGTTGTCAAATGATCACCGATGAGGTTTCATTTTCTTCGAGCACACGTCACAATATTTTTCTACCATAGTGACACCGTCGCCCACATCAAAAGAAGCCTCAAGGGTCGCCAGATTGCCGCATGTTGAACAGTATTTCAGCTTTTTGTCCTCGGGGCTATGAACAAAAGGTTTTAGCGAGATTAAACATTTTGCCATTCGTTCACTTCAAACTCCCGATGAGTGCAATTATCAAAGATGCCGCGATGATCCCTGCTCCAATAACCAAAAACTTGGTATTATTGCTAGTCATCACTTCTGAGGGTCATCCGAGTCATAAGAACGTACTTAAGCCAACTATCTCGACATGCCAAGACTACAAATGACATTCTCCAAACATTCTATCTTCGCCCGTCCTCACTATTGTGCAGCTGACTTGCGAGCCGGCCTGCTTGCTACCGGAGCTGACGCTGTTTGAGAATGCGGCAGCCGCAAAGCTGGAAATCAAGAAGAACAGCGCAATGACTACCAATAAGAAGAGCGCTAGCCGGAACTTGCTGCTCGTAGCACTCATTTACGGGATCATAGTCAAAAGTGATTGTTATTCTTTTCTGTCACTCATGATTTTTAAGGTTCTTGCCATCTATTGCTGGTAGATGTTTGAAAACGAGCATACGGTGCGCAGGTTCATGACCGAGAGAGTTGAGGGCCAGTTTCATGACAGATATGAGAGAGCACTGGAGCAGGCAAGGTCCGAATTTGGCAAGAAATACTTCATGATAATTGGAGGCAGGCAGGTAAGGACGTCGGCCACTGTTGCCCAGATGTCGCCAATAGACACCAGGCTGTTGCTCGGGCACCTGCCGGTCGGAAGCGGCCGCCACGTAAAGCAGGCAGTGATGGCAGCCAAAAAGGCATTCGAGGGCTGGGGCAGGTTACCCTACAAAGAGCGGGTGCGAGTGTGTCGGGCGGCAGCCGGGATAGTGAGCCAGCGAAAGTTTGACCTTGCTGCGTGGATCTCGTATGAAAACGGCAAGAACCGCTACGAAGCGATCGCCGACGTTGACGAAGCAATTGACTTCTTGCGGTATTACGCCGAAGAAATGGAAAAGCACGACGGTTTTGAAGTGAGGATGAAAAGTACCCAGCCTGGAGAAAAGAGCAGGAGCCTCATGAAGCCGCAGGGGGTGTGGGGGGTTATCGCCCCATTCAACTTTCCAGCGGCCATCCTGGTCGGCATGAGCGCTGGCGCGATCATCACTGGCAATACGGTGGTAGTCAAGCCATCAAGCAACACCCCGATAGTTGCGTGCAAAGTTGCGGAAATATTCAAGCAGGCCGGCTTGCCGGATGGAGTGTTTAACCTTGTCATTGGTCCGGGAGGCAAAGTGGGAGCCGAGCTGGTCAGCAACAAGGATGTTTCCGGCATAGCATTCACCGGATCCAGAGAGGTGGGCTATGGAATAGCACGAGCGTTTGGCAAAGCGAGACCCAAACCGCTTATAGCCGAGCTCGGAGGCAAGAACCCCGCGATAGTAACCGACACCGCTGACATCGGGAAGGCAGTCGATGGGATCCTGAAGGCGGCGTTTGGCTACTCTGGCCAAAAGTGCAGCGCGTGCTCTCGCGTTTACGTGCACAAGAAAGTAAAAGAAGAATTCCTAAAAGAACTTGCTGAAAAAACAAAGAGCCTGCCTGTCGGCAACCCGCTTGACCAGAACACCTTCGTCGGCCCTCTTGCCAACGAGGACGCGTACAAGAAGTATCAACAGTACGTAAGGATGGCCGACAGAGATGGTAAGGTAATGGCAGGCGGCTCTGCAAGAAAAGACAGCGAGCTAAAGTATGGTTACTACGTCCAACCCACAGTCGTCGTGGGCCTCCCAAAAAAGCACCGGCTCTTTAAAGAGGAGATGTTCGTGCCTATCCTTTGCGTGGACGACTATGAAAAATTAGACGACGCGATCAGGCTTGAAAACGACTCTGATTATGGTCTGACGGCCGGGATATTCAGCGGCAGGCAGGATGAGATTAAAGAGTTCCTCGACTGTATAGAGGCAGGAGTAGTGTATGTCAACAGGCAGGCGAGCGCCACTACAGGAGCGATGGTGGGGTGCCAGCCCTTTGGCGGCTGGAAGGACTCGGGCACCACCGGCAAGGGAGCTGGGGGGCCGCACTACCTGATGCAGTTTATGCACGAGCAAAGCCAGACAGTCATTGAATGAGAGACCTTGCCAAGAGAAGCAGGTTGCGCTTGCGCTCTCTGATTCTGCGAACAGAGTAGGGCATCCAATGGCTACCGTAGGGTATGTATTCGGCTACTACGAACTTTTTGGCTACAAGGTCGTTTTTCAGATCATCGCGGATGCCCATCAGCATCTGGAATTCGCATTTTGTATTGATGTCCAGCTTGATCGCTTCATCGATGATGTCAGAATCATGCGTCGCGATTGCGAAATAGCTACTGCTTTCAGAGAGCATCTTCATCAGCTTTACAAAATTGTTGTTAACGTCTTCCCTTGTGGAAAACGCGTGCTCCTCCAGCTCGTGGTATGCGCCCTTCACCAGCCTTACTTTGCCGCCGCGCTCGATGATATGCAGCAGGTCGCTTGCGCTCCTTCGCAGGTACGACTGTATGGCGACACCAGTCATGTTGTATTGCTTGTAAATCTCAAGATAGATCGCAATCGTATCCTCGACGAATCTGGCAGATTCCATGTCAATCCACAGGAACTGACCATTCTTCTTGGCTCTAGTGGCAACCCGCTTGAAGTTTTGCAAGCACACGTCATAGTCTATCGCAAGGCCGAGCTGTGTTGGCTTTGCAGACACACACCCGCGTACGTTCCTTGCGTGAACCAGGTCGATCAGTGACAAGTATTCGACCAATGTCTGGTCCACAGCTTTTGAATCGATGGTGTACTCACCGAGAAAGTTCAAGATGGCAGACATGCCGCGGCAGTTGGAGTCGAGCGCCGCAGCTATTGCATCCCCGGCAGAATAGCCCGCAACCCATTTTTTCGCGACTCGGAACAGCAACCGCTCCATCAAGCCAGCGTCATAGTTTTGCGAGTGGGTCGTGGTATCCAATACTGAATATTCGTTTCCCTCTGATTTAACTTTAGACGGTAGAAATGACCTCTCCGGACCAACACAATTCGGATTAGATTTCAAGAGTTAGATCGTTCTGGGGTCAAAGCCTCTAGGTGGACATAATCTTTTATTAAGTCTGTATTAAAGGGTGATCTCTTATGATAATCGACATTCTAAAGCGGGCATGCAGGCGCGTCCACGCCAATACTAAGGGCCTTGCCGGGAATGAACGGGCAAGCAGGCAAATGGGAAGGGGAGCAGGGGGCGACATGTCGCGCAAGATAGACCTGATAGCGGAAAAGACAGTTATTGATCTTCTCAGGAAGAGTGGCATAGACGCTACGATAATTGGGGAAGAATGCGGCAGGATCGAAGGTAAGAAAGGCTACATCATAATGGACGCGATAGACGGCACAACTAACGCTGTGCGCGGGATACCTTTCTACTGCTGTTCGATTGCCTATGCCGCTGAGTTTCGATTAAGTACGGTGACAGACGCTGCCGTTATCGATCTTGCAAGCGGCGACCTCTATTACGCATCAAAGGGCCAGGGCGCGTTCCTCAACGGCAAGAGGATTGCCGCAAAGAATGAGAGCCCTGCCGACCCAACAATAGGGGTAAATGTGTCCGGCGTAAAGCTATCGGTAGTCGAGCGCCTTGCACCGATCATTGCAGACGCCGATCACACCCGTCAGTTTGGAGCAAACGCGCTGGAGATGTGCTTCCTTGCAAGGGGGTTCCTTGACGCGTATGTCGACCTCCGGGGCAAAATCAGGCCCACTGATATTGCGGCAGGCTATCTGATCGCAAAAGAAGCCGGCGCCAAGGTGTATTCGGACCGCGGCTTGGACTTGGAGTCGGATCTTGATGTCAAGACCCGGCTCTCATATGTTGTGGTTGCGAACAACAGTATGCGAGAGCGTCTTAAGTCCTTGTTCTGATCGGACGTATTTCCATTATTCCAACCCATTAATTCTTCATACAGGTAAAAGTTGTAAGCGCCCGGGCCGGGATTCGAACCCGGGTCGGAGGAGTGACAGTCCCCCATACTGGACCGGACTGTACGATTCTGGTTCACTCAGAAACAACCAGGTATCTCTATACTACCCGGGCGCACGTAATCCGACCTTTGTAAAACCAATTAAAACGTTTTGGTTCCATCGCTGCTCCACAGGTCACCATTATTAAGCCGCTACCAATTTTGCAATACCATTTTGGAATAGAGCTGCCGGCCTCCAAATTCGAGAACGCGATGGAGCATCTGGCGATCACGGAACAAAAGAACCAGGCTATCTACCAGGGCGAGATCACGCTTCGACTCTACCCAAGAACCTGAGTTATTGCTAAAATTTATTAGCAAGTCAGTAATTACTACTAGGTATGCCTGAGGAACCAATAGACGGCAAGGGCATTACATGCGCAGTCGTGGGAGTTTGGGAAGTACTTGGAAGGAGGTGGTCTCTTCATATCTTGAAGAACCTCAGCACCAAACAAGTCATCAGGTTCAATGAGCTAAAGAGATCATTGTCGGGCATCAGCAGCACGGTATTGTCAGAGCGCCTGTTGGAATTAGAGCGAGAAGGACTAGTTACAAAAAAGATCTACCCTGAGGTGCCTCCAAGGGTAGAGTACACCATCACGCCCCAGGCAAAAGAGCTTGAAGTCATAATTAAAGAATTGGCCCGGTGGGCCAACAAGTGGAAGGGCCCGGAAATAAAACTACTAGCTGCGAAAAAATAGCTAGAGCAGCTTCTGGAAATGCTGGTTCTGCGCGGTGACTACGCCTACTTCGACCACAGGCCTCTCGCCAAGCGCCTTTTCTATCGCCTTGTTGCTTAGATCGACTGCCTGCTCAACGCTCATGTCGGCGCTGTATTCGCGTTGCACCACGTCCAGCGCAATGTCAGACGACTGACCTATTGCAAAGCCAGAACCACGCATGAACGTGCCACTTGGGTCAACCTGGTAGAGCTGTATGCCTGTCTGGTCAACGCCGGCCACGATTACCGAAGCTGCCTGGGGCCTGACTGCATAAATCGTATAGTTGTGAAGGAACGATCCCAAGTGCTTTGCAAGCGACCCGACGTCTATCGGACTTTCAAAGTTGAGTCTGTGCTTTTGCGCTTCAAGCCTCAGTTCTTCAATCAACTGCAAGATGTCGCCGATGTAGCCTGAGCCTGTTGCCCCGGCGTGACCGTCAATCACGAATATCTTTTCAGCCGGGTCTATCAGGGGCCTGACAGGTTTGATATGACTTGCCAGCAGCGCAAACGACGGCGTTTTTATTCCTATTGTAGTCGACCCTCTCTTTACTGCTTCGAGCGCGCTGTCGACCAGCACCAGCCGGCCTTCAGGCCCGTAAAAGTATGGGTACCTTGATCCGTAGTTTCCAGCCTCTGCCATTTACCTTGCGACCTCCAATACAAGATTCGGGATCACTAGCACGTCGATACCGTTGCCAGAGCCGGGGTCGCGCTCCATAGCGGCGGATACTGCCTTCGTGGCAATCACCTTGGCTTCGTCGTTCGTGATATCTTTGTGGTACGTGCTCTCAAGCACACCGTACGCGATGGGTGAACCCGAGCCAGAAGATGCAAAGTCCTCACTCGTTATCGCACCGCTCATGTCTGCAGCGTAGATGTGCGCGCCATCCTGATCAACACCGGCAACCAGCAATTCAACAAAATACGGCTGGAAGTTCTTCATACCCGAATACGCAAGGTTGGCGATCAATCGCGCAGACTCCTTGACTGTCAATGGAAATCCTCTCCGCAGCTCGATAAGCTTGCGCTCAGCCTTTGCCATTTTGATCAGATATTCGGCGTCAGACAGCTGCCCAGCTATTGCAACTGCGAGCGTTTCGTCCATCTTTGCTATCTTTTGCGTTATTTTCGACCCGATGAAAAAGCCCTTGCTTGCCCTCTTGTCAGAGCCTAGCACAACCCCTTCACTGGTCTTGATGCCTACTATCGTTGTCATGTCATAATATACTGAGGTGCCAGGTAAATTGACCGGCTATGCTGGAAAATGGTCACAGCTAGTTGTAAGAAAAGTGGTGGTCAACTGCATATGCACCCAGCAGGCTCTGCATGGCCCTTGTAATATGTTGATAGATCGCGTACGATCCCACCATCGCGTCCACCTTTTCCTTTTCGGCAAACGCGTTGGTCTCGATGACGATGTAGTCAGAGATCATGCGCAGGTTGATCTGGAACGAGCCGTCGTCGCTTGACCATTGGAGGGTGTAGCCGGTGCCGCTCTCAATCATGCCTATCCACCGGAGGTTCTTGAACCACTTCCCCACCAGCTGACGCACGATTTCAACAGCCCTGACCTTTAGCGGAATATGCGACTGCAACAGCTGCATGTATTCTCTGCCTTTTGGGCTATGCTGGCCGACTCTCGAAATCCCGGCTCCGCCGTCCTTGCTGAGCCTATAGCCCACCTGTGACTTTTCCACCAGCCCCATTTCTTCGAGTCTGTGCAATGCCCTTGACAAACTCTGCTGATGTAAGTTGAGCTTGCGCATCAGGCCCTTGAAGGAATAGTTCGACCCGGCTTCGTTTAACGCTGAAAGGACCTTGTTGTCGTTGTTGTGAAAATCTGCCGCTGAAAGAGCTTCATCTTCGACGAGTATTTGCGCGGTCTGGCCAGAAATCACTTCTTTTTCTTTTACAGAATCCGCTGACTTCGTCTCTTCTTTGAGGGTTGATTTCTCCTGCGCGTCTCCTTCCACTTGCATGCTATGGTCCACTCCGCGAAATATAAGTTGTGAAGTAACTAACCAGTGAGTTAGTAAGCAAAATACTACTAGTACACCTCTATCGAGTCTTCCTTGAAGCCCATTTTTACCAGCAGGCCCTTTGTCGCTTCCCTGTGATCGCCCTGGAGGATTATCTGGCCGTCCTTGAACGTGCCTCCCGTGCCTATGCTGGTCTTGAGCTGCCGCGTTACATCCTTGGCATTGTGGTTGTCCTGAAGGCCCGACACAACCGTCACCGGCTTGCGGAATTTTCTAACGTCCTTTGTAATCACGATGCTCGTCTCTCCCTTTTCGATTTCTTTAATGAGATCGTCCATCGAATCATGGTCCGACACTAGAGTTGTCATCAAAGTCCACGCTTTTGAGCGTTGTTATTGCAAAAAAGGTCACGGGCGCTCATCCACCTGTATCGGAACCTGGAGCTGGCGCCCGTAGCGGTTGACAGTCAGTGTTAACTGGTCATTCACTTGCTTTTTGCGCACGTGCGAAGCGATCTGCGATGGATCCTCAACCCTGCTGCCATCTATGCCTTCAATGATGTCCCCCTTGCGCAATCCAGCGTCGTCTGCCGGGCTGTAGGGCTCCACCTTTGCAATGAGTGCGCCTTCTCTTGCAGGCAGCCCGTAATAGCGCGCCAGCTGCGGTGTGACTTTCATCGACGCAACGCCTATCCATGGTCTTGTTACCCTACCCTTCTCCATCAGCTCTTTCAAGATCGACTTAGCGGTGTTTATCGGGACTGCAAACCCGATTCCCTGCGCGTAGGGCATATTGGCAGTATTGATCGCGATCACTTCTCCTTTCGTGTTGATAAGCGGCCCGCCCGAGTTGCCGGGGTTGATCGCCGCGTCAGTCTGTATGAGCTCTAGCACGCTGCTACTTGCCTGTATACTCCGATTGAGTGAGCTGACAATGCCCGCGGTCACTGCTGGACCGCCGGTCAGCCCGAACGGGTTGCCGATTGCCATCACTATCTGACCGGCTTTGAGGTCATCGGAGTTGCCAAGCTCTGCGGCAGGTAGCGGCTGCTCGGCCTCTACCTTGATCACGGCAAGGTCAGTCATGTCGTCATTACCCACGACCCTGCCTCTGAGCACCCTACCATCACTCAGCGTCACCTTGAGCCTCTCTGCGTCTTCGATTACGTGGTTGTTCGTCAGCATGTATCCTTTTTCGTCAATGACCACGCCCGAGCCGACCCCCTCGACGGGAAAGACTCTGAACAGCTGGTCCTGCAACATCCTGACGCTTGCAATGTTGACTACACTCTTGCCCACCTTTTCTACAGCGTTAACAAGCACGTCTTCAGGAACAGGTATCATGACCCTATATTGGACAATCCCGGGTAAATTGACCAGCTATTTTAAAACCCGGTCACAGCAAATCATTTGATCGCAGGCAACTATTTTTCTTCTGCAATAACACTGAGATAGCGATCCGGTACACCAAGCCAATGGTTTGATATGGCTACACGTTGTCGTACGTGAAATACAAAATCAATTTGAGCGGCTAGGGCCTAACAGGCTTCAAAAACTGCCGCCTCTGCAAACGCCGGTCATTTGCGGCAAGAACATGATTTCCTGATCATGGCCTGTAGTGAGCAGCAAAGGTGTCCTCCTCACTCGATCCAAGGTCGCGCGCAAACTGATCGATGATCAGCCTGCCATACACCACCAGATCGCGTGACATCATCTGCAACCTTTTGGATAGCTTTGCGTTTACTATTTCTCCCCCAGTGAAGTCCTGCGGGCCGCTTATCGACACACCGTAGGGCATGCTCCATCCGTAGCACTGACGCACAGCCGTCCGCATTTGGTCCATCACAGTCAGCCCCTTCTCGTGAGAAGCCACAACGTAGCCAAAGACCTTGCCTCCAAATTCCTGGTAAAAGTGGTCGAGAAAATTCTTTAAAGCGCCAGACATCGAGCCGTGATAGTCTGGCGACGCGAGGATGAACGCGTCAGCCCACGCTACTGCTTCAGCTGCCAGCTCCACTGCCTTTGATTCCGGTGCGTTAGGGTCATACAGTGACAAAACGGTCTTGCTGAGCTCTAACATCCTTATCTCCGCGCCTTGCTTTTTGGCATGTGCCAATGCAATAGTTAACGCCTGCGTGCTGTACGAGCCATTGCGGGTGCTCCCCGCCACTCCTAGCACGTTGAAAGTCGCTTTCATCTCTATTACTGCAATACGCCGGGATTAATCGACCGGCTTTTCCGCAATCTGGTCACGTCAGTTGCTGATCGCATATTTCTCTGGTAGGTCAAGCAGGATTAGTTCGGTCGGCTTTTCAGCCTCCATTATCAGCCTGCTTTCATCCTCTACCTTTGCCGCATCCCTCGTCTCCAGCGCACTGTTGTTAAGCTTTATACTGCCCTCAATGACAAATACGTACGCCTTGCGATCCTTGGCAAGATAATGTTCTATCTTGGTTCCGGGCCACAAGGATGAAACATAGATCGTGGCGTCCTGGTGGATATAGAGTTTTTGACCGTCCTTTGCGTTTTCCGGCACTATTACCGGCAAAAGCTTGTTTGTCCTTTCTTCCTTGCCGAATCTGCGCTGCTCCCATGACGGGTCGAGACCGCGCCTGTTCGCAAAGAGCCACATCTGCAGGAGCCTGAGCGGCTTTTCCGTAGAGTGGTTGTATTCAGAGTGCATGATGCCAGAACCAGCTGTCATCCTTTGAATCTCGCCGGGATGGATGACGCCTTGGTTGCCCTGGTTGTCCTTGTGTTCCAGCTCTCCGTTAATAACGTAGGTTACGATTTCCATGTCTCGGTGAGGGTGGAAGCCAAAACCCGTACCAGGCTGTACGATGTCGTCGTTGAAGACACGCAGCGGTCCAAAGTTCATCTTCTGTGGATCCTGATAGTGAGCGAAAGAAAAGTGCCAGTACGTTGACAGCCAGTATTCTTCGTTATGGTAATGCTCGTCTGACCTGATAATCTTTATCATGCCATTCCAATGGATTGCAGAATATTTAAGCGTGGTAGCAATTCCTGACCTAGTTAGTTTGTCACATCCACTCAAGTAAGCCCAGGCTTACCGCGTAACATTTCGGGAAAAAGCGGTTGTCTCGAGCAGCCTCTTGCCTGAAGACAGCATCATCTGTGGCAAGATTACCGAGAAACTCAGGCTACCAAACCCGTTCAAATAATGCTAGTCACGCTTTTCCATGTTCTGCAGCGGGATCGCAACTTTGGGCTTGACCAATAGATCCTGTTGTGCACCCGCTGGCTCTTGCCCTTGTTGGTTGCCGGCCTGTGGACCGTCGCCGATCTGCTTGGTCCTCGTAAGGAACTCCTTGAGGATCTTGCTGCGTTCATCTCCCATCTCGCTCGTCTTCACTTCAAAAACGCCATGAATGACCAACCTATCATCCTTCTGGTACAGCCCGACCTCAATGAGGCCGTGACCATTATTTATTATCGCGCGCCTCATACTTTCTTCAAGGAGCTGCGAATCGGGGTAGGGGCGCGGGATATAGGAAATTACCTCGTCGATTATAGTGTCACCGTAAACCATGACAGGATTACTGATGAGCATGTAGTTTGGCACCTTGATAAGCCGGCCTGTGCGTACGGACGGTAGGCGCTCGCCGTCGCCGACTTCCATGACTGTGGTTCTCATCATGCCGATCTCCATAATGTCTCCTTTTGTGACAGAGCCACCAGAGCTGATCTTGATCCTGTTGCCCACCTTGATGTCTTTCGTCTTCTTGATGACCACTGTCGCAACGAGGTCAGCGATATAGTCCTTGAAGACGAATGACATGCCAAGCGAGCTGAATATACTCATCAGTGGCAAGATGGTGGCAAGATCCCACGCTTCCATTACTGCTGTTGTTCACCACGCAATCGGGTTAAGCCGTTGACTTGAAAAGTTCTAACAAAGGCATGAAAAACTCTTACACTAAATAGATATCCGCTTTGCACACGAGAGGCACTCGACCTTGGTCTTTTCGTTGTTCTCAATAACTTTAAACTTTTTTGACCCGCATGCAGGGCAAATGGGGCAAGCTCTCAAGCCCTTTCCCACAACTACCACCTTTGCGGGTTGGTGTCAGACCCTGCTAGCACCTTCATCCTCTCGACACCGTTTACCTGCTCGATCACTCTTGCGACCGCCGCCGGGACGAGCTGTTTCCACTTGTTTCCCCTAAGTATGAGGCGACGGATGGTCGTGCCGTTGTACTCGTTTTTTCTTGCAAACTTGGGGCTCTTGACTGAAATGTCATTCTGAGAGCGAGCAAGGTGTCTCACAAAGTCATTCCCGGAGTACAGCGCGTCAAACGGAGGAGCCATCGATCTGACGTAGGCGATCCATCGGAAGTTGTTCTCGTCGTTCATTACGGGTATGATGTAGCACTTTGAGAGGTCAACTTTTGCTTCTTTGAAAGCCTCGTGTATCATCATTGCCCTCTCGCCAGCGGTGAAAGGGTCCTTGTCTATAAAGTTGAACTGTGCACTGCCAATCACTACTACCAGCTCATCATACTCTGCCAAAACTTGCTTTGCAAGTGCAAGGTGGCCGTTGTGAAACGGTTGGAACCGTCCCGTAATGAGCCCGCGCGTTGTCATGGCTTACCCAACTTACCCTTCCACTGCTCTATTTCCTTTGCTTCTATCTTGCGAAATATCGGCTCTATTCTGCCAAGCTGATGGCCCGTCGGGATTGCGTTGATGTCTTTGGCTGATTCCCAAGTCTGCTGGTGCACACTCCCGCTCAGCTTGAGCTGTCTCCAGATCTTTTCGCATGAAAACGGGATGAATGGTTCTAGCAATAATGCGAGACTTCGCACCGCGTTCACTGCAACATACAGTGTTGTGCCTGCAGTGTCCTTATTTGCCCAAGGCGCATTTGCTTGGAAATACTGATTCATGTAGCTGCCGTATTTCATAATCCTCTTGAGTGCCCTGTCGATTTCGTTGCCTGTGAGCAGCTTGTTTACATCGTCCACAGTTGCCCCAAGTTCTTTTTCAAGCGAGCCATCAATGCTGGAAGGCTCTGGCACCCTGCCGCCAAACGACTTTTGCGTGAACGACAGCGCTCTGTTTACAAAGTTGCCGATGTTTGCGATGAGCTCGTTGTTTATCCTTTCATAGAATGCATCAAAGTCGAAATTGAGGTCGTCCTGCGAATATGTCACCACGGACGCGATATAGAACCGCAAATAGTCGGGGTTGAACGCTAAAGTGAAATCCTTGAGCCCGATGTACCAGTTCCTGCTCTTTGATATCTTCTTGTTTTGCAGCATAAGATGGCCCCTTGTCGGCATATAGTCGGGCAGCTTGTATTCAGAGTCTATGCCAAGGCGCATCGCCGGCAAGAAGAGGTAATGATGGTAGACAATGTCTTTGCCGATGAAGTGGTAAACTTGCGACTCATTCCAGAACTTTTTACCATCGCCTCCCTTGTCGCTAATGAATTTCACCAGCGACGAAATGTAGCAGAGGTGGTTGTCAAACCAGCCGTAGAACACTTTGTCCTCTGCCTCAGCAAGGGGTATTGGCACACCCCATGAGAGGTCACGGGTGATGTCCCAGTCCTGCAGGCCCTCGTTGATCCAGTTGATGACGTAGTTCCTGACTTCAGGCTGCAAATTCGGGTTAGTAGACAACCACTCCTTTAACCTGTCGCCAAAGTTTGATAGCCGGAAAAAGTAGTGTGCACTCTCCTTTTTTACAGGTGTCCTGTCGCATATCGCACACTTGGGATCCAATATCTGGTCAGGCACGCGTCCGCACTTTTCGCAGAGATCGGAGTACTGGTTTTCAGCGCCGCAGTTGGGGCACTTGCCAATGACATACCGGTCAGGCAGGAACTTGTCATCAAAAGTGCAGTAAAATTGAATTACATTCTGGTCATAGATGTGGCCGTATTCACGCAATTTCTTGAAGACATACTGGACGAACTCGACGTTCTCCTTGGAGCTTGTCTTGTAGAAAAAGTCAAACGAAATGCCCAATGAGCTAAAATCTTCGCGGTCGCGCATGTTCCACCGCGCGACGTATTCTTCGGGGCTCTGTTTCTCCTTCTCCGCCCTTATCAGGATGGGGGTCCCAAAGTCGTCGGTAGCACATATGTGGTACGCCTCTATCCCGTTGAGCTTTAAGAAGCGAGTGAATATGTCTGCCGGCAGGTAGGTGGAGGCTATGTGCCCCAGATGTATCTCACCATTTGCATATGGGAGTGCGCTCGTGATGACCGCGCTCTTGCTTTCCGGCATCACAGTTCCAATCCATGTACTAGAATTTAATTTAATTGGAGTTTTGCTATCGTCTCTGCTCTATTGTCATTTAGTTCTAGAGCTATGTCCATTGCGTCAGGGACAAGCCCTGTGACTTCACTATCTATTTTTCCCGGCACTCCGTGCAGAGTAGAAAACAGATAATCGGCAAACTACAGTGCCATCATTTCCTGCGCGCGGCCGATGCGTGCGACACTCATTTGGCCGTAAGTTTGTTGTTTGCTATCACGCCGAGCATGCCTTTGCGATGTTTGGACTTGAACGAAAAGGCTACTGGTTTTCGTACTCTTCTTGAAACTTGGCCCTTCCTCTTCTCATTATTGCAAAGAGCGCAAGTATGACAGCTATCCATACGGCTGAAAGCATAATGTTAGTAAAGCTGACGTACAGGTACGGAGTCGCATCTACAAGGTTTTCTTGCATGGTCCTAAGAGACGCGTGAATATCGTATAGGCCTGTATTGTATTCGGTACTATAGGGCTCTAGCGATGATATCGAGTTTGCGCGGGCAAGCATATCGTCAAGGTTGCGCTGGATGAGACCAAAGTCAGTCTTTGCCGTTGGGAACGACCACACGGGGTTGCCGCTCTCTGGAAGCTCCCTCTTTGCAGCCCTCACAAAGTCCGCTAGTTGCTCCGGGGTCTGCGCCGATTCGGCCCTCGCCAGGTAACCCAGCGCGCTGTCGACAGGGTAGATTGCCTGTTGGTAGCCGTAGAGGGCCATCCCTACACCAAAAGCCATTAGGACCATGACTCCTACCATCATGAGTCTGTACGACGACGCCATACAGAAGATATGGCACCCCGGGCGTTATTTAGGTGTGGCGGAGACATGTTCTAACCGGACAACCATTTTATAACCAGATCGCCTATCGCACGGTAGTGGCTTTTGTCAAGGTTGCCCAGAGGGGCGAGATCAAAGAGAACGGTGGCAAGGAGCTCGACATCAACGGCACAAGGGTCGCTCTATTTTTTACAAAGGGCAAGTACTATGCCATCGAGGCCCTGTGTCGCCACCAAGATGGTTCACTGGCCCCAGGCAAGATAGACGGGGAAGTGGTTGAGTGCCCCCTACATTCTTGGCACTACAACATCAAGACGGGCGAGCTGCTAGACTACATGGAAGGAGTCAAGCTGACGACTTACAAGGTGGACATCCGAGGAAACGACATTTACTTGGAAGTCTAAAAGTAAAATACCGGCTAAGCCACTTTAGCGGCAGTGAAATTATACAGTACGCTCAGCCGGCGAGTCGAGGATCTCGAGCCGCAAGACAACACCGTTAGGATGTACGTCTGCGGCGTTACGGTGTATGACAACTCGCACATTGGCCACGCGCGTACTGTGATCGTATTTGACACGCTACGAAGGTATCTGTTGTCAAAAGGCCACAAGGTTATTTTCGTGCAGAATTTCACGGATGTAGACGACAAGATAATCAATCGTGCGAAGGCAGAGGGCAAGAAGGCAGAGGAAATATCTGAAAAATACATCGAAAATTATTTCCACGATTTTGCCAGCCTGAACGTGATGCGTGCAGATCATCATCCAAAGGCGACGGAACACATCCAGGAAATGCTCCAGCTGATCGAAGGTCTGATCAAAAAAGGCCACGCCTACCTTACGCTTAACGGCGTGTATTTCAGGGTAAGGTCTTTCCCCGGTTATGGCAAGCTGTCAAGAAAGCCGGTAGAGGAGCTCGAGTCCGGCGCGAGGATCGAAGTCGACCAGACAAAAGAAGACCCGCTCGACTTTGCGCTCTGGAAGTTCTATTCTGATGATCCCGTGTGGCCTAGTCCGTGGGGAAATGGAAGGCCTGGTTGGCACATAGAATGTTCTGCAATGTCGAGAAAGTATCTCGGTGACACATTCGAGGTCCACGGAGGCGGACATGATCTCGTTTTCCCGCACCACGAAAACGAGATAGCCCAGTCAGAGTCGTACACAGGCAAGCAGTTTGCCAGGGTCTGGGTCCACACTGGCATGGTCACCATCAAGACACAAAAAATGAGCAAGTCCCTTGGCAACGTTATTACTATCCAGCAGGCGCTTAAGAGCTGGGGGATGAATCCGCTCAGGCTCTATTCCCTGTCGGTGCATTACGCCAAGCCGCTTGACTACACAGACGAACTCTTGAACGAATCGATACAGAGATGGAGACAGATAGAGACCTGCGTCTGCGAACTGCGATCCGCAGCAGGCAGCGGCGGCGAAGTTGACGCCGTGAGCAAGATGTGTGACGAATCCCTGAAGGCGTTTGAAGCCGCGATGGACGACGACATGAACACATCGCTTGCGCTCACAGAGTTCCTGAAGCTCGTGTCCAACCTCAATCAGTACGCCGCGGCAGCTGGGCTGACAAAAGAGATGGCTGACTCTGCAATTCCGGTCTTTGACAAGATCATGGACGTTATCGGGCTCAAGACTATAGAAACCGGCGATCAAGAACGAAAAGAGATAGAAGGGCTGGTTGCAGACCGCAACAAGTTCAGGGGAGAGAAAAAATTCAAGGAGGCAGACGAGATCAGGAAAAAGCTGCTGGAGCGCTCTATCGAGCTCCTTGACCACAAGAGCAAGACCATCTGGATAAAGAGGGAAAGGCTAGAATAGTCAATTTTTACTCTTTTGTGCATCTTGTTGCACTCCCCCGCTAATGAGTTAGCCCGGCACCCCACAGATCTAGCCATGAAGATAGTTGACGGAAAGCGAATGGGCTCAGTCACGGTTTTTGAGGATACCCTTATGCTAGCGGAAGTAGTTGGCGACGTCATTCTCAACAGAGGCCATCTTGAGCTCAAGGGCAGGGTACTGGGCAACCTCTTTGTACGCGAGGGCACGTGCAGAATGTTGGGGATAGTGCGGGGCAACCTTGAAAACGAGAAGGGCGACGTCGAGGTCTTTGGTACCGTTCACGGCAAAGTGATAACAAAGAGTGGTTATACCTACGTTAACCCTGGCAGCAAGGTGGGCTCTATAGAGCACGCCGCGCCGGCAAAGAGAGAGGAAACAAAAGAAGCGATTAGCACCTAGGCTTTTTCCTGCTTTATCTTGTCCAGATCCTTCTGCAATAGCTCAATAGTTTTAGGTATCTCCTTTTCGGCACACGGGATGCAGATCTGCTGGAGCGACAGCGGGTACGTAAAATATTTCTCGTTGAGGGCAATGTCTCGCTTGCACGACACGCACTTTTTCATTTTGTACGGGTCGGTATTCTTGATTATCAAATCTCGACCACTTCACCTTGGTCCGGCGCATGCGCGTCAAAGCCGTACTTTTCCTTGATCTCCTCAGCAAATTTTACGCACGAGGGGCCGTCACCGTGCACAGTCAGAACTTTGGGGTTGCCCTTGACGCGGTCCAGGATTTCAAAGAGCTCATGCCTGCTATTGTGGCCAGAGAATTCAAACCGCTTGACGTCGGCGTAGCACTTTGTTATCTTGCCGTCAAAGTTGGCGACGCGCTTGTCAAGAAGCATCCTGCCCGGCGTCCCTTCGCCCTGGTACGAAACGAGCGCGATGCCGTTCTTGTCACTCTGTGCTATCTGCTGCGTATAAAAGATTGCAGAGCCGCCTACCAGCATCCCTGCCGGAGAAATTATCGCGCACGGCTCGTTGACCACTTTGCGCCTCCTGCTCCACCCCTGTATCCATTCTGCCTCGCCTATTGCGCGCTTGAACATGTCCGGGTCCCTGAGGAATGCGGGGTGGCGGCTCATGATCTGGTTGGCCTTCAGAGCCATACCATCCATGACCACCTTGTGCTTGAAATTGTAAGCCTTGAGCACGCAGGCTATCTCCTGCGACCTCTCAACCGAAAACGACGGGATGAACGCAGTGCCTCCGCGCTCTACGATGTCATTGATATATTCCATGAGATCCTTTTCAGCCTCTTCGCGGGGCTGCTGCTCATTTTGCGAATAAGTGCTTTCTATTATCAGCATGTCTATTTCACCAAAGTCAAGGTCAGCCGGCCGCAACAGCTTTGAGCCGCGGGTGTTGATGTCACCTGTGTAGAACACTTTCTTTCCTTCGTGCTCCACCACCACCGTTGAGCCGCCGACAACGTGCCCAGACTCGTGAAGCGTAACCTTCGCGTCGTTCACCATGTAGGGCTCCCTATACTGCATGTTCTTCGAATTCTTCAGCATGGTCATTACATCGATGTATTCAAACGGCAAATAGAACCCTGACAGCTTGATCATGTCTTCGATCAGCAATTCAGACAGCTCAAACGTCGGCAGGGTGCCGAGCGCCGGGATTTCGGCCGAGCCGGACAAATAAAGCGACGGTACAAAACCTGAATGATCTAAATGTGCGTGCGTGATGACTACTGCATCCACTTCCTTTGGCTTGACGTGCATCGGGAAAATTGGCTCCCGCTTTAGCAGGACGCCATAGTCCATCAGTATGTTTGTATTGTTGCAATTCAAGAGAAACGCCGAGCGGCCGACCTCTTTGGCCGCTCCCATAACCTTTACTTTCAATGTCTTATGCAATAAAGCTTGTCGGCAATACACGCTTTAAATCTTGCTAATCCCACTGCACCTGCCAGAGCGGCTCCGGGGCTGCCAGGTTCTCTAGTTTTTGCAAATAGGCGTACCCGCATTCGTCAAGCACATTCTCAAAGTCATAGCTATCGACAGGTTCTTGCTCGGCCTGCTTTCTGAGGGCCTCTTTGACAATGCCTGCTTTTGCCGGCCTGCTGTAAATGTACCAGAGGTTGTGGGCGCCACGCATCTTGGTAAGTCCGGCGCGCCTATCGTCCGGCATTTTCGTGTAGATTCGGTTCATGATCTCTGTGTTGACGTCTTCCCACGACGGCGTCCTCCACCAGGCGACTTTCCGAAAGTCGTGGCCGTCAAACTCGGCCGCCAGACTAATGCCCTGATCAAGCGTGGTGACAATGACGTCGGTTTCGCGCGCAACCGGATCGCGAAAGTCCTGCCCAGGCTCCATCCAGCCCACAAAGATCATGTCGTATTTTTTATCGATCCAGTGTGCATCGGCGATCCTGATGTATTCCGGCTTTGCAATGCCAAGGCCGTAAAAGATCCCGCCATCCTTTTCGATTCCTTCGGCACTTGGAATAAATTCTCTTATACACTTCAAGAAGTCGGCGTACCCGCAGCCGACGTCAAGATAGCTCGGGCTGGGGGAGATCGCCCTGGCTATGGCAACGACGCGCAGAACGTCTACTTTGCGGTAGGCGAAATACGAGCCGGCGAAAAACGGAAAGCTGTATCGTTCGTGGTGGGGCGACAATGATGTTGACCTGAATTGGGTTAGCGCCTGGCGTGCCTTACGTAGGTCTTCAAGGCTAAACGGCATCTAGTCAAACATCACTTCCCACAGTTTCTGGTTGCTTGCAAGCGCGGGTAGCTTCTCACCGTAGTGGAACCCGCATTCGTCCAGAACAGACTCAAAGTTGAACCTGTCAACAGGTTCTTCTTTCTCCAATTGCGCTTTCAAGCCCGACCTGACCCTGTCTGCGACGTTCGGCCTTACGTAAACGTACCAAAAGTTGTGAGCAGTGCGTAACCTGGCAAGATCTTCTTTCTTCTCGGCGTCAAGTGATGGCGTGTAGTAGCGGTTCATGAGCTCTGCATTGACGTCGATCCAAGACGGCGTCCTCCACCATGCGACACGCTGGTAGCCAAACTCTTCATATTCGCATCCGCCGTTTATCCCGCACTGGCCTCCTGCATCAAAAGTAGTGATCACACACTTGGCGCATTTTGCAACGAACCTACGGAAATCCTGCCCCGGCTCCATCCAGCCGACAAATGCCGCGTCGACCGACAGGGAAAAGCCCTCTATCGGCATTAGACTAATGTAATCAGGCTTTTGCACCTGGAAGGCGTAAAAGATCCCCCCATCTCTTTCGATGCCGGTTGCATCTGGCAGAAGCTGCCGCACCTTGACTAGAAAGTCGCCGTAGCCACAGCCAATGTCGACATAGCTTGGATTGTTAGAGATTGACCTGGCAATTTCAGTCACCCTCCCAACGTCAATCCTGCGGTAGGCGAAATACGAGCCGGCGAAAAACGGAAAGATGTAGCGGGCGTGTTGGGCAGGCGGGCCGCGGGCCAGAAACTGCTGATAAGCTTTGTACGCGCTCTGCAATTCCCGAATCGCAAAAGGCATCAACTTTTTTCTTCCATTCAATCCCTATATTTCTAATGCGTTTCGAAACTATCGCCGTTGATATATAACGGCGTTTGGGATAACCCAAAACGCTTATTAAGTTCGCTTTTCACTTTGGTGTTATGGTTAGGAAATTTGATGACTGGTGGAGAACAGTTCCAGCAGACTTGAAGGCAAAGGCTCGCAGAGGCGACGAAGCAAACAAACCGCTGCTCAACCAGGTTAACTATGTTCTTCTGCATCTTCACTTGGCAGGCAAGCACGACGCAAAGCCAAGCCACGAAGAACTGAAGGATTGGCTGCACAGTGGCCAAGTAGATGTTCTCCGCATGAACAAATAAAATTTTCTCTTCTCTTTTCCTTTCTTTTTACAACCTTCCTAGCATAAGCGCATGTGCCCAGAGCCAAGTTATAACAGCGTTTTGTAATACCCATAGGGTTTAAATAGTTTCGAACAATACTGACTTCTAAGTGAATTATAGATGCCAATTGCTATACTTCCAGACATTGATGAGCAAAGATGCATCGGCTGTGCACTCTGTGTGGAGATCTGCACCGCCCTTGGCCCGGACGTTCTCAGGGTAAAACCAGTCGAAGGATGGAAGAGGGGTAAGGCGTTCGTCTTTTATCCAGAAAGATGTATCTCAGACGGAGCTTGTTTAGGCGTATGCCCAACACACTCTATCTTCTGGATGAGGCCGATGGAGTACACTCCAGGACAGCCAGTCCCTCTGCACAAGAACGGTGTCTTCGACAAGGGCTGGGAAGAAGGCTAAGTCCCGGCGGCAAAACTCCTTCTTTTTTTCATTTTTATTTAATCTATCAAAACGCTTATCTGCGATCTCATGCATTATTTCTCCAATGTGCGATTATATGTATTACGAGCAAAAGCAAAGGGGTAAGCTGAAGAACTTGGTGCCTGTGGAAGAGCCCGAGCTAGAAAAGGTCGAAGAGCAGCCAATGACAGTAATGGCCTGAGCCCCTTCATTCTTTTTTTCTTTTTCGAGTTGATGTCCACTAAACGCAATGGCTCCGTGCAAACCTCTTTCACGATTGCTATTGCAGTCTTCAAGCTTATCCTGTGGCCGTATTTCAAAGCTCTGAAATATCAACGACTAGTCGGGCATTTAGCCTTGCAGCCAAGGCGGCATGCTTCATGAATTCGTCTGCCACGATTATTGTTTCTTCAAACCTACTGACAAAATCTTTCAAGGATTCGATGAACGTTGGATAGTCCTCGGGTCTGTGGCCTGACTTTGGGGCAAGGTTGTGCGAAGAGGGAAAGACATCAGATATTTCGGCTGGGATGATCCCGAGGAAAGGGCTGTAGCTACAGATCTGAGCATCAGGGAATTTCCTTACAACATCCCTGTAGCTCCGGGTAGTGTAGAACGGGTGGACCTGACCCTCAGGGCACAGGACCAGCTTTTTCCTGCGTGACTGAAAAGCAACCACCGCCCTTCTGAACCTCCTTGCCTCAGGTCGATGCTGGTCTATGGGTTCATAGAAAAAGATCGCCCTTTCTTTGAAGAGGGGCGTGCCGTCCTCGAGAATCTCGATGTCCTTGAAGAGCTGTGCCGCTTCCATCAGCTTTGGGTGTGCCCGCGCCTTTTGCATGACGTATTCCCACAACTTGCCGTCCATTATTGCCTGCTTGACAAAGTCGACTTCTCCCTTGAGTATGTGGAGGTTGTGCTTTGCAACTTGGATTGTACACTCGTCCCGCTCCATCATTCGTAACTCCTGCAAACTGTGAGAGGAGCACACCGGGCACTGACAGGGCAAATAGACAAGCTCTTCAAGCCTGACCGTCCCGCTTGGCGTCATGTACCTGCCGTCTTTTGCGTACAGCATGTATGAAGCCGAGTCAAACATGTCACAGCCAAGCGCGATAGCAAGCGGGATGGTGAGCGGGTGGCCTGCTCCAAAAAGGTGGATGGGCTTGCTCGGGATTATTTTCTTGGCGGAGACAATCATTCGGGCGAGTGTCGCAAATTCATAGGCCTCCATCAACTCGACCGGACTTCCAAGTGCCATCAGCGGAAAACCCATCCTATCAAGCTCTCTTGCCGAATGTTCGACGAGGTCAGAATGTTCAGCGCCTTGCACCGGCCCGACCCATATCGCGTCCGTATTGCCCACAACGTCCAGCGTATCCTGCGAATTTTTCAGCGTGGTAGCAACATACTCTTTGGCTATTCGGTAGTCGAGGCCGTAACCCGTGGGCTTGTCAAGGGGGATAGGGATATCACTCCTTATGTCTTTTTCAAACTGTGCCATCACCACCGGCTCAACTTCAACAGATCCATATTCCAAAACCTGGTAACCACCGGAGTCAGTCATGACCACGCCATCGTAACCTATGATGTCGTGTATCCCTCTTTTTCGGGCTTCTTCGCCGTAATGCCTGAGCGTGATGTATGCGTTAGTGATTACGATTTGAAATCCCATCTTTTTCAAAAAATGGGTGTTGACTGTTTGCTTCACCGGGTGGACGACCGGAACAAATGCCGGTGTTTCGACGACGCCGTGCGGTGTCTCGAGCCTGCCTATTCTGCCTGCCAGATCCGAGTAACGGACCTCGAACACAACTACCTCTTTGTCTCCTTCATGAAATCGTCATAGATTGACCTGACCCTATCCGCGGAAAGTCCCGAGCCTTCCTCTACGCCGGACTGGGTCACCTTTATCTTGTCCATAACGATTATCGCGCCGACATCTTCCCTTACTTTGACGAGGCCAGGGAACACCCTTGATAGCCTCTCTGCAAGTGCCTTAAAGTCAAACGGCTTTTCCATCAGTCTTATCTCTTTGACGAACGCGCCGTTGATGATCACCTTCATTATGCCGTGCCCTTCGACCTTGTCCAGCACGACATCGAGTTTATCGTCGATTCCTGCGAGCGTACCATTGTAAACTTTTTGATCCGAAGTTTCTACAGAGACTTTTTTTCCAAGGAAGTGGAACGCCTCCTCTCCAAATTTGCGGGTAACTAATGCAGCCATTGCTTGATTGGTATCTCTAGAGCAGTATATATACGAATTTTTATGTTGCAGCGGGACTGACCAACACCCTGATGCAGTTGAGTGTGATCTCATGCACTCCACTTGCGGGAACTGTTAAGCTAGCAATGCCGAGCTTTTCTTGTAGAAATAAACGTCAACGTGGGTGCGATCAGACAAAGTGATCCGCATGGACGGCCGCGGTAGCTTTTCTGACGACAATCTTCTCCCTGAGCGTCCCTGCCTTGACTGCTTGCATCTTTCATCCGCTTCCTGCTCATCAACATCATTTATCGGGACGCAAAAATGTAAACGCTAGTATTCAAAGAACCTTTGCATGTCGCCGCGCTCTGAAACCAGGGTCAGCCAGTCTATTCCTGCAGGTTTTGGTCTTTTGCGCAGGGCTCGCAATATTTCGCCAGCAGTCTGATCCGGTGCCCTGCCGGTGGTGTCAAATTCAATGACTTTGCGTTTGCCAAATGTCTTTACTGAATCATATAGCGACACGCCCAAGATCTCGCTCGCCAGATTTTCCCTCCTCTTCTCTGCGTTGTATCCCCGCTTCTCAAGAGTCTTTACAAGCTCGTAGGGCGACCTCCGCAGGACGGCCACCATGCTGATGCCTTCCGGCTTGATTACATATGGAGCAAGGTGCCCGACTACAATCTGGTGCTTCCTCGGCTTTGTCATCCTGGCAAGTAACCTGGCCAGCTTTTTCACGTCGACTTCAAGGCCATGGCTGGTTTTTTTTGCAATTGAGTCACCATCGATCGCGACATTGTTGATGTCGATTATCTCAGCATCGAGCTTTTCCGCAACTATTTTGGCGCTAGTGTGTTTGCCGGCGCCGGGGTTGCCTGTAATGACCAGCTTCAACCAAAACCATATCTGCGATACACTATTTATTCTTGGAGTCCAAAAGTATACTCATGCGCACCTGCGAGTCGTGCGGTAGGGTCAGGTTCTACTCGCTAAACTTTCTGTTTTCAACAACTGTGTGCAACGAATGTTATCTGAAGATGAAGGAAAGAAAACAGAAAGGCTAGTTTTGCGCGCTACCGCACTTTGTGCAGAATTTCGCGTTTGCCTTCAGCTTGTCGCCGCAGCTGATGCAGAACTTTGACCCTTCTTCGAGCATCTGCCTGTCAAGCGAAGTTAGTTGCGGCGGAGCCATCGCATCAGTTGGCGCAGATCCTTTTACGCCATACATTTCGGTGACTGCCCCGGTTGGCCTGAACGAGTCGTCAGTGTCCGGCGTCAGATCCGAATATTTCTTGCTCCCCTTTTCCTCGAGGTAGAGCAAAAGCCGCGGGCCCCGCTCGCCGCCTGGGAGGCTGACAGGCTCCCCAAGCCACAGCGCAAACTTTCTCAGAGTCATCTCGGGAGTGGAAAACGTTAGCGTGTGGGTCGACATGTATTCCTCAGTGGCAGCCCTACCGTTGAACACCTTTGCCATTGGAAAAAGAGTGCATGAAAGTGGCTATTAATTATTGCGACTTGCCGCACTTGCTGCAGAACTTGGCCTGCGCCGGTATGGACGCACCGCAGATGATACAGCTCTTGGTGCCCGCGCGGGGCCTCGGAAGCTCGATGTCGACCGGCTTGAACGTTGGCTCCTGCTGCTGGGGCGAAGGAAGAGTGTATCCGCCTGCCGCCGTCCCTGCTGTCCCGCCGGCGCTTACAAAGCCACCCAAACCAAACCCTGCCTGTGGCGCTGACGTGTACGAGCTTCCAGC
>JANWHJ010000039.1 GCA_025450475.1 Nitrososphaera sp.
AACTGTCAGGAATCGGGTGAGAGGCTTGCGTAATCGACACTCTCTTTATTCTTGCCTTGGTTCCGTAAGGTACGGTGATCGCGCCGGCCGAGACTCTCCCCTGTAAGATCGGATGGAGCGCCTTGGTCATGCCTGCAGCCGCCTTGCCAGCTCCAACAACATACACGTGATCAAATTTCGTCAACCTAATCATCCTACCGGAGACGTCGCGCACCGACAATTCTCTGTTGAATTTTACTGCGCGTGGTACAAGCCTCGCCGGCATAGCGCTTTCAATTGCGGCTTCAAGAGCGGCAAGAACAATCCTGGAAGACCTGTCGCTGTGCAATCTAGAAAGCTCTCGGTAATTTGTGATCAATTGCCTGACTGTGTTCGAGGTGCTTAATTTCTGTATTGCGCATATGCAGAAGTTGTATTAGTGCAGATGTAGTACATGTTGTCCAAGACAGAACCCCAATCCATGTCGCCGCGGCAGCGCGGGGATTCTATTTGTTAATCTCTAGAAAATGCACCTGTACCTCTTCCACTGCGGTTGTTGTGTTTTCAAAAAACATTGCGCACAAATCTGCAAGTTGACTGCTACTTTAGCCTGCCGATCCGCAAGAATGTATCTGCCTTTTCCCTGAGGCCCTTCTCGAATTCTGGCATGTGTATGGTGTTTATCGGCTCGAGCATATGGTACTTCTTGCTGTAGTCGACCCTTTTCTTTGTCACGTGTCTCAGCTGGTCCTGCAAGATTTCCTTCTGATCAGGAGTGCAGATCTTACTGCCAAATATCGTGGCAAGTGATGCTTCAAGCATTTCGTTCAGGTGCGCAATGCCTTTGTCTTCGTGGAAGTGCGGGTTCCTAGTTTCTATCTGGAAGACCTCTACACCTTTTTCCACTATTTGCGGGTACTCTGAAGGCACCAGCCCACCAAACTTTTCAAAAATGTCGACAAACTCGCGCGTTTCTATAGAGTAGCCACTGGTGTACTGCAGGCATTCTGCAAGAGGCATCGACAGCGCGTGCTCGCCGGCGTTGCCGGTATTGATGACATCGGTTTCAAAGCCAGTTATACTTGCAAGGAGCGCGTTGAGGTTCTTATTGGTGATCTCGGACACTCTTCCCCACTTTGAGAACTGCAGCAAGTTATTCTTGATTTTTGGTTTGAACACCCACGATACCCTCACGTTGCAGTAGGGCGTGGTAGACATGCCAAAGCCTGCCGCAAATATCTTCACATATTCGTTGACAGCGCCGGGCACATAGTTATCGCTGTCTATGAAGCCGACATAATCCTTGTGGTACATCCTTGCTGCAAGCAGACCGATTATCATGCCCTCTGCCTTGCCATTCCTGATGCCGCCGTCGGAATCTAGTATCGAATCGTAGCCAACCCTCTTGAAGACCTCTGCAAGACCCGGATCGCGTTGGTGGATCATCACGATGCGCTTGTCCATGAACCGGCCGAGCTGCCTGACGGCCTCTGTCTCCATTGCAAATCTGTCCACCGGACTCCTCGCACTGTTGGACACGATTATGACGAGGCACTCGTTTGGTATTCCACTAAGCACGCCTTCGAGCAACTTTAGTTTCTCGTCCTTTACCGGGATGATTATTGCAAGGTCGTGCAAGATATTCGAAATTTCGTCGTAGTCGAATTTCCTGACTGTCTGGTGCGACGACTGGAATCCCTTAGACTTGCCTGAGTCTAGCTCGTAAATGCGTTGCACAGCGTGGATACTCACCGCACCCAGGCGCTCAGTGTACCGGGGAAAGTCCAGCTTCATAGTACATGGTAAAAGGTGATAATATAAAATATTTTGGCACATGACCTTGCAAAAATCTTTAAAACAGAAGCCCCAGTACTGTCAAATCCAAGGTGCATGAGAAATAACCCGAACTCTTGACAGCATCCACACGGCCCTCTCCTACGTGAAGGGCAGCCTGCAAAATGTGATAATTGTACAGGGCGTGGAAAAGCATCAAGGTTTCATATTCTCACTTCTGAACCCGCCAGTCCCACTTGGTGGCAACATAATTGCGCTTGACGTCTATGTGGACGAGTTCCCGCTCCCGAAAAGGTCGGTTTTTGTCGCAACGCCTGACGACGTGGTCAACGCTACCGCTTTGTCAGAGAGCCGGCCGGTCCCCTTTAGGCCGTTCCAAAGCGCAAGGTTCCTGGTGATGAAGGAAGGCGGTTTGGACGAGAAAAAAAGGCATAAGATAGTGATCGTGAGTAAGATGGAAGGCTTTGAGCAGATAATGATCCCGTTCACGTTTACAGATCGTGTGGGATATCGGAGCGGTAGGATATTCATTCCCGAGATTGCGCAGGGCTCTGAATCGCAGGCACCCGGCGAGGATGGGATGGTCTTTCAGAATTTTACTGCGCCGCTTGTGCTGTCAGGCAAGAAGGCTTACATCGTGTGTTCCTCAAACGGGGCGCTTTCCGCCAACTGGACGTGGATGGGTGTGCGGTATGACAACGGCGGTTTGTATGTGCCGCCTGCAAGAGCGTTTGGGCGCATAATAGTGGAAATATCGATGGACGACGGCGTGCGCAAGAGACTTCCAAATTTCGTCGTCGCGTCCCGCCACGAAAACGGCGTCCTCCACACTAGGCACGAACTGGCGGGGCTAGAAGTGAAAAGGAAGCTTCTCGTGCCCTTTGAAAGCAGAGGCTTCATCATGGCGTTGGAGCTAAGGCTGCTCGACGGCTTAAAGGCTCTTTCGGGCAGAAAGGTGACGAAGAAGCGCAA
Source organism: Nitrososphaera sp. (assembly GCA_025450475.1). Taxonomy (GTDB): domain Archaea; phylum Thermoproteota; class Nitrososphaeria; order Nitrososphaerales; family Nitrososphaeraceae; genus Nitrososphaera. The sequence goes on from JANWHJ010000039.1 coordinate 2,746, forward strand.
GATCAGAATACACTTCCTGATAGATGGCAATATTACAAGCTATGGGCTAGCAGCGGTGTCGCAGAGCATCACCGCGAAGTTCAGTACGAAGAATAACTGCCTTCAAGTTAGCACGGCGTCACCAAAGCACACTGGGGTGCATTACTCAGGGGTGATCGGCGCGGCCCCCGGCAACTTCACGCCAAGCAGAATACTGACAGACTCCTTTGCCAACGACCTGGAGTTGTCGTACGACGTAAAAATCGAAACAGGCAAGACCGTGGAACTTGCTCTTGTTGGAACTGGAGGCTTTATTAGCGTTGACTCCTGCCTAAGAGAGTTCCGCAAGATGAGAGACAACTATCACCGGCTCACCGCAGAAACAGAACAAGGGTTCAGGGATTTTTCTTCTTCGACCCTGAACGCCAGATCGCCCCAATCAAGGCCGGAACAGGGCATGCCAAAGTTGCTGGCAGCGTACGAAAGAGCCAAGGCAGGCCTACGGTACCTAAAGGCAGAGTACGACGGTCTCGGCGAAGGGATCTGCGCGGGGCTTCCGCGCTTTCCGAATTATTGGGCAAGAGACACAGGCTGGGCCCTGCGGGGCTACCTCGCGATTGGTGACTATACCTTTGCAGCCGCTGCAATAGACAACTTTATGCGCAGGCAAGCGAGGCAGACGACAAAGGCAGCAGGCAAAGGTGAGCTCCCGATGATAATCAGCGGCAGAGCGTTCCTCCACACAACTACTTTCGGATCGGCCGACTCGACGTTCCTCTTTCCATGGGCGATCAAGGAGTACGTGCTTGCCACCGGGGATATCGGATATCTGAAAAAGAGGTGGAAGTCGATAGTAGATCTCGTGAACTGGGGATTCTCAAAGGACCTGGACGGGGATGGGCTGATCGAGCACGGCTTCACAGGTATCGCCGAAAAACTCCCCATACAGGACTCGACATGGATGGATCACATTGACCGAAGAAAGAGCGCAAATGATATTCAAGCACTTTTCTACGAAAGCCTAAAGATAGGAAGCGAGCTGGCAATCATAGCCGGCGACAGTAGCAGCGAAAAGAGGTGGAGCAGTAGGGCCGCGGAGCTCAGAGAAGTCATTGACCGCGAATACTGGAACGCGAGCGCGGGCTTCTATTACGACACAATACGTAAGGACGGATCAAAGGACGCAAGTATAAGGCCAAACGCCTTAGTCCTCCTGCTCACCGGCGCGGTGACGGAGAGAAGGAAGGCAGATTCAGTGTTGGCCCGGATCGAGGATCAGGACGTGACAACTGCATGGGGCGTCAGGACGTTGAGTAGCCGCGACCAAAAGTACCAGCCGACGCTCTATCACGACGGCGCTGTTTGGCCGCTTGTCACGGGCTGGGCAGCGGCTAGTGAGATAAAATTCGGCAGGAAAGAGCAGGCGTTGCGTTATCTCGAGTTTATGGCAGAAAGAATACTACACGAAAACGGCATGTTTGCGGAAACGTACAGGGGAGACAGACCGGAACCGTTCAACTCATGCATTCTCCAGGCATGGTCTGTCGGCATGTATGCTTATGCGCTGCGCGAAATGATGCTTGGCATGAAGGTGAATATGTTAGACAATATGATACAACTTGAACCGAGCATCCCAGAGTCGCTCAAGGACGCTTATGCCCCCGTGGAGTTCGAGCATTTCATTCCTCGCAGCGGCGGAACAGCAAGACTTAAGATCACAATCGATTCGCACAACGAAAAAATATGCGCTTCGTGGAGGGATGGGGGAAGCAAGAGGCCGGAGATCTTCAGCAACTCCTACCCAGTAACCATAACTTAGTCAATACTAATAATGTTCATTTTTCACTAGAAATTAGTGGTGGGCTTTCCTCCATAAAGAGCACTTACCAGAGTTTGAGGGTCTCCTGTTCACTTCAGTGCTGATTCTTCTTGTAATGTTGTTTCTAGGAAGCCATTGCTCGGCTCAGGCGGAGGCCCAATGCCGGCTAGAATCTTGCCGGATTCGTACCCACACCTCGGTCTTTGCACCGGTTCATCTTTGCGTCAAGATGCACTCTGGCCCAATAGACGTCTTCTTTATTGTCTTTTGGGTAGGCCTTGAAAAAATTTGAGTCTGTACTAAAGGCATAAATTATCTCCAAATCGATCTTAGTCTGATGTTTACGCTGTATACTCCCCAGACTGCAAACAAGGCGTTGCCAGAAATCAGGCGTCTGTTTTCAAACATCCTCATGTACAAAAAGCAGGCTGTGGCACTGCAAGAGCAGGTCGAAATAGTGGTGCAGTCTGGCAACCAGTTTGACCGATTTGTCAAGAAAAAACAAGAGCTCAATGCCGCTGTTTCGAGCTACTACAAGGCGATAGAGCAGCTGGAGACTACAGGGGTGGTGATCAAGGACGTGGAACAGGGTTTGCTTGACTTTCCTTCGCGGAGGGTTGACGTGGAAGTGTGGCTTTGCTGGAAGGTGGGGGAGGCAGACGTGAAGTTCTGGCATGCAAAGGACGAGGGTTTTATGGGCCGGAAGCCACTTGGAACCGATGGTTTCAAAGATGATATTTCTAAGCTCGTTTAGAATTTTTGGTAATGCTGTGTCACAAACCACAATTTCATAATGGACAATAGTAAGCGGCAAAATCCCCAAGCTCATGATAAGACACCTGCCATACTCTGCAACTCCATGCCTGAACTCATCAATCTCCCTAATTCATCCAATATCTTCTATTGGTGGGTCATTCCGATCTTGCAGACTTGATATCCGGTCTGACGCCCCACAACTACCGGGATTGAGAATTCAAAAAACATAGTAATGCCTGCATCGTAGCGTAACCAGTGTTGCTGTCCAGCTGGCTGCGGGCAGTCAGGATCAGGTTCCTGCTGGCGTCGGTGATAGCCGTCAGTAACGGCCTTGCAATCGCATATTGGAAAACCGGCACGATTGATCCATTCAACGCGCTCCTTACCTACGTCGGCGTTATTTTCCTGCACGCAAGCGTCGACCTACTGAATGACTACTGGGACCACAAGCGGGGCATCGACAACGCGACTACAAGGACAAAGTTTAGCGGCGGAACTGGGGTGTTGCCTGAAAAGCTGTTAACGCCAAAGGCTGTATACGCGGCAGGCATGATCTTTCTGATTTTTGGCGCGGCAGTGGGAGCTTACTTTGTCGCGGTACGCGGGATAACTATAGCAGTGATACTTGGCTTTGCGGTCGTCGCGATCTACTTCTATTCAACAAGAATCGTGAACGCCGGCCTTGGCGAGGTCTTTGTCGCTATCAAGGGCGCCATGATCGTTCTCGGCACTTTTTATGTACAGCATGCGACGATAGAGCCTGCGGCGATATTTGTCGGGGCGATAGTCGGCATCCTGTCGGCAGCAGTGCTGTTTGTCAATTCGTTTCCTGACTTTCAGGCAGACAGCTCAAAGGGGCGACGAACACTTGTCATTCTA
>JANWHJ010000040.1 GCA_025450475.1 Nitrososphaera sp.
CTTTCTACCGGCGGCGGAGAAGGCGTGATGGTGAGAGGATTACTTCACGGATTCGTGAGGTGCATATAATGTATCCATATAAGCTAGACCGAAACCCGTACCCAAGCAGCCCGACTCCGACGCTCATTGACGCCAAGATCCTTGGCGGCAAGCGGCACAAGGATGCCAAGGCTGCGCTGTTGTCCTGCATTTCTGACCTTTATTCAAAGATGGACGGTGGGAGAGCGACTGACAAGGACTTTCGCCTTGTCACCGTGATACAAGATGTCGGTTCCGGCAAGACACATCTTGCCCTCCACACAAAGGGGCTCAATGAAGTCTCTGAAAGAGCAGTAGTTTCGTACGTTGACCTGTCGCAGATATCGCCGCGCAGCATGCATAGCCTTTACAGCGCAATGCTCGCGGGTTTCACAGACGACTATGCTGGCAGGTTGAGGCAGGCAGTAATAAAGCACCTCGAGGAAAAGGCCCAGCGCAACATTTCTAGCGCGAAAAAAATATTTAACTATGGCTTTATGGATTCGATTACCGGCAAGACGCTTGCAGACAAGGCCGCGCAATTGTTGCGCAATGAAATAGTGCCTAATTACGTGGCTATCACCGATACGCTTAGCAAGGAGTTTTCTCTAGTGGAAATAGCGATACTGAAGCTTGTAATAGAAGGCAAGTTCAGGGCTGATGCACAGAATGTTGCGACGCTCGAAGACATTATCGCGAGCTTGGCGGCTCTTGCAAATCTAAACCTGAAGTTCCTCAACAGGATGACGCTCTTCCAAATAGACGAATTTGATGCGGACAAAGAGTCTATGGAATTTGTCAAAGCAGTGATCAACGCACATCTGCCTGCGGCAACGCTCATGCTAATATTTACGCCGTCTTCATACGAGGACATACGCAGGTCTAACGTCTCCGTGTTCGACAGGTTGGAAAAGGCGAACTTCAAGATTGACATCGCCGGCTCGAATACGCTCGAGGAGATTATGGACATTGTGCTCGAATATATTCGGCACCACGACGCAACCGAGACATTTACTGAAGAACACGAGCGGGAGCTTGCAGCAAAAGTCAAAGTTATCTATGATGAGTTCTCTGACTTTCGTAACGTCCGTTCGATGCTCAACATATTCTACCACGCGACTGAAAACGCCGGCAAGCGCAACATTGAATCGGTGGACGAGCAGGCGATCGACGACACAATAAAAAACATCTACCCCGGCCTCAGGATCAGGGGTAGTGTTATGGATGTGCCAATCTCGGACTTCATAAAGATCAGACGCAATTGCAACGACATGTCGACGCTAGAGTTAGGAGTTAGAAGCGCCGTCAAAGACCTGGTCAACTACGCCCACGAAGTAGGAGTGGTGGCAAGACCCCATTCGACAGACGCCAAGGGAAATGGGATAGACGTAATGTATAGCGACCCCTATGGGACCAAGGTGGCGGTTGCGGTCGTCATAAACAAGGATCATGCAAAAAGTTTTGAGCAGATATCAAACACTCTAAAGTCGACGGCCTTTGTAGACAAGCTGGTGATATTGACAAATGCCAACACCGCCGGCGGGACAAACGGGAGCACCCTTGTCAACATCGACCGGTGCAAGATGATAGATCTTATCTATTTCAGCAACAAGTACAAGAACAACGAGATGCAGCAAGACGATTCGCAACGTGCGATCCTTCTGGCAAAGTCGATAAGGCTTTGTTAGCGTATAGGAACTGTTCATCGAATAAAAGATTATTTCGCAGTGATTGTAACACAGAGTCGGAAAATGCCCAAGAGAAACTTTAATACGCTTGAAGAGTTCAAGGCGAACCTCCATAGGGAGGGTGCCACCTTGGTTGAGTTTTCCGGTAGTAAGGTGCCTTGCATTCTGCTTGACCAGAAAAAATACGAAGGGATGCTGCAAAGGGTGTACGGTAAGAGGGTAGGGGCCGATACCCTACTCAACATCTTCTACGATGGAAAAGATGTTTTTGTGGACGTGCAGATAAAGTTCCATGACACAGACTTTGAGGAGAACTACTTGCTGTACGCGAATGATATGATCCAGTTCTTTGAGGCGCTCGCAGAAAGCGGCCTTATCTCACTTGCGCCCAGCTCGCAAGCCTACACCAATTCGCAGAATGTGTTCATGATCCAGCTCCCAAAAAAAGATGCCGCGGAAAAGGCACTCGAAATAATCAAGTCCAATGCAAAAAAACACGGTTAATAACGAGCTCTGATCAATTCTTAGTAGATGGTCAGCCGCAAAAGGCAGCCTGAAAAGAATGACGATCAGGTGGTGCCTCCTGAAATAGACAGCCACTACCAGATGTACGGTAAGCACGCATGGGAGGTTGAGTACGGCGAGCGATGCCCAACTTGCAACAAGAGAATTGATGAATTTGGCTTTTGCGCCTGCGGCAGCAGCCAGTAATATTCAGAAAATTGCAGTAGATCTAACATCAGATTAGAGGACTATTTTGTCCTGTTTATTTGAAATGCCAAACAATTCCAGATATGAGCTGGACCATTATGTGAATAATATTCGGCTTAGTCATGCTTCTAATTCTGTTCCACCCTAGGCTCATGTTGCTCAAGAATGTGGGAGAGGCTGATAAAAAACGCGACTACGGTTCACTTAACACGGCTCCAAGAGAGGCAAAGACAAGGAAACAGAGCCGTAAGGAATAAGGAGCAAGGCTAAAGAGGACCCACAGCAGGTGGAAGATTGGCTTGACAAGAAGCTCGACACAACTGATGTCGAAGTGATGATGAAGAATGCGACGGCCGGGATTTGAACCCGGGTTACCAGATTGGCAATCTGATGTCCTAGACCAAACTGGACGACCGTCGCACGAAAACTATCGATACTGCATCGCTATTTAAAGAGTACGTGCTACGTCAGCAAAATTATCGTGGAATAGCCTCTGCTTTCGATAACATAGTCGCCCTCAACTTCTTCCGCTACTGCAGTTAGGGATATGAGGTCATACTTCTGGCAGTTCCTGGCATCGATGATGATAAAGTCATTGAGAATGTCGGCGCCCTTCAAACTCTCTTTGCTCAGAGAATAATTCACTGGCGAGCTGGAGTTGACGAGCAGCAGTTGATCTTTCTGGTAATTACCGATTCTCACAAGGCGCCCGGGGCGCGGAGTTACCTGGATGTTCATCATTATTTCACCCACCGAATGTGTTGTATAGCGACTCATATTGTTCACAATGATATCGTACTTGAAGGGGTAGCCGGCGGTGCTCTCTGCCATCTTGTTCACACCGTCGTTCATTGCAATGTCGACCTTCTTGATAGTAATGCCATGCTTGGTTATCCAATCGTTCGTCGTTTTTACGATGTTGTCTATCACTGCCTTTCTTCTAACGGTTTCCTGATCCCCTAGATTGTAACGGTCTACCCAGTCCATGTAGTCGCGGCTTATGTCGATGATGAACTCGGTACAAGTGTTCTGGTAGTCCTCGATGCTAGTGGCGCGCTCTGAACCCATGTCGGCGGCAAACACCAAGATTGGTGCGGTAATCCATCATAAAAATGTGAACTACTTGGAAAGCAGCTGTGCCATCTTCTTCGCCTGATATGTTATGATCATGTCGGCTCCGGCGCGTTTGATCGAGGTGAGGAACTCGGTCATTACTGAGTTTTCGTCAATCCAGCCGTTCATTGCTGCTGCCTTTATCAACGCATACTCGCCGGAGACACTGTAGGCGCAAATTGGCAGGTTCGTTGTCTGCCGTGCTTTATATATGAGGTCAAGGTATGGGATTGCAGGCTTTATCATCACGATGTCGACTCCTTCGGCTATGTCCATCTCTATTTCCCGCATCGCCTCCTTTGCGTTTGAGAATGGTAGTTGGTAGGTGCGCCTGTCACCAAAATCCGGCGCCGAGTGGGCAGCGTCGCGGAATGGTGCGTACAGCGGAGAGGCCTGCTTTACAGAATACCCCATTATGGACACGTCTGTAAACCCTGCGCCATCGAAGCCCCTACGTATTGCCTTCACCTGTCCGTCCATCATGGCAGACGGCGCCACAATGTCAGCCCCTGCTTTTGCATGGCTGATTGCCACCTTTGAAAGTGTATCGATGCTCCTATCGTTGTCTATTCTCTTGTCGACAACGATCCCGCAGTGACCATGTGTCGTATACTGACATAAACAAACGTCTGTCACTAGCGCCACTCTGCTACCAAACTGCTTTCGTACAAGTTGTATCGACTTTTGCACAATGCCGTTCTCGTCAAACGCTGACGTCGCGTCCGCGTACTTGTGCGATGGCACGCCGAATAGTATTATCGCGTTGATGCCAAGGTCCATTATTCGGTCGACCTCGCCGGCAAGCCTGGAAAGAGGAAATCTTTGTATGTCGGGCATCGAGCTGATTTCTTCCGGCTTTTTCAGTCCCTCCTGCACAAACACTGGCGCTATCAAGTCCTTGGCTGAGAGGCGAGTCTCTTGCAAAAGGTCTCGCATTGCCGGGGTCGTCCTCAGACGCCTGAGCCTGACGTTTGGAAAAGCGTTACTGCTGTTGCTTTTCTTCATACTTGAACAACTTGGCTACTATTTTCATGAGCTCTTCGCTCTGGCCTTCCTCTGTCTCCTTTCTCAGGTTGTTCATGGGAGTCGAAAGGACACCTTCAACTATGGCGTATGAAAGTTGCTCGACGACTTTGGCCTCTTCCGGCCCGAGTTTCTTGTCAAGCATCGATAGAGTCTTTTTCAGTTCCCGCTCTCTTATCGCGTCGACGTTCTTGAACACTGACACGACGACCGGTTCGGCCTTCATCCTCTTCATCATCGCGTCGACCGACTTCATTTCGTCATCGATCAACTTTTCCGCGGAATTGATCTCTTTCATTCGGGAGCGCATGTTCTTGCCGACGAGCTCGGCAATTTGATCCATGTTTATGAGCTTCACGCCGTGGACGGTGGCGACCTTTTCGTCGACCGTCCTCGGGTTTGAAAGGTCAAAAATCATCATGCCTTCGCGTCTGTCCTTCATGGCGTTCTCTATCCTCTCAATAGTGATGAGGCGATAAGGGGCGACGGTGGCCGTGAAAACAAGGTCGACTTTGTGCAGCATTTCCAGCGCGCTGTCAAACGGAATCGGGGTTCCTGCCACCGTCCCTGCAAAGGACTGCGCTCTTTCCGGGGCCCTGCTCGTGACCATGAAATCGACGTCGCGCTTTTTCAGCACCTTTGCGACTAGGCTTGCCGCTTCGCCCGTCCCTATTAGCATGATCGTCTTGCCTTTGAGCTCATCAAAGTATTCCTCTGCAAGGCTTACCGAGACTGATGCGATTGAAACGTTACCTTTGTTAATGCCGGTGGCAGTCCTTACTCTGCCTCCGACCTTGAGCGCCCTGTCAAATATCAGAGAGAGGTTTTCACCTGCGTACCTGCCAGAGCGGGAGAATTCCACAGCGCGCCTAATTTGACCAAGGATCTGGTCCTCGCCCACCACCAGAGAGTCTAGTCCTGATGCCAGCTTCATCAAGTGAATCACTGCATCTCTGCCCCTGCTCAGCTCGATGTTTGCAATGTCCTTTTCCAGCAGCCCCACCGACGATGCCCACTCCTCCAATAACTTACGTTCATCCGGGTCTTCGGCAGCTGCAAACACCTCTACCCTGTTGCAAGTCTGCAAGATCAGGCATTCGTCAAAGCCCGCCTTTTCTAGGAAAGCCTTGTGCGCATCATGGATATCCTTGAAAGTAAATTTTTCGAGTAAATGAATAGGCGCGTTCCGGTAGGTTACGCGCGCGTTGACAACATGAAGTGGCGCGACTGCTGGCGCCGTCTTTATCGCTGCAGTTATTTTGTGCTTTTCCTTACCCATTTTTGCAACAGCTCAAGCGTCGCGCTTTTAGCATCTTCAATCTTATCTTCCTTAATAAGGTTCTGGATATGCCTGTCAGCTACTAGCGAATAAAGAAATTCCTTGCGATCGCCTACCGTCTTGATCTTTGGTCTTGCGGCCTGCCTAGCGAACTCTTGCAGCTTTGCGTTTTCAATGTCCGTTTTCTTTATTATCCTGCGCAGCACCCGCTCAGCCTTAATGCGTACCTTGCGGGCCATAATGGGGCTCTTGCCCGAAGTAGAGATCGCGACTTGCATCACGCCTTCGATGTTGACGATTGAAGCGTAGGAGAAGTCACTTACCGCCGGGTCGTCAGCGGCGTAGACAAACGCGCCCATAGAACGGCCCTTTTCAACGATCTTGCGGTTGAGCTCACGGTCATTGGTTGCCGCAAGCACCAAAAACGCATTACCGTAATCGCCAACAATGTTGGCGTTGTCGAGTTTTGCCTTGACAAGCTCGATCTTGCCAAGCGCCGCCTGATCCGTCAAGTAGCGGTTCATTCTGTTGCTGATAACTGTTATCCTACACTCTTGTCCGAGCAGGCCACGCACCTTTCTAACACCTTCCGTTCCACCGCCTATGACTATGGCACGCTTGCCCTTGACGTTCAGGTCAACAATCAATCATAACACCGACTAGTGAGACAATGGAATCTTGCTACTTTCTTTATTTAATCGTTCAGTTGAATAGAGGAATTGCCTAATGAGGCAGCTTTTTGAGGTAGTTTGCGTCAACCGTTACCGGTATCTGGTAGGGCGAGTCCAGAAGGACAACTGTGGCTTCCTGCTTTTCATAGTCGACGCGCGTTATCTTTGCCTTCATGGACTTAAACGGGCCAGCGATGACTTCAACCATGTCGTCAACGTTCAGCTCCGACACTACCGGCTTTTTCACCAAATAGCCTTCAATGTCCTTAAACGGCAGGTCGCCCCTTATCTGGCCTCGGACGTGTCTAATCCCCGCAAGACCTTCATATGCGACGTTCGAATCCGGGGCTTCGACAATGATGTAGCCCTTAAAGCTCTCGAGCACCATGACCGAGCGAATCCCAATCTTTTTGGCGTTGACCCTTACCTGAATTTGACTTGCCACCACACGCTCCTGGCCGCCTGTTGTGCGTATGGCAAAGAATTTGGAGTCTATTGTCGACGCCGCCTGGTGTTGTAACTGAGAGGAATTAGCTTCGACTTTTGGGGATTCCTGTAGAGATTCGGCCCGCTGCTCCTCAGCACCTGTAGAATCTTGATTGTCATCAAGGTTACCATTTTCGACACCCAATTCTTCCTCTTTGACTTCTTTTACCCTATCGCTATCGCTCATTTTGGTTAGGTATGCGAGGTCTGATGCAATTTATAAATTTACGCAGGTGGCAAGGATGGTCGACCTAGTCAATCGAAAAGCACGCAACCAGGGTAGGAAAATGGAATTCACGCACGGTTTTGGTGAGGGAAGCTAAGTTTTACAGGCTCTATCCAGTAATTTAGGGCCGAGCATGCTAGAATCATTACTGGGACGGGCTCTCAAGATGTGTGCCATAGGCATCATCAAATATTAGAAGTGCCTATGGGTGATAAGGAATGAACCTTGGAGCCTTTTGGAAATTACTGTTCCTAATAGCTATATGCTCAGGGAGCATGGTTATTTGTCTAGTCTTGTATGCGCTAACCGGCTATGATATGTTTAGAACAGTGGGACTCAGCTTGGCAGTTGCAGGAGTTGGTATTTTGTTATTACTAGTTTATAGCTTGCGCAGAATATTTGCAGGCTCATCGGATGCATTTGGCGAGAAGACATGGAGAAGCTACAGATAGGCGAACCACCTACGAAATGCATTATTGGGCGTTTGTCGATTTGTGCATAACCCGGCTTGGGATTGTCATTCTTGCAATGAAGGGCTGGAGGGTATCATCGCATTGGCTAGCTGTGACATGAAGAGCCAGACAACCTGGAGATCTTGTAATCTGATTGTTAGCTGAATTACAGGTCCCTGATATTTCCTTCAGTATTGTAGACATACTGGATGATCCTAGTTCATGTGGAATGATGCGACCCTGTCATAGTCGGGGCTGATCCCATCTTGCTTCTACCTACACCATTAATGACTAATTGGATCTTCCCCGTTATGTCCTGCGATCAGTTTGAGTGTCAGATTTTGGCCACTCCGAAACTCAGAATGTTGGAATGTAAGTCTCGAATTACTTGCCGGAAAAATGTGTATGTAAACCTAAATACATAACACTACTATTTTTTTGAGGCTTCCAAAGATCTGATACAGTACGACCTTGAAAATAATAATCGCTGAAGATGACGCTGACATGGCTCAACTCTACAAGGATGCC
>JANWHJ010000041.1 GCA_025450475.1 Nitrososphaera sp.
GGGCCCGGCAAACGACACCGACAGGTATTGCGAGCCGTCGGAGTTGTTCTTTATCGTCACGTCAGATATGCCCTGCAGCGGCGCTACAGTCACGCCTTCCGTGACCACCGCCAGTGATACCCTGACGGCGTTGTCAAGCCGGGTCTTCAGATCGCCAGAGCCGTATTCGCCGGCCGCGATCTCCTCCGCTATCTTGAGCGCAGCCTTTTCCTTTGTAGTCGTCGCAAGCAGGGCGCGCAGCCTATCCGCGATGTCGATTTCGTGCATCTTGGCGACTCTGTCGGCCAAATCGTAGGCTATTTTTGGCTCTACAATGTCTGCGACATCTATCCCCCGTCGCCTTGCCTTGAGCGCGTGCTGGTAGTTGTGGTGGACGTTTTTTAGGATGTCCTGCTGGTAGTGCCTGTAATATGCTGGCATTCTCACGTCCTTGAGACGGACCTCGGCTTCATCCAGCATCATAACTATCGCGACCTGATGGCCTTCACTATCGACGAAAACTTGTCCTGCCAGTTGCCATCCTTTTCTATCATTGTACCGATTACGATGATGTCGGCTCCCGCCTTTGCTACCTGGCTGGCGGTTTCAGCCGACCTTATGCCACCGCCTACGATCAGCGTGCCATCATAGTTCTTTCTGACCGCCGCCACCATTTCCGGAGGAACGTTCTGCGACGCGCCCGAGCCGGCTTCCAGATAAACAAAGCGCATGCCCATGTACTGCGCCGCTAGCGAATACATCACTGCAAGGTTTGGTTTATGAAATGGTATGCCTCTGGCGCGGCCGACAAACCAGGCGGCCGTGCCTTCGCCCACGATGATGTAGGCTGTCGGCAGGGGCTCGATGCCGTACTTTTTTACCGCGATTGCGCCGAGCGCCTGCGCTTCAGTGATGAAATAAGGGTTCTCTGAATTGAGCAATGAGCTGAACAAGATTGCATCAGCCTTTGGTGACACACCCGTGACGTTTCCCGGGAATAATATCACGGGTATCTTGATCTTGGATTTTATTTCTGCCACCACCTTGGCCAGCTCCAGTTGGTCGATGGCGGACGAGCCGCCGACAAGGATCGCAGACGCTCCCTTTTTCTCTACCTTCCTTGCAATAGCTGCCGCGTCGGTAGAGTTTTCAGAGTCAATGAGCGGGAGGCAAATCGTGCCGTGTTTTTTTATCTCGTCCCGTAAATGCTGCTCAACCTTTCCTGGTGCCACGTCTCTTTTTGAAGTGTTAGTCATTTTAAAGTTTGATGCTACCAATCTTTTTATTGTGCCGGCGCTATACAGATTTGTATAGCATCCGTGACCGACGAGAAATCCAATTCTAACAACCTTTATGCGTATATTGTTGCAAATTCTCTATTTACTCCTCGCCAACTTGCTATAATTTCTAACAAACTGCAGGGAGGCGGCCGGGCACAGAACATCAGCTCAGGGGCTTATTACAGACAGGTAAAGCAGTGTCGGGACAAGGTCAACGCGATTCTTTACAGCATGATACTTCTGCAATCGACGGGGATCGTGCAGTTGGAAACATCGAGTGCCCTTGGTAGGCTCGCAGAGCAGGTAGGTGTGATATTTGCTTCAGAAAGCAGTGATGTTGCCAGCAGATTGAGCGTGAACGACGTGATGTCAGTGATTGACCAGTTGGTAAAAAGAATGTCCAAGTTGTAAAATAATGTTGTTCTGTAGTGATAAATCACGGTATTGCAACATAATGCCGTGACATGATCGTCGACCTAACCGACCTAGGCAGTGACATTGTGAGTTATGGTGTCCTTGCGTTCCTAGCCGGCATGGCCAGTGTAATGGTTTATGCCAGAGCAAAGAGCGCGCTTGTATACGGCCGCTATAGGGCCGATGAGGCGGTCGTCGAGGCGGTCGTCCTCGAATACACCCGCAGGCTGCGCGACTATGACAGGGTGATTGCAGAGCTTCGCGCCAAGGTTGACATCATGGAAGTGAGATCGCAGCCTCCTCAGAACATAACATCACGACAGTCGCACCAACCACAACCTCACGTAGCGCCCGTGAGTGACCCTGTAGCAGTCACGCAGCATGCGGTGCTTGAGAAAGAAGGTAATGGCACGACCGATTATATTTTGAAGTTGCTCGTAGAGAGGCCGCGGTCGTCGAGAGAAGTGCAGCATGCGGTGGGCAGGACTCGTGAGCATACTGCCCGCCTCATGAAAAAGCTCCACGACTCGGGGCTCGTGAGCAGGGATGCCAATGCCAAACCTTTCAGGTACAACATCACAAACGCAGGTCGGGAGAGGTTGATGGAGAAGGTTGCGCCTGCTGCTGTCTAGCTATCTTGTAGACCCATTCCTTGCCCTGACGGTTTCTCACCAGCCTTCCGCGATCCGAATATCTTGAGAGGTAGGTCGAGATGATGCTGAGCTTGACCGGCTCGTTGTACTGGTCCTCGTAGAGCTCAAGTATGTCGGTCGAGGTAAAGCCGCCGTAGGGAAACTTGCCATCAACTAGGCTCCAGATCTTATCGCCCACCGAGGCCGCCGCCTTAGCGGTGAACGTCTTGTCTTCGCTACTGCCGTTCGACTCGATGTTGAGAAGATCCATGAACTCGACTATCTTCATTATCTTTTCTTTTGAGACATCGCCCTCTAGGGAGAGATTGTACTTGCTTCCCTCGGCGTCCTCCAACTCTATCTTGAACCGCTTCTTTCCCGGGCCCATATCAGAGTAGCTGGACGTGTTATCGTCTTAACACTTAACACCAGCTCTGACATTGTTGATAACAAAGAGCTTAGCTCTTGTTAACCGTGCTTGAGACACAAGCTATTCTGGTTAACAATTGCCTTTTGGTTAACCAGAGTTTTAGTTAGAAAATCGCTCGTTTGCGGTTCCAGTGGAAATGGAGGGGTCCTATCCGGGTTTGTTAACATGGTCAGGGCAGTCATTAACGCTCCAGTGGAAACAAAGGGGTCATTTCTTGGCTTTTTTGCAGACATCGTTTGCATGCTGTTAACAGTAGTTGATCACGCAGTGATTCCCTTCATGCCGCCACCCCTTGCTTTCCTGTCCAGTCCCCTTCTCAAAGCTCTTTACAATCAATATCATCAAGCTGATATGCTAATTAGTTATAGTTGATCAGGCCGGTTAAAAACTACCTGTTAACGTAATTGTTAAGGTAAAGTTAACAAACTTCGGTTCTGGATAAGAAAAAGAGGGGGCGGCGGGTTAAAATTGGCCCGCCAAGAATGGTGATCGGTAATTGAGCTCTGATATTGACAATATTTTTGACAAGGCTGCAAAAGGCAAGTCACTTATCAAAAATGATCAGGTGCTTAAAATCGATTACGTGCCGGAAAAACTTCCATTCAGAGAACAGGAAGAAAAAACTCTGGCTCAGATACTATCAACAACTTTCAGAAGCGCCAGGCCGTCAAACTTGTTTCTGTTTGGAGAACCGGGCACAGGCAAAACCGCAGTGGTCAAGAAAGTTGTTGAAAAATTGGAAAAGAAGGCAAAAGAGCTCAATACAAATGTCAAGGTTGTTAATGTAAACGCAAAAGGCGCCAGCACTGCATACAAGGTGTTGCATGAAATTGCGGAATATATCGGGTTGAATCAGGAAGACAAAACAAAACGGGTTCCATTCACCGGACTTTCGATAGGAGAAGCAACTGGTAGGATATTACAATTCATACAAAAGAAGGAGCTCAGCGTCATTCTGGTAATAGACGAAATAGATTCGTTAGTGGATAAAAGTGGAGACGACATTCTCTATAGTTTCACGCGGGCCAACCAGCAAATGACCGAAGGTGGTTTCATAGCATTGATCGGAATATCTAACAGCCTTGACTTTAAGGACAAACTAGATCCGCGTGTTCGAAGCAGTCTCAGCGAGGAAGAGATGGTCTTCAAACCCTACGCAATAGACCAGTTGTGTGAGATACTGCATGAGAGATCAAAAATCGCATTCAACCACGGCGCTATTTCTGAAGCCGCCGTGAACCTCTGCTCAGCAATGGCCGGAAGGGAGCATGGTGATGCAAGAAAAGCAATAGATCTGCTAAGAGTTGCAGCAGAACTTGCCGAAAGAGAGAATGCCGTTAAAGTTGACGAAAAGCACGTAAGAGCGGCACAAGAAAAAATAGAAAAAAATGCGCCCTACGATCTTTTGAAAAATGCGCCAACACACATGAAGTTAGTAGTGCTGGCAATAGCAAAAACAAAGGACGCCTACACCGGTAACGTATACGATACTTACACTTCACTCTGCAGACATTTAGAACAGGAGCCACTTACACAACGCCGTGTTACCCAGATGATAAGCAAGTTGGATCTCTTGGGCATGGTTGCAACAGATGTTGTCAGTCAGGGGCGCTACGGCAGATCCCAGAAGATCAGAATCAAAATCCCACTGACTACAGTAAAAGAAGCGCTCAAGGAAGATTTTGCGTCGCTTATAGATTGAAATCCTGGATCGACGGCTGGAGCGTTGCCAGGTTGACAAGTATAGCCAGCCCCGGCGACGGGGTGATGCCCATCGTCTGTTGATACTTTGTCTGGCTCTGCCACGCGCCGGAATTAACGACAAGCGTCCCGCGGTAGCTCTGCACGTCAGTCACGTGCACGTGCCCCGAGTGCAAGATGTCAGGCACGTCGGAAATGACCATCATGTCCTCCTGCTCCGGGGCGATCGACGTGCGTTCGCCATATGTCGGAGCGAGATGACGCGCCTTGAGAAGCACCTTCATCGCCTCGGCTGGTTTGTGGTAGCTCTGGCCCGGGGTAGAGGCGATGACATCGTCCAGGCTCTGACCGTGGAACATCAATAGCTTAACGCCGTTCAGCTCGACAAAGGCAGGATTGCCAAGCATCATGCAGTTTTCCAGTCCATAAAGGTGATCCGCAGGATTACCCGGGATTGCAGGCTGTGGAAGCGCCCGCCTGCCCGGGTCGTGGTTGCCCGGTATCACCAACACCTTGATGTGCTTTGGCACCTTTGCCAGCAGCCGCGCCGCGTGGCTCATCTGCCTGCCCGAGTCCATCTCCAAGAGCTCCTTGTCTTGGTTTGGAAATATCCCAATGCCTTCGATAAGGTCGCCTCCAATGCAGAGGAACTTGATCTTGCGAACAAGGCCGTCGTCGGAGGACAACCAGTCCAGAAACCGGAGAAATTCTTTTTCCATAAAATATTTGCTCCCTACATGGAGGTCTGAAATCA
>JANWHJ010000042.1 GCA_025450475.1 Nitrososphaera sp.
CCAGAATTGCAGAGGCTCCTTTTTCCTCCACCTTCTTGGCTATAGCGCCGGAGTCGGCAGTGTTTTCAGAATCAATAAGCGGGAGGCAAATCGTCCCATGTTTTTTTATCTCGTCGCGTAAATACTGCTCTACCTTTCCTGATGCCACCTCTTCTTTCAATGGAGCCAGTCATTTTAAAGTTTGATGCAACTTAATCCTTTTATCCTGCGTACGCTATACAGATTTGTATGGTGTTTTTGGCGGACTCGGAATCGAATTCTAATAACCTTTATGGCTATCTTATTGCAAATTCCTTATTTACCCCGCGCCAATTATCAATAATTTCTAAAAGACTGCAGGGGGCCGGCCGGGCACCGAACATCAGCTCAGGGGCCTATTATAGGCAGGTGAAACAGTGTCGCGATAAGGTAAACGCCGTTCTTTACAGCATGATACTACTGCAATCGACGGGAATCGTGCAACCGGAAGCATTGAGTGCTATCGGTAAGCTTGCAGACCAATTAAGCGTGATATTTGCTTCGGAAGACAGTGATGTCGCCAGCCGGGTAAGCGTGGACAACGTGATATCTGTGATTGACCAGTTGGTAAAAAGAATGTCAAAGTTGTAAAATAATGTTGTTCTGTAGTAATAAATCACGGCATTGCAGCAAAATGTCGTGACATGATGGTCGACCTGTCCTTCCTAATCACGTTTCTGACCGGCAGTTCCGTGACGTCAGGCGTTCTTGCGTTCCTTGCAGGCATGAGCAGTGTGATGGTTTACACCAGGGCAAAGTACTTGATTGCGGATCGCCGCTACAGAGCTGACGAGGCTGTGGTCGAGGCAATCGTTCTCGAGTATACCCGCAGGCTGCGCGACTATGATAGGGTTATTGCAGAGCTTCGGTCCAGAGTGGATATCATGGAAGTGAGATCGCAGCCGCCTCAAAGTGCAATGTCACAGCAGTCACATAAGCCGCAACCTCACGTAGCGCCGGCGAGTGAGCCTGTAGCAATCACGCAGTACGCGGAGGTTGAGAAAGAAGGCAACGGCACCACCGATTATATTTTGAAATTGCTCATAGAGCGGTCGCGGACTTCACGTGAGGTTCAGCTTGCAGTCGGCAGGACGCGCGAGCACACGGCACGTCTCATGAAAAAGCTCCACGACTCTGGCCTTGTGAGTAGGAATGTCAACACAAAGCCTTTCAGTTATCACATCACGGACGCAGGTCGAGAGAGGGTGAAGGAGAAGGTTGTGCCTGTTGTTGTTTAGTGATTTTGTAGACCCACTCTTTGCCTTGGCGGTTCCTCATCAACCTGCCGCGCTCTGAATACCTTGAGAGATAGGTCGAGATGATACTTAGTTTGATCGGCTCGTTGTATTGGTCCTCATAAAGCTCGAGAATGTCGGTTGAGGTAAAGCCCCCGTATGGAAATTTACCTGCAACGAGGTTCCAAATCCTATCGCCGACCGAGGCGGGCGGCCTGTTGTTTAGTGTCTCAGTGACACCGCTCCCATTTGATTCGATGTTTAGGAGGTCCATGAACTCGACTATCTTCATTATCTTGTCCTTGGATAGGTTGCCCTCCAAAGAGAGGTTGTACTTGCTCCCCTCGGCATCCTCCAACTCGATCTTAAACTTTTTCTTTCCAGGGCCCATAACAGAGTAGCTGAACGTGCTAGCGTCTTAACACTTAACATTAGCTCCGTCATAGTTGATAACAAAAAGCTTAGCTGTTGTTAACCGGACTTGAGAGAGAAGCTATTCTTGTTAACAACTACTAATAAGCTAGGCGGATATCTAGTTGAAAAATACTCATTTGTACTTCCAGTGGAAATAAAGGGGTCTCCCCCGAGCCTATTAACAGGCCTAAGGTCGTCCCTAACACTCCAGTGGAAATAAAGGGGGTTATTTTCAACCCTTTTGACCGGCAACGTTCGTATGTTGTTAACATGGGTTAATCACTGTAATAACTTTGTGTGCCGCCGCCCCCTCCCTTTCCTGTGCAGGTCTCCTCTCATAACTATCTACAATCAAAATCATTAAGCTGATACACTAACTAGCTATAATTGATTTGCCAGTTTAAAACAGACCTGTTAAGATCATTGTTAAGGTAAAGTTAAGAAAGTCAAGCTCTGGATAAGAAAAAGAGGGGGCGGCGGGTTAAAATTGGCGCGCCATGAATGGTGATTGATATTTGAGCTCTGATATTGACAATATTTTTGACAAGGCGGCTAAGGGCAAAGCGGTTATCAAAAACGATCAGGCGCTTAAAATCGATTACATTCCGGAAAAACTTCCATTTAGAGAGCAGGAAGAAAAAACACTGGCCCAAGTACTGTCAACGACTTTCAGGAGCGCTAGGCCGTCAAATCTATTTCTATTCGGCGAACCAGGAACAGGCAAGACTGCAGTAGTTAAGAAGGTTATTGAAAAATTGGAAAAGAAGGCAAAGGAGCTCAAAACAAATGTCAAAGTCATTAATGTAAACGCAAAAGGCGCCAGCACCGCATACAAAGTTCTATATGAAATTGCGGAATATGTCGGTTTGAATCAGGAGGACAAGACGAAACGGGTTCCATTCACCGGGCTTTCGATGGGAGAAGCAACCGGTCGAATATTACAATTCATACAAAAGAAAAGACTTAGCGTAATTTTGATAATAGACGAAATAGATTCGTTAGTGGACAAAAGCGGCGACGACATACTCTACAGTTTCACACGAGCCAACCAACAAATGACGGAAGGAGGTTTCATAGCCCTGATCGGCATATCCAACAGCCTTGACTTTAAGGACAAACTGGATCCCCGCGTTCGAAGCAGCCTAAGCGAGGAAGAGATGGTCTTCAAGCCCTACACAATAGACCAGTTGCGTGAGATACTACATGAGAGATCAAAAATCGCATTCAACCACGACGCCATTTCCGAAGCTGCCGTAAACCTCTGCTCGGCAATGGCCGGAAGGGAACACGGCGATGCAAGAAAAGCTATAGATCTGCTTAGAGTCGCCGCGGAACTTGCTGAAAGGGAAAATGCTGTGGCAGTAGATGAAAAGCATGTAAGAGCGGCGCAAGAAAAGATAGAAAGAAATGCGCCCTACGATCTTTTGAAAAATGCCCCAACACACATGAAGTTAGTAGTGCTGGCAATAGCTAAAACAAAGGACGCCCGCACCGGGGACGTATACGATATTTATACTGCGCTCTGCAAGCATTTGGAACAAGAGCCACTCACCCAACGCCGCGTTACCCAGATGATAAGCAAATTGGACCTCTTGGGCATGGTTGCAACGGACGTTGTAAGTCAGGGTCGCTACGGCAGATCCCAGAAAATCAAGATCAAGATTCCATTGGCCACTGTAAAAGAAGCGCTGAAGGAAGATTTCACGTCTCTCATAGATTAAAATTCTGGATTGACGGCTGGAGCGTTGCCAGGTTGACAAGTATCGCCAGTCCCGGCGACGGGGTGATGCCCATAGTCTGTTGATACCTTGTCTGGCTCTGCCACGCTCCTGAATTCACGACAAGGGTCCCGCGGTAGCTCTGCACATCCGTGACATGAACATGTCCCGAATGGAGAATGTCCGGCACATCCATGATGACCATCATGTCCTCCTGTTCGGGGGCGATCGGCGTCCGCTCGCCATATGTTGGAGCAAGGTGGCGCGCCTTAAGCAGCACCTTCATCGCCTCTGCTGGCTTGTGGTAGCTAAGACCCGGGCTGGTGGCGATGACATCGTCAAGGCTCTGGCCGTGGAACATCAGCAGCTTTACACCGTTTAGATCCACATAGGCTGGGTTGCCTAGCATTGTGCAGTTTTCCAGCCCGTAAAGATGATCTTTAGGGTTTTCCCCCGGGATTGCAGGCTGTGGGAGCGCCCTCCTTCCAAGGTCGTGGTTTCCCGGTATCACCAGAACCTTGATGTCCTTTGGTACCCTTGCCAGGAGTCGCGCAGCATGACTCATCTGCTTACCCACGTCCATTTCCAACAATTCCTTGTCTTGGTTTGGAAATATGCCTATACCGTCTATCAAATCACCCCCAACACAGAGGAACTTGATCCCCCGCACAAGGTCATCATCAGATGACAACCAATCCAAAAAGCGGAGGAATTCTCTTTCCATGAAATACTTGCTCCCAACATGAAGATCCGAAATCAAAACCGCATACGCCCTAGACTTGCTCCTGTTGGGTAAATGATCGGGAATGTCCGGCGTCATGACGCTCTTTATCGTCAGCCCCGGTGCGCCCTTGCCATTTTCAAGCTCAAGCATGACCATCTGATCCAGAGCCAGTGCAGCCACCTTCTTTTTCGCGTCGCCTGTCACCGCCGTCACAGTCAGAATCCCGGTATAGTCGTCGACCGCGATCTCGATCCCATTCTTTCTTGTCCGCCTTGACATCAAGAGGCCTGCCACGATTGTCGAGCCAACGTCTCCATTCAATCTCTTTTCAACCCGCTCAAATCTGCTGCTACTGGCGCGGGAGGTCTGCTTTACAGCCGCTATCTTTGATATTCGCTTGCTGTCTGGCCGCTGCGATAAGATACGCATGGACTTTTCAAATCTGCTCCTGAAAAGAGCTGCATAGCCTTCGACTCCTTCTCCTGTGGTCACATTGGGCGTCGGGTCCATCAAAATGCTGCAGGTCTGCTCTATCGACCCTTCGTCCTTATCGGGGCTCAACAAATTCTTTATGTCGTCCATGAAGATGACCGCGTTTTTCGACGGCTTTTTCGACTTTATTATTTCCTTCACCGTCTGGAGTACGTCGACATCCAGTGCTTTTAGCATTGCAAACGCGTCGGGATGTATCTGGAAGCCTTTGCTGGTGGCATACGATAATGCACTGAAAACTTCATTTTGCAAAGCCAACGCTGCCGGCCGTTTTGATGTCGGAACCCACACTTAATTAGATTTCTATGCGGCATAGTTTTATCCTAGGAATGGTGCAATACTCATGACCATTGAAGAAATTCTGCGGCAAGTGCAGGAAGGAGCTGCCGGTCAATTCGAAATACCTGCTTTGCAAAGAGTGTCACAAGTGGGTGGTCATGTCCGAAGAGGACAGGGCATTCTACGAGAACTCGCGGCTGCACTACTAAGACAAGAACAAATTCAAATGCCAAGGTTATAATTGGCGTAACCATGATTTCTGCCAATTGGAGGTACAGCAACAGAGCCCAAAAGTTGGGGCCGGCCTCTCATTCGCGGCGTTGACCATGTTGTATTCTGTAATGCTGCTCGGCGTCTACATCACGGCATCGCATCAGGGACTTTCTTGTCCAGACTGGCCGCTCTGCCCGAACGGCTTTGCTCTGCCGTCAGAGAGGCATTTCTTTGAACATTATCACCGCGTGATGGTAATCATTACCGCTGCACTGATCTATATGACAGCAGCCTATACCTTCTGGAACACCAAACCCGCCCGCAGGACGGCGATGATAGCAGCTATAGTCGTGTCGGTGCAGATAGTGTTTGGCATGTTGGTCGTCACCCTGCGGCTCGAGCCACTGATCGTTGCGATCCACCTATCGACAGGCATTCTGCTCTTTGCCATGACCCTAATTACTTTTCTGACGTCCTTAAGGCTGGCCAGGAGGCGTCGGGAATCAACAACTCTATAACTATTGACCAACAGCCTTATTACAAAAAAAGCTCCGGAAAGTCCGGAGAGTTGCAGGAGACAATTCTTATTGTTGACCAAAAGCCAAACACGGCGGCCCTAATGTCAGTCTACCTCCGCGCTGACGGGTTTTCCGTGAATCACACCTCCGACCCTTCCGAGGCGCTGAAATTTGCAAGCCAGATGAAATATAGGGTCGTCATCACCGACCTCGTGATGCGCGGTATGACCGGGCTCGATCTATACCGCGAAATTCGGTCGCACGACGGCGAGACCAAGTTCGTGTTTCTACTCTCGGTGTCGAGTGAGGCGCTCCGGCTGATGGGGTCGCTTGACAGGGGCGATGTGATAAAAAAGGAGCCGCTGTCGATAAACGAAGTTATATGCAAGGTCAGAGCCGCGCTTAAGAATAGTCACTGAATATGCTGTTGATGTGCGACAACAGCTCGTTGCGAAGCTGGATTACCTTCCTGCGTTTTTCGCCGTCCAGATCGGCCATGAGCAGCGCGTCAAGCCCCTCTACCAAATACTTTATGTTCGTCATTGTCAACAGATTCCTCTCCTCTTCTTGATTCTTGCCAGCCAATGCCCCTACACCTATCAATGAGGCTGCTTGTTATTAAGAACGGCGGAAGTCTTGAACAGAAAATAGTAATATCTGTTAACTGTAATTTTGCCTTATGGTCGAAAGCCAGCAGACCACCATAATCAACCTACACAACTCGGGCTTGCCGCCGGAGACAATTGCGCTCCAGCTGGACATCTCCTTGGCAGAGGTCAACAAGGCTATCGCGGCTGCCGAAGGAAAATCGGCTATGGAGGCGTCGCCGTCGCTGGCGTCGTTCTACCTCGACGCCGTGGTCGACCTCGACCAGGCCATCAAGATGGCCCAGCAGAGAGTGTGGAAAGCTCTCAAGGTGGAGAATAGGTTCGACATTTCAAGAGAGGAAACAGATGAGGTATTGGCAAAGCTTGTCAAGTCAAAAGTGATGCTCGTGATACTCCACATCGATCTTGTCGGTTCAACCAGAATATCATCGACTCTGCCGGCCGACCGGCTCGCAGCCATCATACAGGCGTTCACACAGGAAATGTCGATCATGATCACGGCCTACGGTGGCTATGTGCTAAAATACGTCGGCGACGCGATACTGGCGTTTTTTCTAGCCAGGGACGACGCATACCTGCCATGCATCAATGCTGTCAACTGCGCCCGGTCGATGATAAAGATAGTGCGTGAAGGGATAAACCCCATCTTGAACCAGTACGACTACCCGGAGATGAACGTGCGCGTCGGGATCGACCTTGGCGAAAATGTCGTCGTGCAGTACGGGTGGGACATCTTCAATATCGCCGGCAAGAAATTGAAAATGCCGCACTATGACATCCTCGGATACACGATCAACATTGCGACGAAAATGACTGCGCTTGCAAAGCCGGACCAGATCGTGGTGGGCCAGATGGTCTTAGATGTACTTGACCATCGACAGAAAGCTACATTCCACCCCCTGCAGGTAAGCCACGAAGTATGGAACTATGTGAGCGACTATTCGCGCGGCATCTACCCACTCTATGGCACTGCCTGAGGGGAGCGATCCAGTAAATATATATCTCAAAAACATGCTATCAGGATTGCCAAATGCGCTCTATCGAATATGAGGATTCTTTTGTCAAAATTGCAGGCCTTATTGGCGGCGAGGAATACGTCAAGGTGGCCCGTGCCCTCTTAAACACCGAAGATGTCACCGACGAGGAGATTGCGAGCGCGACCGGACTAAAGATAAACATTGTTCGGAAGGTGCTGTACGACATGTTTGGAAAGGCGCTGATAACCGGCATTCGGGTAAAGGACGAAAAGAAGGGCTGGTTCGTCTACCGCTGGCGGGCAAAGCAGGACCAGGTAGATAATTTCATCGAAAACCAGAAGAAAAAGATCCTTGATCGATTGCACAAGCGTCTAGACCACGAAGAGTCGACCGAGTTCTACCACTGCGGAAACCACGATTGTCCCCGAGTAAAATTCGACGCGGCGGTTGAACAGTTTTTCAAGTGCCCTAATTGCAAGGGGCCACTCAACATGGTCGATAATACGAAGGTCAAGGAAGCGCTGCGGTACAAGATCGACCAGATAACTACCGATATTTCTTCAAAGAAATAACCAACAATACAACTTGTATACCTGCACCGGCCTGGCAGTACTCCATCCGCAAACATCCTTATTTAATCGTGGCAGACCTGCCTAATGTACTGAGGCAGTCTGGAGTAGAGCCCACATCTTGTTATCTTGAGCGTGAGTGGCTTCTTGATCCATTCGCGGGCAACAATAGTGAATCTATCTATTATCAGAATAATCTTTTTATTCCCCGTAAGGGCGTTCGTCTACGTTTGTCTACTAACATTAATACCGGCGCCGAATTGACATGGATCGCCGGCTCTGTAGTATTGAGCGATAATCCACCCCAGCAGCTGAAATACTGGAGGAAAAAATTCGGGGTAAAGCAAGCTGACCTTGCCAGAAAGATGGACATCACCCCGTCCGTCCTGAGCGACTATGAGAAGGGACGCAGGCCATCACCCGGAGTCAATTTTATTAAGCGCTATTTAGTCGCGCTCTACGAGCTGGCCAAGTCAAACGGCAAGGCTATGGAGGAAATGGCAACGTCGCCGGTCGCCAATGTGCATATAAACCAGCCCTGAAGATAAACTATATGCCTCTTATTCTAGTGTCATTGTATCCCGGCAGGACCAAAGAGCAAAAGGACGAGTTTGCAAAATCAGTTACCGACGCGGCCGTCCAGATCTTGAAGACAAAGCCCGAGCATGTCATAGTGGTGTATGATGAAAAGCCAAAGGAAAACTGGTTTCAGTCTGGCAAGTCCCTCTAGGACATGCACGATCCCAACTACCCGGAGTCCAATTCATGCGAGTAGGACGATGCGATTGATACATTTCATCTCTTACGACCTGTCAGAACAGGAGATATGAGAGGGGCTGCAAAGAAAGTAGTACGCTCCCTGTGATCGCAGGGCTAACTTCTTCTGGCAATTTCCCTTGTGATTCGATGCCCTCGACCTTGCTACAAAAAGCCTAAGGGCGAAACTTTATGACATTTGCTGCACAACCCTAGTTGAAGAAGAATGGATATTTTTGAAGGCATATCGACAAAGCTTGACGTAAGGGAATTCCGCCCCGAAGCGGTTCCGTCTGAAACAAAACAAAGCGTTCTCGAAGCTGCTAGGATGACAGGCACCGGCCTCAATACCCAGCACTGGCGATTCATTTTGGTAGAAGGCAGGGATCATCTTAGGAAACTTGCCGAAGACAGCACAAGCGGAATGTGGGTTGAAGGCGCAGGCTTTGCAATCATTGTGCTGACTAATCCGAAATACAGTTTCCATTTGATTGACGCGGGAAGGGTGGCACAGAACATGCAGCTAGCCGCGTGGAATCGCGGAGTGGCTTCCGGCCTGTTTACGGGCATAAGAGAAAAGGAACTCCGCAACGACTTTGGAATTCCAAAAGAACTGAATGTCACGATAGTAGTGGGTTTCGGGTATCCTGCAAGGAAATTGACTGACGGGAAAAAGAACCGCGTGCCGCTTGGCCAGTTGGTTTACTATGGCAAATACGGCACTACCGCGTGAGGCATTTTGATTGCTAGCTGTGCACCAAGAGCAAACTATTTCTATTTTTGTCGTCTTCCTCTGCACTGCTTGAAGAGAATTGCCTTGGTGCAGATGCGTTCATCGGAGGACAAGCGCGAGAACCTGAAGAAATCTATTGATTTTATCGCCGAAGCCGCGAGCAAGGGAGCAGACCTAATCTGCTTTCCAGAGTTCCAGATGGCATTTTCGCCAAGCAGCCAATCAGCGGCGCAGCTGGCCGACGTCGCCGAGACGATCAGGGGCAATTTTGTGTCAGAGCTTGCCTCGGCTGCAATGAAAAACAAGATCGGGATCATCGCGGCAATCTATGAGAGCAGAGGCAAATCCAAACGCGTTTACGACACTGCGGTCATGATCAGCTCCGACGGAAAAGTGTCATCCGTCTACCGCAAACTACACCTGTACAACGCGCTCGGCTTCAAGGAATCTGCAAAACTGGTGCCCGGCAAGAGAATCGTCATGCCTGCAAAGACAAATGCCGGCAGCGTCGGCATGATGATCTGCTATGACTTGCGTTTCCCCGAATTATCAAGGATATTGACAGTCAACGGCGCGCTCGTGCTCGTCGTGCCCTCTGCTTGGGTCGCCGGCGAAATGAAGGAGGAGCACTGGCAGACAATGATAAAGGCGAGAGCAATCGAGAACGGCTCGTATGTAGTCGCGCCGGACCAGCAGGGCAACATCTATTGCGGCAGGAGCATGGCAGTCGACCCCTTCGGGGTGGTGCTGGTTGACATGGGCCAGCGGGAGGGCGTCGAGGTAGTCGACATCGACAAATCGCGCGTGCGAAATGTCAGGAAATCATTACCGCTGCTGAAGAACCGCAGAACGGATATCTACAAGTTGTCATACTGACACGACAGTGCAAGATAATGGTTGGTGTGGAATGTCTCCCATTCGATCCTGCAGTCGTGCTTGTCAACCGGGCACGGGAACCTCTCCATACAGCATTCGCACATGTGCAAAGGGTCACTATATACCATCATGAATTGCAATAGGCGTCCGTTTGCTTATTAAGTAAGTTTTAATTCTAGCGAAGCTTGGTCATGACTATTACTTCTTTCTTGACGGGCACTGCATGTTGATGCAGATTTTCCACTGTTTCGCCCTCCTTGCAAAAATTACCCCGACAACAGGCCAGCCGCATTCAGGACAGGCCCTGCCGCCGGTCTTTATCAAACCTTTTTGCGGCAACGGTGCGGTGGCCTTGCAACCGACCAAATAGTTTGAGCAGCCTACAAAGCGCTTTCTTGTCTTGTACGACTTTATAATGCGCAGCTGCCCCCTCTTGCAGACCGGGCACGGGCCGATCGTCGCAGCCCTCTTGCTGTCTGCAGACACCGCGTCGCCTATCCGCGTTCCAATGTCGGCTTCTTTCTCCATGAACGACGCCAGCGACTCTATTAAATTGTCTACCGCCTGCTCGATCACAGAAACGCTGTCCGCGGACCTCTCCTCCACCAATTCCAACTGTTCCTCCATGGACCTTGTCAGACTGGTGGAGACTATGACCGGCATAAACTCTCTCATGGAGTCGATTATTGCAAAGCCGAGGTCGGCCGCCTCGATCCCGCTCTTCCCTGACGAGATATAGTTGCGCTTGAATAGAGTCGCAATGATGTCGGCCCTAGTAGCTTTTGTTCCGATTTTCTCATGCTCCATCCTTGCGAGTAGGCTCGCCTGGTTGTAGCGATAGGGAGGTTGAGTGAATTTCTCTTCCATCTCCACTCCTAGATTTCTTACCGCGTCGTCCTTGTGCAGCTCTGGCAGGTCGCGCTGCTCAAGCCTGACATATGGTTTGTAAAACACCATCCAGCCTTCGTAGACAGGCATCTTGCCTTCCGCCTTGAAGGCGTGATGGTTCAAGTCGATCGAAATGTCTGTGTGCCGGCTGATCGCCGGATCACCGAACGTTGCAAGGAACCTTTTCACTATCAGGTCATAGACCTTGAATTCAAGGCCGCTCAGTTTCTGCCGCGGCGCGACGCCTGTTGGATAGATCGCGGGATGAGCAGGATCAGACATTCGCCCATCACTTGGCATCAGGCAACCCTTTGAGAACACCATCGATGCCAGCCTGGTGTAGCTTTCGATTTTTGAAATACTGGAAATTATCTTGCTATATCCAATTGACCGCGGCAATTTTTGGCTGGAAGTGCGTGGATATGAAATCAATGCATGTAGATACAGTTTCTCTGCTATCGCAAGCGTGTAGCCGGGGCTGAGTTTGAATAGCCTGTACGCTTCGCGCTGGAGGTCGCCGAGGTTAAACGGCGCCGGCGGCCTGAGCACCACTCGGTTTTCGATGACGCCGGCCAGAGTCCCGTCCATTCCCACGCAGGCATCCACTATTGATTTGGCTTCTAAAAGCGTTTCAACCTTTGGCTTCTCGTACTGCGCGAAAAATGTCTGATTGTTTTTTTCAAATTGCACCGCTATCGTCCAGTAAGGAACAGGGACGTGCAGCTTGATTTCTAATTCCCTATCGACTACAAACGCGAGAGTGGGCCCCTGCACCCTGCCTATTGAGAGATTACGGTATTTGCTCGTGGACTTGAGCGATCTTGCTAATGCCCTTGACATGTTGACTCCGTAAATGAAGTCGAGCATGTGGCGCGACCGACCGGCTTCCGCAAGCCCACTATTTGATCTAGCCAGATTATCAAACGACTCCCTTATCTCCTCATCTGTCAGAGTCGAGAACTTGGCCCTCCGTGCCATTTCGTATTTGTTGCCGCACGCGTGCTGAAGTATGCTGTGGCCTATTACTTCGCCTTCCTGGTCATAGTCACACGCGTGCACAAAAGCCGACGCGCCCTTTGACAGTTCTGAAATGACCTTGATCGCCTTTGCCGCCCTCGGGTTGGCGACGGGCGTCCACTCTAGGTCAAGCACCGGGTACACGCTCCTGTTTTTTGTCGCGTCGGTCAACCCGTAGAGGTGGCCAAGCGCGGTGCACACCTTGTAATCTCGGCCATTGCTTGTCACGTCAAAAACAGAAATCCCGTTCGGTCTTGATTCCTTTGGATCGCCGAGCGCCTGCGCTATCCTTCTCGCGCCATCGGGCTTTTCGCAGACGACAAGCGTGTACAATCACACAATCTTGTAATTTTGTGAATATTAACCCGATCCTGTCTTGCGGTTTGAAGAATTGCGAACAAAAGCACGGTACGCAGAGCTAAAACGGTTCAAGGTAATAATTCATCAAAAGAGGAAGTATTGTACCAATAGATCATGGGAGTGTCGGACTATGTTCACCCGTAGTCTGGGATACACACCGCCCGTGATTCTTCTGTTGCAACAGTAATCAAGCTATTTATAATACAAAAAGCTATTTTTTATGAGATGACAAACAGCAAAGTCTGCGTTCTTGGCGCGGGCAGCACCAAATACGGAAAATTAGACGAAAGCGTGATTGAGATTGCTCTGAATGCAGCCAAAGACGCCATCGACTCTGCCGGGATTACCCCAAAGGATATCCAGGCCGGCTACATCTCGAACGTGTTCGGGGTTGCAGACAAGCAGGTTCACATGGCGCCTGTCATCATGAGCAACCTTGGCATTTCACACGTCCCCGGGCTGACTATTGAATCAGCGTGCGGCTCTGGCTCTGTAATGTTTAGAGAAGCTTTTGCAAACGTCGCAGCTGGCTTTTACGACTGTCTCCTTGCGCTCGGCGTCGAAAAGGTAACGCACACCGGCACGGTTCGCAGCACCACCTTGTTTTCATACTGCTCTGACTTTTTCTACGAAGGCGGTAACGGCGCATCGTTCCCCGGTTTATTCGCAAGTATGGCCCGCGCCTACATGAATACGCACAAGGCGACCGAAGAAGACCTTGCAAACGTCGCAGTCAAGAACCACGAAAACGGCTTCCTGAACCCAAAAGCCCACATGCGCAAAAAGATCACAATCGACGAAGTGCTAAAATCGCCGGTGGTCGCGTCGCCGTTGAAGTTGCTTGACTGCTGCCCGTTCTCTGACGGCGCTTCTGCAACAATACTCTGCAGTGAAGAGTTTGCGAAAAATAGCGGCAGGCCCTACATGGAGGTAATTGGCTCGGGTAGGGGCGCTTCGCCAGCTGCAGTGCAGGGCCGCGAAGACATTACCACCATCCCGAGCACCGTTGCAGCAGCAAGGCAGGCGTACAAGATGGCCGGCGTGACGCCAAAGGACATCGACTTTGCCGAAGTGCACGACTGCTTTACAATAGCAGAGATAATCGACATCGAGGATCTCGGGTTCTTCCCAAAGGGCAAAGCAGTCCACGCGGTGAGGGACGGGGCGACACGCCTCAAAGGTGAAATCCCGATCAACCCGTCAGGCGGGCTAAAGTCAAAAGGTCACCCGATCGGCGCAACCGGTGTCGGGCAGGTTGTGGAGGTGTTCGACCAGTTCACCGGCAAGGCCGGCGAACGCACCATTCCAAACGCCGAAATCGCGCTGACACATAACTTTGGGGCCACCGGCGCCAGCGCCGCGGTCCATATCTTCAGAAAAGTGGACAGGAAATGATGGAAGAATTGTCGGAAAAAGAAAAAACAAGGGAAAAGTTCATTGAAGCCGCGAACAGGAAAAAGATATTGGCGCACCGTTGCAACAAGTGTGGCCACCTGATGCTGGAGACTGTACTATTCTGTGAAAAGTGCTCTGCCAGCAAGTTCGAGCACGTTGAGCTGGAAGGCTCGGGCACCGTTGTCACATACACAATCCAAGCAGTCGCCCCGGAGGGCTTCGAAGACGCCGGCTCGTACGCGTGGGTGGTCTTCAAAGTGGACAATCAGCAGTTGAGAGGGTCCGGCTTTCTGCCCGGGGTAAAGACCCCTTCCGACCTGCCGATTGGCATGAAGGTGAGGGTGGCTGGCTATGACCCCAAGCATGGCCTGATACTCCAGAAATAGCTTGTATGTAATGCGGCACACCTAGCTTTTTCTTATATCCCCCGCCCACTTCTCTGTCACTATGTACATGTTCGAGTCCAAGGTGTATGAATGCCAGTCTTGCAGGGCGTTCTTCTTCTTCAAGTTGGACGCCGACGATCACATTAGTAGTACGGGGCACTCTAACTTCAAGGTGACAGACTGGACGTCGCCGTCATCGCCTTCACCGCGACTAAATAGAAGCAAGAAGACGCCGATCTAGCGTAACGTCAATTACACATTTTGTTAAAAACTGTCGAGGAGACTTTTCTTATTCCAGTTATTACAGGTTGTTAGTATGCTATCGGCAGACGTGGTTTGCGGCAAGTGTGGCTCACTAGTCTACCAAATGCGCATGCTAAAGTCGGTAAGGGACGCACTGCGCGCCACAAACAGCCGTTGCCCCGTGTGCGGAGCCGCTCTCAACCCCGGTGATTTCACCGTTGCAGTGACCAAGCGCTAGTACAGTCGGTCGTGCTTGCGGAAGCCGCCGTAGTACGCGAGCGCCGCGACGGCTATTGCAGCAATGTACCAGACTGGGACCACGAAGCTGCCCAGATCTATCGCGCCCAGATGCATCGACGTCCAATCCGAGAAGTGCATCAGCAGGCCACCTTTTGGGTCGCTCTCAAGCGGCACGATAGACCGATTGACAAACCATGCAAAATCCTCTACTACGATTGCGGTTACAAGGTTGGCGGCGCCGATAAATGCCGCCTTTACCC
>JANWHJ010000043.1 GCA_025450475.1 Nitrososphaera sp.
ATCTGGAAAAGGTCATCTGATCGCTTGAGCGCCTCTTCCCTTGAACGGTTGAAGATCATGGACTGCAAAAGGATGTGGTTCTCAGGTATCACCATGCCAGTCTGGTCGTCCGAATACGCGATCTTGACAGTGTCGTCCTGCACCCGCAGTATGTCTTCATGTATGTGAACCATGTTGGTGTCGCCGTGCCCAAAACCCAGCTCAAGCGCTTTCTTCCTTACATCGCCGGTGCCCTTTGCAGAGCTGATTATCGCGACTCCAAACTCGGTTCTAAAGCACTCTACTATTTCATCGCGTGTCGGAGCGCGGTCAAAACGGATGAACATTTGATGCAGGTGCATCATCCGCGACGGCACCTTGAAAGCATCTACGTAAAGATTTGCTAGTGGGATAAAATCCTTGACGTCGTCTTGGTGATGGGGGCTACGATCCCACTCAATCGAGTCCTTGACTGTCTTTGTGTCCTCGAGGTCGGCCCACCTCCTTATGAGCTGGACATCGTAGCGTTTTATACGACTGCCAAATTTTTCAATTAATGGCTGCATAACCCTTCCCATGCCAGAGACGTTGCAGCTACCTTGTATGACGTAGGTCTTGCCGGCGGCCTTCGAGTAATTTACCCGCGAGTTGTGGATCATGTCTGCAACAGCGTGCTCTCCGTGCCTGTCTTCGCCGCCTTGGAATACCGCCGGTTTTTTCATTGGCTCGTAGAGACTCTTCTTGTTCTCGTAACCTCCTCCCTCCTTTGCTGCGTCTATCACGAAGTCACTTTGACTCACAGCTTCTTCCACAGAACCCGTCACATTGTAGTCATTGTTTTTGAAAGCCGGGATCATATCCTTTGGCACAAATACGTTGTAACGATTCTCGAGCGCTTCTTTGACCCTCTCGTCCACAGTGTATTTCGCCACGCCCACGAACTGGATCTCCTTGTCAACTGACAGAGCGCTTGCGAGACGTCGACCAATGTTTCCGTATCCGTTTATGAAGACCTTGACCAAAACCATTCACTCGGGACGAATAAGTTGTCGATGGTTTCCTTGCATTATATAGATTCCTAAATTTTCAACTGTATTGTCCTGCAGTAGCACACTAAACTTAAATACTGAAAAGGCATTTAATATGTAGAGAGTATGAAAAGAGGCGGTCACTTTTGGCACCAGCCGGCGTGTTCTAACTGATAATCTACTCCGAAGTGAGGTTATGCATGAAAATTTTAGTCATCGATAACTATGACTCATTCGTGTACAACATCGCCCAGATTCTTGGTGAGCTAAAAACTGAGCCGACTGTAGTCAGAAATGACAAGATAACTCTAGAGCAGGTCAGAGAGATGAACCCCGACGCAATAGTGATTTCTCCGGGCCCTGGCCACCCTGCGAACCGCAAGTACTTTGGCGTCTGCACCGACATCATCAGGGAACTCGGACCTACAATACCCATACTCGGAGTTTGCCTAGGGCACCAAGGAATAGTTCACGCCTTTGGAGGCAAGGTAGTCAGCGCCAAGAAAGTCAGGCACGGCAAGACTAGCCCGATACAATATTCGCAGGACGGACTTTTTGAGAACGTCGCAAATCCGTTTAGGGCCACCCGGTACCACTCGCTCGTTGCAGAGCAGGACTCCATCCCTTCTTGCCTCGAAGTGACCGCAAGGGCCACGGACGACGGCGAGATAATGGGTATAAGGCACAAGCAATACCTCATCAAAGGAGTACAGTTCCACCCTGAGTCAGTTCTCACCGGGGAAGGGCGGAAAATGCTACAGAACTTTATTTCACTGGTGAAAAGATGAGCGCGCAGCACGATGTACGACCCGCGATAAGAAAGCTAGTTTCGAGGACCAACCTGTCAGACAAAGAAATTTCCCAAGCGCTCGACGCGATTCTCGTCGGCAATGTGCAGGATGCGGCGATAGCAGCCTTACTCGTCGGTCTGGCAATGAAGGGAGAGACGACCGAGGAGTTGAGGTCGATCCTGCTTTCGCTTAGAAAGCATGCGACCAGAATTACCCCCGACATAAAGGGGCCGCTGATCGACACCTGCGGCACGGGCGGCGCCTCGCTCAGGTCGTTTAACATCAGCACCGCCGCGGCTATAGTGGCGTCAGCAGCCGGCGCCAAGGTTGCGAAACACGGCAACAGATCGGTGTCCGGCATCTGCGGAAGTGCAGACTTGCTGGAGTACGTCGGCTTAGACCTCAATGTCTCGCCGGCAAAGACGCAGTCGTGCATCGAAAGCGCAGGAATCGGGTTTCTGTTTGCACCGCTCTTCCACCCGTCGATGAAGCACATTGCAAGTGCACGAAAGGCTATCGGAATCAGGACGGCTTTTAACGTGGTCGGGCCCCTTTGCAACCCCTGCACCAACCTTTCCGGCCAAGTGATCGGAGTCTTTGAGCCGTCGCTCCTTGAAGTCTTTGCGCAGGTATGCCAAGGATATATCAATGAAGCAATGATTGTCCACGCCCACGACGGCTTTGATGAGCTGTCAAACTCATGCGAAAACGATGTCATTTGGCTGTCCGGGAACAACCAAATAAAGAGGATACGTCTCCATCCGAGGGCGCTGGGCATGCCGGTGGCAAAGCCAGAGCATCTGGTAGTAAACTCGAAGGAAGAGTCCATCAGGAATACGCTGCAGTCGATTCATGGCAAGGCCACAAGAGAAAAGCAGGACATAGTGGTCCTGAACGCGGCGGCAGCGCTAGTGGTGGGCAAGATCGCGCAGGATTTCAAGGACGGAATTGAAATTGCAAGGGATGCGATAAAAAGCGGAAGAGCGCAGGATAAGATGTCGCAGCTAATAAACTACTGCGGTGACCTAGAACAACTAAGAGCTGCAGAGAAAAAGTTTTTGTGACCTAGTCGTCCTTTTCCTTTGTAGACCTCTTTTTCGGAGCATCTGCATCAATATCGTCGACGCCGGATTCGTTCACAGTGAACCGGACGTCAGAGTACGGGTGGTACGGGCTGTCTACTATTTTGGCGATCCTGTCGTTTCCTGCTTTGCGTAGGTATATCCTGTACGTCGATGCGTGGCCGATTACGTTTCCACCTGCAGGCTTTGTTGGATCACCAAAGAACGTGTCTGGCGTCGACTGGACTTGGTTGGTGACAATGACTGCGACGTTGTAAATCTCGGCGATCCTAACCAGCTTGTGCATTATGCCGTTCAGGCGCTGCTGTCTGTCTGCAAGCGTCCCCCTGCCTGCAAACTCGGCACGGTGGAGCGAGATTATGCTGTCGATTATTATCATCTTAGCTTTAAAGTCGTCGATGTACTTGCCCATCGACTTGACTATCAACTCAAGGTGGCTGCTGTTGTACGCCTTGCATATCGCTACCTTCTTCAGAACTTCGTCCGGGTCCAATCCCCTAGCCCGGGCTATCTGGTCGACCCTTTCAGGCCGGAACGTTCCTTCCGTGTCGATGAGTATTATGCCGCCTCCAAGCCCGGCCTCTTCAACAGGCTGCTGAGCAGTAACGCACAATGTGTGGCATATCTGCGACTTGCCGCTTCCAAACTCTCCGTAAAACTCGGTGATCGCCTGTGTCTCTATGCCGCCGAGCAAGAGCTCGTCCAAGGCTTTTGCTCCCGTGCTGCAGCGAAGCAGGGACTTTCTCTTTTCAAGCTCGACGTCCGCAGTGGTGAACTCGTTGTCGAGCACGCCGCTCTCTCTTAGCAGCTTTTGGGCCGCCATGATAAAAGTGGCAGCCGTGTCCTTCGAGCCGCCAAGGTCTGTAGCGAGCTCATCTGCAACCGCTGTGGCCAGCTCCATCACTGAACTTATGCCTGCTTCCTTCATCTTGCGCGCGGTGGTCGGCCCGACTCCTTCAATGTCTTCTATTTCCAATTCTGCAACACTTTTTGACGAATTAGCCATTATGTCCTATCTTTTTTATAGCGAGTATATAATGAGTGATGCACTGTGGGGAGAGGGGGTGTGACACAAACCTCTGAAAACATAAAAAAGGTGCCTAGGTTCAACCTAGGCCCCTGGTCTTACTTTTTCTTCTTTGCTTTCGACTTTTTCTTGGCAGGAGCCTTCTTGGCCTTGGCCTTCACGCCTCCGCCGCCACCGATCTTGAACATCTTGGTCCCGCAAACTGTGCATGTTCCTGTTGTAGCCGGACGTCCGTTCTTCATGGTTATCTGCTTTTCTCCCTTTATTTCCCTCTTTGCTTTACATTTTACGCAATATCCTACAGTTGCCAACAGGCGTAGGTCTTGCGCGCTTGGATATAAGAATAGCTGTGAAGCGCTTGTTTTGTGCTGATCGGGCGAAAAATTGGTCCAAAGTTGGCAAAATCCGTGGTGCAAAATGAAAAATCCTGTGTGCACGAAGGAAAACAGGCCAATTTTCAGGGTAAACTTTGGCAAAAGCTTCGCCCCGCCGCATCTAGTGGTGGAAATCGTTGCAGCTCAGTGCGACGGCATGTCTAGAAATCGGCATCCGTCATGAAGGGTAATCCGCCCCGCGTATGCGACTTCCGGCGGCGTGATGGCTGGCGGATAGCGGTTTTCAGATGCCAGAGAGGTTGTTCGCACAATTGTGTTTTGTTAAATTTTTATATCATTTTATTTCTAGCCATACTGCTTTGTCCGCGGACTCTACCAATCTGCAGTCGCTTGGGTGGGACGAACTCGTTGCACTGAAGCGCAGGCTAGCAGGGGAGCTGAAGGAGTTAACGGATAAGATTGTCGAGATCGATAAGAACCAGATGCATTCAATAACCGATAGCATTCGTGATCAGAGAAGCACGCTCGACACCCACACCGAGAGGCTGAGGCAGATACGCTCTGTGGTCGAGAAGCACAACGCAGAGCTTCTGGCTGTGAGTGATAGGATCTCCCAATCAAAGAATTTTCTCTCAATTATGGAAGCCCGGCTCCCTTCCGAAAAGGATGAAGATTTGCATATCGCGATACAAAAAAATCAGGCGCTTCTTGATGCAAAAGACTATCGGAGCGAGCGCGGAAAGAACGAGATCATGTCAAGGGTAAAGGAGGCGTCAATGAAGCTCGAGGCTATCAAGGCCACACGAACGACAAAGGAGCAGCTCTCCCAACTGACGCAGGAATCTGGCAAAATCGGCACTGCCATCCGCCAGGTTGAGGAAGAGCGTGACTCCTTGAGGGCAAAACTGTCTGAAATAAATGGCAAGCTGGATGAGCTGTACAACGCAAAGAGAAAGCTGGCTCCCGAGCGGGACACACACCTCGGCAAGTACGACTACATCACAAAGCAGTTTGATGCCATAAACGCGCGGCTCGACGCAATGTCAGCGATGAGGAAGAAACAACGCGAAGAGTACGGCTATGGCTTGCCGAGCGACGCCCTGTTCAAAGTGAAAGAAGAAGCGAGGAAAAAGCTGGAAGCCGGATCAAAGCTGAGTTTTGAAGAGCTAAAATTGCTTTACGGTGAAAAAGATTAATTTTTCTTTCTACCTATGTTGATTAGTCATGATTAATGATTTTGCGTTGGCATGCTCGATAGACGAATCGCCTGCGTACTTTACCTATCACAACCAGACCATGCTAATAGTCCAGTCCGCTTTGGACGCCAAGGCCGGCATTGGGAGTTTCCAACACATCGAGACGTTCATGGAAGCCCTGGTATCTCACGAGTCTATCCACGTCGTGATAAAAAAGTTCGAAGGAGTAGCGGTCTCGGATTCGCTTGACGACATAGAAGTCATTGTTGAGCTCCGAGGAACGAAATTCCAGGTCACACTGAATAACATGCTCTTTGCGGTAGACAGCTCTGGCATAGTCATGCCGGATTAAGAAAAAAGTCGTTTGTAAGTTAGCGCAAGCTTTCTTCCGTCTTCAGAAATGTCGCGCTGGGCATATCGCCATCTTGTCAGACTGCTACAATATCTTGTACCACGTCGATGCGCTTGAAACTGCGTGTTGATGCATTCTAGTCATTTGGGGTCAGGAACGCTCACTCTCGCTCAGCCTGGAATGCAACTACTAGCCCCGGCGCTGTTCCATCATTAGGTTCACCACCAAGTTTTCGAGTAAGGATCGCGATCTCGTCGCTGTCGTGAACATACGCGTTCTTACTTGTGTGCATTCTCCATGCATATTTTTCCTATTCTGCGATGGACTCTTGTCGTCGTCGCGATCACAATGTCAAAGGTCCGGAAATCTGCTCCCTCAGGTATCTGTAGCAGAAACCAGTATGAGGCAACCGTCCCTTATGTGGCAGGATCTCAGCACGTTGTAAAACACCAGCTTACCTGCCTTTCGTGCACGGTCTGACTTTTGGGGACCGTATTAATTTTCAAGCGTTACTTTACGCAGGCTTTTTTCATCAACCTAGCAAATTGTTGCAAGCCTGATAACATCTTCTTCCCGGACGATTTCCCCATCCTGTCAATGATCGCGCTGCCGACAATGACGGCGTCTGCGCCGGCGCCTATCATGAACTGGACATGCGCCGGTGTGCTTATGCCAAAGCCCACTGCCACCGGTACTGTGCTGCCTACACAATGTTTAACATTCTTGATCGCTTTCAGCGTGTAATCTTCAAATGACTTGCGAGAGCCAGTTATTCCGTAGACGGAAACCAAGTAGAGAAAACCTGAAGTGCTATCAATTATTTTCTTAAGCTTTCCCTGCGGCGTATTAGGAGAGGCAAGGAAAACGGTTGCAAGGCCGAGCTTTGAGGCCGCTGCAAGATACGTTCCCGCCTCCTCGACAGGCATGTCAGGCAGGATAAAGCCGTCAACTCCGCTGACCTTTGCTTGCGCCATGAATTTTTGCATGCCTGGCCTGACAAGAATGTTGGAATAGGTCATTGCAAGCAGCGGAAGCTCTGGGTGTATTTTCCTGACGCTTCTTACAAGCTGAAGCGCCTTTTCCGGCGTGACGCCGCCTTTTAGCGCGCGGTTTGATGCGGCCTGAATCGTTGGCCCGTCAGCTATTGGGTCTGAAAATGGAATGCCAATCTCAATAATGTCGGCGCCGCCCTTTATCAGGGCGTCGATCACTTTCTGAGAAGTCTTGACGTCAGGGTAGCCTGCTACTACATAGCAAACAAGGGCACCTTCGCCTTTCCTTGCCAGCTCGCCGAATTTTTGAGCTATTCTATTTCGCATGTTTTTTCTTTTTCCTGCTCTTTTGGTCAAGGTAGTCCTGCACAACCTGTACGTCTTTGTCGCCCCGCCCTGAAAGCGTGACTACAATGACGTCGTCCTTGTCCATTTTCTTTGCAAGTTTCAGTGCATATGAAATCGCGTGTGACGGCTCTAGTGCTGGGATAATCCCCTCGAGCCTTGAAAGCATGAGGAACCCCTGCACCGCTTCGTCATCGGTGGTTGCTACATACTTTGCGCGATTCATGTCCTTAAGCATCGCGTGCTCTGGCCCCACACCTGGGTAGTCAAGGCCGGCGGATATGCTGTGAGTCTCTATCACTTGCCCGCAATTGTCTTGGAGCAAGTAGGTGAACATCCCGTGCAGAACGCCTTCGGAGCCGGCAGCAAGTGTTGCTGAGTGCTTGCCTGTTCTTATTCCTTCGCCGCCTGCCTCTACGCCGAATAGCATGACGTCGGTATCGTCGAGGAACGGGTAGAATGATCCCATCGCATTGCTCCCCCCGCCGACGCAAGCTACTACCGCTTCAGGCAGCCCGCCTTCGACCTCTTGCATCTGCTGTCTTATTTCGTGGCCAATGACGCTCTGGAAATCCCTTACCATCATGGGGTAAGGGTGTGGACCAACCACCGAACCAATGAGGTAGTAAGTAGTTTTCACATTGGCGATCCAGTCGCGGATCGCTTCGTTGATTGCGTCCTTTAGCGTCTTACTACCAGACTGAACGGGATGTACCTTTGCCCCTAAAAGTTGCATCCGGAAAACGTTCAACTTTTGCCGCTCGACATCCTTTGTACCCATGTAGACTTCTGCAGGAAGCCCGAGAGCCGCGCAGGCAAGCGCGGTGCCAACCCCGTGTTGACCCGCGCCGGTCTCCGCTATTATCCGCTTTTTGCCCATCTTTCTTGCCAAAAGCGCCTGCCCTAGCGTGTTGTTTGTCTTGTGGGCTCCCCCATGCAAAAGGTCTTCACGTTTTAGGTAAATCTTGGCTCCGCCGGCGTGCTCTGTTAGGTTCTTTGCAAAGTAGAGCGGTGTCGGCCTGCCAGCGTATTCAGTCAGATAAT
Organism: Nitrososphaera sp.; assembly: GCA_025450475.1. Taxonomy (GTDB): domain Archaea; phylum Thermoproteota; class Nitrososphaeria; order Nitrososphaerales; family Nitrososphaeraceae; genus Nitrososphaera. The sequence continues at coordinate 8,172 of JANWHJ010000043.1, forward strand.
AGGATAATTCCTTTTGAAAGTCATGATCGTTCTTGTACTTTTCATATGCAGATTCTAGCTCCTCGACCGCGGGTGCCAAGGTCTCTGGTATGAATTTGCCCCCGTACTTGCCGAACCTGCCGCCCACAGGATAACTGCCTAACAAGATGAGCCAAATAGTCGAAAAGGGGTATTAAGGGATTCGCAATTAGAGCGCATTGTACAGTTCGGCAACCTTGGCTCCTATGTTGCCGGTTTCCATTATACTTGTGCCGACTAGGAATGCGTCGGCTCCGGATTTTCTCAGGTACTGGATGTCTGCGGGCTTACCGATGCCGCTCTCGCTTATTATGAGGCTTTTGCCCTTGCCGTGTTTGTTCAGCAGCCGCTCGGTATTTGCGATGTCCACATCGACGTTGTCAAGGTTGCGGTTGTTGATGCCTACGAGGTCGTGCCTCGCCTTCAGCACTACAGCAAATTCCCTCTCCGTATGAACCTCCACCAATACCTGTAGACCCTTCCCTGCCGCATATTCCGCGAATTTTTCTATGCTGCCTTCCGCAAGATCCCGATCAAAGACGGTCTTTATCAATAATATGCAGTCCGCGCCCACCTTTTTGCCCGCGTCGATCTGGATCGTACTGACAGTGATATCCTTCATGAGCAACGGGACACTAACCACTTTCCTAATAGCTGCCAGGTATTCTATAGAACCGTCGAAAAGATACGGTTGTGTCAGCACAGACAACCCGGTGGCGCCGGCATTGACCATCATCGTAGCAATTTCTGCCGGTAGCGTCTTTTCCCTTATCTTGCCTTGCGAAGGAGACGAGAACTTTATCTCTGTGATGATCGGGGCGTGCGGACAAGATTTGACCGCCCTCCTAATGCTCATCGCGTCGTGTGTAAATGAGTTCGGCGTTTCGTAAGCACCCCTCTCTATTGCCTTGAACGAATTATCTACAAGGCGCTTTATGCTAGAGTCGGTCCTGACGAACTTGCTCATCGTTCAGGGTAGGTAGCAGTATGCAGGTATTAATTCTATTCAGGTATATATTGACGGATAACGATATCCGGTTAGCAGTGATGTCTGAAAGCGCAATCTTTCGCGACAGGTCAAAACTTTCTCCAAGGTACGTGCCAGAGGAGCTGCCGCACCGCCAAGCGCAGGTGCAGCAAATCGTGCACGTGTTTTCCGACGCGCCAAGAGACCCCGACAGATTCCCGCTGACAGTCCTGCAGGCAGTTGGAGTGGCCGGCATCGGCAAGACATCGACTGTTCTCAGGTCTTCAAAGATGCTTGAAGAGCAGTTTGCAAAAAGCCGGCTCACGCTAAGGACGGCATACATCAATCTGAAATTGCAGGGTGGCAACAAGTTTGCGATATACCGTTTCCTGCTTGAGAGGATAGCGCCAGAGCTACCTGCTCAGGGCCTGAGCGCGGAAGAGATGTTGCGCTACCTGTTGCGGTACCTACGTGAAAACAACCAGTACGCGCTCATCATCATGGACGAAATCGACTATCTGATCAAGACTAGCAAGGACACTGGCATCATCTACGATCTTACGAGGCTCAACGAGTTCGAACCCGATAAACCCTGCAACGTAAAGGGCGCGATATTCATCGCAAGGAGCACAGAGTTTTACAATAAACTTGACCCTGCTGAGCTGAGCACGCTAGGGCGGGTCCCAATGGAGTTCCATTCGTACACGATACAGCAGGTAAGCGACATACTAGAGAGCCGCGCCGATCAGGCATTCAGCCCAAAGGCTATGGGCTCTGATGTCATAGACAAGGTTTCAAGCATCACCACGTCGCCAGAGGTAAACGGCGACGTGAGGTATGCCCTTGACCTCTTGCTGTACGCGGGCAACCTTGCAGAGTCACAGGGGACCGGCAGGGTCACGCTTGACCACGTGCGCAAAGTACACGGACAGATCCACCCCTCGATAACAAGCGAAGAGATCGATCAAATGTCAAAGAACCACCTTGTCAGTCTGACGGCCCTTGTGCGCGCTCTGAAAAGCAAGAAAAAGCCGTACGTCGAGCTAAAGGATGTCCGCCTGTACGCGACTGAACTAGCAGAGCAGCTGGGCATGAAAAAAATAGATGTCGAAGATTACCTTGACGACTTGAAGGCAAGGAGGCTTGTAGACATTAAGTCGCTGAAGGAGATAGGCCTGCACGGCGCGTCGCTTGCAGAGCTCGAGCCTGTGCTCATGGCCAAGGTCAAGGGTGCAAAATAGTGTCTGAAACAATGAGCAGCAAAGAGATCATTGAAACAGGGCTTGGTACAATAGGAAAGGTCAGGATAATCAAAGCGCTTGCCGAAGAGCGCAGGCTGGTAACCGTCTACGTGCTCCACAAAAAGACCCACCTAAAACGTGAGGACATCAAGAACAATCTTGACGACCTCGTGACTATAGGCTGGGTGACCCAGACAAAATATGCCAACGTGGTGTATGGCATTAACCGTCAAAACAAATACGTAAGCCGGCTGGTTCAATTCTTCAGCGAGGCTGGCTACATAGATCAGCCGTAGATGGTGAACCGGTCGTCCGGCTTGCCGTTCCTTTCTATCGTGGATAGCCCCCTGAAAAGCAAGTCGACTGCGGCAGCTTCTGTCAGCTTGCCCTTTGCCACCTGGTAGGCGACGCCGGGAATGTCAAGGTGCGGAACTCGGTCTGCAAGGGTCTGTCTCTTCATCCCGTTTTCCCCAGCCCTTTTTGCAAGCGAAGCAAGGATCTTGTCGACGTGGTAGTTGGCGTGTATCGCCGCGGCTTCTTCGTTGTCTACCCCATAAAGACTGGATATGGTAGCGTCAAGCCTTGCTTCGTCTTCGCCTGTGACGCCCGCATGCGCGGCATCTATCGCGGATCTGCCCCGGAGCTTGTTTGAATCTTGTTCATTCATCTTGTGTGAGAACATGGTAGTTAGCGCGTTTTCTTCATATTAAGATAGCGCCGGCGAACTCGAAAAGGAATAAAAAGGTGCATTTGCAAAATCTTATGTGCAGTCCAAGGCGCAGAACGGCAGCAAATTTATTTTCGTTACAGGCGGAGTCATGTCCGGCCTCGGCAAGGGCGTGACGACATCTTCGACTGCAAAGCTTTTACAGCTTGCAGGGTATAGGGTATCCTGTGTCAAGATAGATCCCTATGTTAACTATGACGCTGGCACGATGAACCCCGTCGCCCACGGCGAGGTGTTTGTCACTGACGATGGGGGCGAATGCGACATGGACATAGGCAATTATGAACGCTTTATCGACACCGCCATGACGAAGGACCACAACATCACGACAGGTAGAGTCTACAACAACGTCATCCTAGCAGAGCGCGAGGGTAAGTACCTGGGCCAATGCGTCCAAATAATCCCACACGTGACCGACGAGATAAAGAATGCGCTCCGCAACATCGCTAACGAAGAGAAGTTGGACATAATGGTCGTAGAGTGCGGCGGTACGGTGGGCGACATTGAGAGCCTCCCATTCCTTGAGGCGTTCCGTCAGATGGAGCTCGAGCTTGGCCAATCAAACACGTTGTTCATTCACGTCACGCTGGCGCCGGTGCTCGATGTAGTGGGTGAGCAGAAAACCAAACCGACCCAGCACAGCGTCCAGGAGCTACGAAGGATAGGCATCCAGCCGGACATTCTCGCAGTTAGATGCAAGATGCAGCTGAGCGACGATGCAAGGCGCAAAATTTCGCTATTTGCAAGCGTCGAAGAGAAGTGCGTGATTTCCTGCCACGATGCGCCGTCAATCTACAAAGTTCCAGAAGTACTTGAAAGCCAAGGCATGCTCAAGGCCATTTCTGAGCGGATGGTGCTCCGTAGGTCGACTCCCCATTGGGGCAACTGGAGGACTGTAACTGAATCGTTCACAAAGTACGGTGGCTCTGTAAGGATTGCGGTAGTGGGCAAGTATGTAACTTTGCCTGACAGCTACGTTAGCGTCTACCACGCGCTATCACATGCGGGCGCCAGCATAGGCAAGAAGATCGAAGTCCAATGGATCGACTCTGAAAGGTTTGAGAACGGAGGACTGTCGAGCCTCTCGATGCTGAAGGATTGCGACGGGGTACTGGCCCCAGGCGGCTTTGGCAGGCGCGGGAGTGAAGGGATAATGGCTGCGGCCAACTTTGCCAGAACGAAAAATATCCCCTACCTTGGCATCTGCTTTGGTTTCCAATTGGCAATCGTTGCGTTTGCAAGGCACGTATGCAAGCTACATGATGCCAATTCCACTGAGCTCGATCCCAACACAAAGAATCCAGTCGTAGACTTTATGCCAGAACAACGCAACGTACACGACATGGGCGGGACTATGCGCCTTGGTAGCCATGACATTGCGATAGCTCCCAAGACGGTCGCCGCCAGGGTGTACGGGTTAACCGAGGTCAAGAGGAGGCACAGGCACCGCTACGAGTTCAATCAGAAATACTTGGATATCGTAAATGAGAACGGCCTCGTCCTGTCAGCCCACTCTGACAGTGGCAGGAGGATGGAGATCCTGGAAATGCCGAACCACAGGTTCTACTTTGCGGTACAATATCACGCAGAGTTCAACAGCAGGCCAGGTAAACCCGAGCAAGCGTTTGACGCATTTGTAAAAGCAGCCGCTAAATCTTGAGTTCATAGATCCTCTGCCGAGCGTCGCGAAGTGAAGTTTTCTTCTTGACGTAGCCCTGATTGATCAGGTGGCTTAATGAAAGCCGGATAGTTCGCTCTGGCAGCATTGTCCTCGTGGCCAAGTCCTTCTGGCTAAGGGCGCCTTCGTACTCTAAAGTTTTCAAAATGAGTTTTGCACTCGGTGGCATTTTCAGCATATCCTCCGCCAGCTGTACCTTCTTTGCCATTAGTGACGCGGCCGATGACGAGTCGCCGGCAAGCCGCACAAGACGCGCGGAAAACTCGTGTCTGGAGCATTCAAGCCTCTTTTTAACTTGCATTCTGCGGCCGCCATCGATCACCACTTCGCAATGATACCTGCTTGTTATATCGGTGATCTCGAGCCGGCTGTCATTTGGCACCACCAATGGTCTGCGAGTGTTGTCAAGCGAGTTTACTGAAACCACCAGGAACACCGGTGCCCTTTGCATCACCATTGGGCCACCGGCAGACATCGAGTATGCGGTCGAGCCAGTAGGCGTTGAAACTATGATCCCGTCGCTATTGTCGTGCCAGACGTCGTTTCCGTCTATACGAAGGACGTGCTCCATGAGGGTCGCGCTCTTGCTTGAGAACACGGCCACGTCGTTTAACACCGGGTCAACGGGCTTGCCGTCAACCTTGACAGCCAGGCGGAACACCTGATCGACCGAATAGTCACCGCGCTTTAAGCGTGACGTCGCGGATTCCAGGTCGCGCACTTCAAGCTGGGCAAGAAAGCCGGTAGAGTCTGTTTCATAGATCCCGAGCACCGGCGCAGAATCAGTCTCGACTTTGTGGAAATAGTCAAGTATCCCTCTGTCGCCACCTGCAACCATGACAATGTCAACTTCCCTTGCGGTCTGGTAGTCATCTTTCATTATCTGCGTCTTGATATTCAATGAATCAAGCGTCTTTTTCACTTTTGAGAGGAGTGCCCCGTCACGTGAGTCGACGCCTGAAAGCGCCACTTTCATTGCTATTACCACTTGTTTGATTCTAGCCTGATTTAAAGCTAGGAGAGCTTCTGGAAGCCGACCGTATTGTAAAAGTACGAAGCGCTCTGCTCTATTTTGGATATATGTGGGATCTTGGCAAGACCGACACCTTTCGTCTCTAGTGAAGCCCTCACTGCGCCTGCCCCAAAGCAAATCGCCCATAGCGGATCCTTCTCCTTCAAGTATGCGCAGGAAAACGCGGCGGATAGGATGTCGCCGGCCCCGGTGGAATCCGGTGTGTTGATGTTGCCCATCGTGATCCAGTAATGTATTTTTTCATGAAGCAGATGAATGTGCCGGTGTTCTGTGGAAACCACAAATTCGACGCCCCTCGACTGGAGCGCCTCCATCCCTTTCAAACCGCTTAGCCCGCCAGTAAGCGCTGCCATTTCCTGCGAATCGACTTTGAGCGCGGTGATGCCGGTCAAGTCTAGCTCAAGCGTGTCTTTAAGCGTCACGTGGCCATCGGTGCCGACCGTCCGCATGTATCCCTGCGGGTCGAGCATTACGAAATCTTTCTTGCCTCTATGCTGCTTGATCGCGACAAGGACTTCCTGTGAAACTTCGTCGATCACCGGACTTGCCAGCCAGTAATCGACATTCATCCCGCGGATTTCATCGGCATCTAGCTGATCGCACTTTGAGCTCAACACCAGATGGCGGAAGTCGCCTCCTGGGAAAATGTTGAACCTCGTGGTTGGCGCGCCAGAAACTTGACAGTCGCTCAGTATGATGTCATTCTCGCGGAGCATATTGTGCAGATCCCGCGGAAAATCGCTGCCGACTCTAGTAGCAAGCCTGACGCCAAAGCCGAATTTTCTAGCAGTCATGCCGCAGTAGCAAGCCGGGCCTCCTACGCTTTCCACTACGCTCCCGTCCAAGCACTTTATAGTATCAAGTACAATGTGAGAGGCGATCCCTATTCTCAAGGATGTGTGATGTGTTTGCGCGAATAATAAAAGGGCTTGTTTGCGCGGCCTCCTGAAAACCGACTTCGCGATGAAGGCCTATTAGGCTAGCGCGTGCCGTCATATTTTCATTATTGTTCAATAGAACTGCAAGTCTTGTAAACAATTTTTCATTTCAAGCTACCCATATTTTCGCCGCAAAAATCAATCACAAGATTTAAAGGATGGCTGACGTCCTTATCGCAATATGCCAAAGAAAAGGGCGAGCAGAGGCAGGTCAAAGGGAGGCAAGGGCAGCTCTGGCACAGTTCATTGCAGCTCCTGCGGCGCTCTTGTCCCACGCGATAAGGCGAAGAAAGTGACGGGAAGGATAACGCTTGTCGAGCCGACGCTTGCGAAAGAGCTAAGACAACAGGGAGCATACATACCAATGTCTACCGATGTCAAGTTTTACTGCGTATCCTGTGCAGTTCATAGGGGAGTTGTAAAAGTAAGATCAGAGGCCGACAGGCGCACCGTAGGCAAGCTCAGATAGAAGTTAATTTTTTCGCAGTTGCAACTATGCGCTGTACCAGCGTGATGCATGCAACTATTGACACAATTATCACTGCCCAATACATTCCAGACTGAAGAAAGGTGGAATTGCCCAATGGTATGAATTGTAGAGGAATCATGCCAATTATTGCAAGGATGATCATGCGCTCCGCGCGCTCTCCAATTCCTATGCCTTTCAGCTCAACTCCAAGTGATTCGGCCCGTGCCCTTGTGTAGCTAACAAGTAGTGATAGTCCGAGCCCGACCAGACACCAGAATGGGGATGCTAGGCCGCCAATTGCAATACCCCCAAAAATCACAACTTCAGATATCTTATCAAAAGACGAATCGAGGAACGCGCCTTTTTTCGACGCGTGTTTTGTAACGCGTGCAACGCTGCCGTCGACTATGTCGAAAAATCCAGAAATCAATAGAAGTGATCCGCCAAAGATTGGTGCGAAGAGGAACCAAAATGAAAAGAACGAAGAACTAGGCCCCAAGTCCCCGCTTGCACGAAGAATCGCAGGAGAGGCGTATACTATTCCTGAGGCAATTGACATTACTAGCCCGAGCCCAGTCCAAAAGTCTGCAGACAAGCCCGTAGCCGCAAGGCTCGTGCCCAGCTTAGTCATCATTGGCTCGAGCGAATCCCTCAGCTTGTTGAGCAATGATTTTTCTACAGGATTCTTACATAATAGTTTATTCGCAATAAGGAGAGGACAGGGAGCTTTTCTCTTGCCTAGGCTTTGTATTGTGTCTCAAGGTCCCCGACAGTAGCGCCTATCCGATTGGATTTGAAGTGAAGGAGGACAAACATTCTACGTAAAAGGAATGCCATTGGATAACTCCTAGGAATCAACTGGGCTGGTAAGCCGCAAAGAGCTTTGATCATCAAGAATCACCGAGTCTTTGTAAGCGGCATAGATCTACAAAGGGCTGCAGGGACTAAACGCCTAGAATCTGCTTAAGGAGGGCTCGATAGTCGACCTTCTCCTTCTTGCTTCCCGGGGAGGGGAGCTCAAAGATGAGAGGGATCGGTCTCTTTGCCCTGAGGCTTGTCAGCTGGTAACGAATTTCTCTACCAATGTCGTCGCTCAGCAACACCAGCCCTACTCCACTATTTTCGTCCATCCTGTTGATTTCGGTAAGGGCCTCTGAC
>JANWHJ010000044.1 GCA_025450475.1 Nitrososphaera sp.
CACCTGGTTTCACAGATTGACGGCTGCGAAGCGTACGTAGTAAATTACGGCCAGCCGCTCTTGTATGCAAAATACCACGGCATGGAGTTCACCGACCAGAAGGTAACATCACAATTTGTCCGGTCAAAGAACCACGTCATAGACGTCACTATGGAATCGGTGTTTGGCGATTTCATAAAGAAGTTTGATAATCTCGCGTCGGCCACAAAGACCAAGGTAAAGTGGGGCGTGCCAAAGGAAATGGAGGACAAGCCAGATCAGCTTTTTGCGCTGCTCGACTCGTTCGTCGGCGCGATCGTCAGGCTGACCTCCCTTGATGTGGCAAACGAAGACAGCCTAATCGGAAAAAGATTCGGGGTGAGGAACGCAAGTATGACAAGAAAATCGCTCCATGTCGAATTTCTGGTAAACGGTCACCTCAACATTCTAGAGTTGAATTCGGAGAAAAAGCGAAAAGAAGACACGTCCAAGCTGCTTTTTTCAAAGTCGGAAGTCGCAAAGGCGATAGTAGCACTGATGAAGCAATAGCTAGACATTGGAATAATTGCTTAATTCTGAAAATTGACATGGGTTAGCTATGGAAACCATTGTCGAAGAGAGAGCCGGCTCCAGAATTAGGGCCGCGATGGACACACCAGCGTGAGGGTTGCAGAGCAGACGAGACACGCTGGACCCACTTCCTAGACCGGGTGGTGGGGCACTGCAAGAATAGAAAAGTGATGTGCACCAAAGACACACATGGTTAGTGTGTCTCAGTCGAGGTGCATTTCGTCATCTCGCTGAATTGCGATCGGCGCAGGTTAGTGTCATCACTGCCTTGCAGGCGGCATGACGCAATTAAAAAGATTACCTAGTCTCCCGGACCTGCTTGCCCCTTTCGGCCGGGATTATCCTCAGCCTCCTACCGGCGAGCTCTTTCTTCAATTGTTTGCCTTTGAACATCCTGTCTAGGAAAATTGCAAGCGCCGCGATTTCAGAGTGCGGCTGGTTGCCGACTGCTATGTTATAATCGGCAATATCATACGCTTCCCTGGGCACCTTTTCCGCGCCAATCATGACAAGTATCCTGTCTTCCATGCGCATCTTTTGGACGGCGTCATCGATGTTGATACCATACATCGTGAGGTGCGCCACCTTGCCTCCTTCTTTTTTCCAGGTTCTTGCAAGCCCCTTCCAGTCCTGGATGATCTGCACTTCAAACTCGCCCCCCCACCTCTTGGCGACGCCGGCAACCGTCTTGCTGACTGACTCGTCGATTCCAGTCATGTAAATCCTTTCAGCGCCAAAGGCCCTTGAAACCAACGCGGAATGCGTGGTCACCCTGTCGTCGCGCACGAGTCGATGACCAATCCTTAAGACCGATATCTTCATGCCTCTTCCTCCATCCGCTCTTCCTTTACCTTTTCCGTTTCAAATAGCATAGTTCCGACCAAGTCCTTAAGCAGCTCAACGTTGTAGTTGGTCTTAGCAGACACCGGCAGCACTCGCTTGCTCTCCAGTAAGCCGAGCTGCCCTGCCTTGTCAAAGGCGTCTTCCGGAGTTGTCAGGTCGACCTTGTTGAGCACGTAGACTAATCTTGTGCCGGGCACCTCGAACTCGTTTATCACGTCAAGCGAGCTGTCGTATTTGCTGGCGATCTCTTCTATTGACTCGCTGATGTCAAGCACCAGGAGCACGAGGCTCGCGTATGTCAACTCGTCAAGCGTTGACTTGAATGCGTCGATCATGTACGCAGGCAGCTTGCTGATAAAGCCAACAGTGTCATTGAGCAGCACCTTCTCGCCAGCGAGGTTTATTGCGCGTGTGAACGTAGAAAGTGTGGTAAAAACGCTTTTGTGAGTCGCCTTGTTTTCGCCCGTGAGCGTATTGAACAGTGTAGTCTTGCCTGCAGAAGTGTAGCCGGCAAGTGAAACAGTAGGCAGGCCGGCCCTTGCCCGCTGGTCCCTGTGCAGCTGCCTCCTGGTTTCCTCTTTCCCAAGCTTTTTCTTGAGCACCGCCACCCGCTTCCTTATGTCGAGGAAATACACATCGGCTTCATATTTGCCAAGGCCGTAGAACCCCGGCTGCTCGCCGGCCCTTGCGAGCCGGACTTTTTCACGCGCCCTTGCCATGTCGTAACGCAGCTGCGCGAGTTTGATCTGGATCTGAGACTCGGTGGTGCTTGCCCGGCGCTCAAAGATCTCCAAGATGAGCCGCTCCCTGTCCACTATCTCGATCTTACACAGGCTTGCAAGGTTGTACATCTGGGTAGGCTTGAGGACCTCGTCAAAAATGATTACGTCAGGTCTGATCTCTTGTACCATTTCTTTCACTTCTTCGGCTTTTCCAAGCCCAATGCCAAACCTTGACCTGATCAGCTGGCGCTGAGTCACCGTCTTGATTATAGAGTAGCCAGCCGCATCCGCAAGCGAAATGGCTTCTTTTATCACTTGATCGACAGGGTACGTTATCAGGATGGCCTTCCTGTAATCAGACATTACTCATCATCGCTGATGTACAGCCTTATGCCGAGTTGTCGCTCCAGTTTTTTTGCCATGAGCTCGTCTGGTCTGATCGCCCCTGTTTCAAACTTTTTCAAGATTTGCGCCTTTTCGTTCATCTTCATACCGAGCTGCTCGTGGGTTAGGCCCATCTTCATCCGGGCTTCTCTTATACGCCCCGCAAAGTCGGGGGCAAGCATCGTCGAGTCAGCCATCCCGATCTTTTTCTGCTGCTTTGCTGCTACCGGTTTTTTCCTGGCCGGCGTGTATGCCGGAACGTACGGCTTGCCGTGCTTTGAGCATGCGATACAGACGTTGAACACCGTGGCGTCGACCACCACCATTTTCTTCTCTGTGACAGAGCGCCCGCAAAGCTCGCAAAAAGACATTTGGATTCAAAAATAAGGACGGCCGATTTAGCCTTTTCTGAGCGTGTGTTGAACAGTCATGTTGAGCACTATTTCTGCGATGTCGCTTGCATACTCCGCGACCCGCCTAATGTTCTCTGTTATCAACTTGATTCTATATAGCTCGTTGACGTCACGTGGCTTTGACACCATGCGCAGTATCGCCTTCTCCAACTCGTCTATCCTGCGCGACTTTTCAATCGCCCTATCAGCAGCTTCATAGTCGCGCTTGAACATCGACAGGCAAGCATCGTCGAGTACTTCAAGGGCAAAGTAGCTCATGTTGGCAATCTTGTCCACAACGTCCTTGTTGAGCGGGCGGCGATTCTCCGTGACGTCCTTGGCGATGACTGTGGCGTGGTCCGCAACGCGCTCGACCGACTTGGCGATTAGTCTGTAGCCGAGGCAGTTGCGCGGCTCCTCGAGTCCTATCTCCTTTAATAAGTGCTCGTTCTTGATCGCAATTTTCAGCTGCCTGACGATGTAAAAACTGAACCTATCGACCTCATCGTCAGACTTGATCACTTCCTCTGCAAGCTCGACATTGTTTTCCTTGAGTGCAAGGAGAGTGTCGCGGTACATCGATTTTGCGATAAGTAGCATGCGCTTGAATGCCGCGTCCACCGAAAGGTCAAGTAGGTTTATCAGCACCTGCAGCGTGATGCCGGCGGCAGAATCGGCGATGATCTCGGTGCCCATCAACACGCGCCTAACGATGCTTTTTATTACTTCCCTTTGCTCCGCGAGCAGCCTATCTTCCTTTGGAACGATTGTGATGACGTTAAAGCCCAAGAAATACAGCGCTATCAGTTTGCGCGCGATAAAGTACGGGTTGTTGTCCTTGCCGACTTCAATGGTCGCTTCCTTTTGCTCCTTTGCCATCCGCTTTGAGGCGGGTGCTATCTGGAGCACCGAGTTGCCCTGCCTTAAGATTACCACGTGGTCCCCTTGCTTTAGGCCGAGGTCCTGAATCCACTTTTTGGGGAGCGAGACGATATAGGAAGAGCCGCCAGTGTATTGCAATTTTCTAGTCTCTTCGCCCTGCGACAGGCTTTTCCCGTTACCGTTCCCGTCGCTCTTGTTATTTTCCATTCAAGATGGTTTTCTTGTTGTTCTATATATTCCTAGCCGTGACTATATAGATGCACTCAGTAACGGCCATTATATTTATTTGGCATATGAAACACAGAACATTTCTTGAACCCGCTTCCGATTGATGCCAGAGAAAAAGTGTGCCGCCACCTTGATGCTCTATTTGGCGCCGGGCTTTCCGATACTTTGCCTCAAGACATTGGATTTGAGTTTTCAAGGCGTACAGGGCGAATAAAGAATTTTAGTATTGCTGGCAGACTGGGCGGCACGCTCCGCACCGACGGAGGCATTGCGCTGACAATATCCGGCGCCCAGCATTTTCTCGACAAGAGCGAGCGATTCCTTGAAAACTGCGTCAAGCCAGTGCAGGAAGCCGTGCCGTTTGTCAGCGAGGGCAGATCACTTTTCTGCAAGCACGTAGAGTGGTGTGGTTCAAACGTCAGGGTAGGCTCTGATGTGGCAGTCATCGACAGCAAAAAGGTAATAGCCGTAGGAGCCGCGATACTTCCTGTCCAAGTGATGAAGCGGTACAATAGGGGCGTCGCAGTAAAAATCAGAGAAGGATTAAAAGGTAGAACAGAGTAATCCGCATTATATGAGCCGTGGCGGCAACCGAGAAATGAGGCGCATGCTAGACAAGATGGGTCTTGACATGACGACGCTTGAGAACGTCGAGGAAGTGATAATCAAGACCGATAAGAAGGAACTATACCTTGTAAAGCCACAGGTGATTGAAATGAAAGGCAAGGACAGCACCATCTTCCAAGTCGTTGCGTCGGACATTGAAGAAAAACAGCGGGATGTCCCATCGTACAAGGAAGAGGACCTTATCCTTGTTATGCAGCAGGCCAACGTTTCGAAGGAAAAGGCGGTGCATGCCCTAACGGAGAGCAAGGGCGACATAGCACAGGCTATCCTCAGCCTTACAACATAGTTTTAATATCCCTCTACTTTCATTTCAGGTGGCTTTGGCAAAGGAAAAAACCGTGCACGCTCAGGTTCCTTCACCAACCTCTAATTCTGCAGTTGAAACTATTGTCGGCGCCCTATCAGAGCTTGAAGTCGAGATAGACGGGCTTTATTCCCGCGCAGAAGAAATGAAAAAACGCATGATGGTTCATTCTAACGAAGAAGTAGAGAAGCTAAAGCAGCAAGTTATAGCAATGGCAAACGAAGACGCCAAACGCATAGTAGACGGTGCCCGAGCAGAGGCGGAGGCCGAGTCTGAAAAGATCGGAGAAACGGGGAGAGCGAATATCGCCAACCTGAAAAAGGACATCAACTCCTCTTTTGACGCGGCAGTGGATAACATCGTCAGGACGGTCCTGGGCGACACAGTGCAGGCAGCAAAGGGAGTCCAGCCGGTCAAGTCAAAGAAATAGATTGCAGACGCCAAGACAGCCAACTAATTCCACAAGCTTTAAAAGCAATTTTGCCCAAGAGTAGTTGTTGAAGAAACGCCCCTGAATGAGGAGCTTTTACATCGCCAGGTCGCAGTCGCAACCGTCCGCGGCCGGCCATACTACAATATCACCAACGCGTTGAAACTGATGGAGCTGCAATTCGACTCACTATCGCCTGAAGAGGCCGCAGCGTCAAGTGCCAAGGTAATAATTACCACTCAGGATGAGGCAGCCATTGTCAATAGGAAAGGCGCGGTGATGTTTGACACTGAGCTTGAAAAGTACCCGGCCTTAACCAAGGCAAAGATACTGCGGAGTATAGTGGGAGAGCATGCAGACGACCAGCTGACCGTAGGCATCGATCCTGGCAGTAGAATTGGAATATCTGCAATCTACATGCACCAAGAAATCGCTAGTGAAGTCGAGTCTTCGCCTCAGGATGCAATAGACCAGGTGTCGGCAATGCTGGGTGGGATAGAGTCGCATAAAAAGGTGGTAAGGATAGGAGATGGCGACATCCGGATGGCAAAACAGATCGCCTATGTGTTGAAAAAAAAGTTCCGCGACCATGTTCACGTCGAGATAGTAGACGAGCGCGGCACTTCCCAAAACACTGATGCCAACAGGCGGGGGGCCAGAGACAAGTCGTCGGCAAGAATGATCGCGTTCAGGTCAGGCAAGAGTTTTACTCTGAAATAACAAAGGCTTTTATTTTCATCTTCTGCGTTTTTCAATCGTGCGAAGTTAGCCCAGCCTGGTTAAGGTACGAGCTTCCCAAGCTCGGGATCGCGGGTTCAAATCCCGCACTTCGCACCTTTTCCTTCTCAATATTTGCATGCCGTTGGCAGCATCGGCTGACAACACGATAGTCGAATGGGGAGATCGTTGACATATAGCAATTCTCGCTAGTGATCGCTGGAACCTAGCCAATAGCGTATCAATCATTCCCTGTTGTGTTTGCTCTAGAGCTGGCGACCGTCTATCCAAATGTTCATGTGTAGTGCCGCCGATAGGCGCGGTAGTCTGAGAAGACCAAACACCACGGGCACTGAGGTCATGAATGTACGAAAACAAGAAATGCGTAGAAGCATCGAAGGCACAAATACATAGAAGGATGCAAAAGACTAGAATTGTCATTGGTTCAATCCTCACGGTTCTTGGTACATTCGGAGTCATAGTTACAATTCTTGTTGCAATGAATGCGTCTGAATCTGAAATCTCGGTTTGCAATAGTCCGGGACATCGTCAAGGTGGAGTTATCCCAGAGCTGCTGAATAAACCACTCTAAGAAGCTCGAGTCCCAATAATATCGTCCTAGAGTCAATAATAAATTTCATAGAGTAC
>JANWHJ010000045.1 GCA_025450475.1 Nitrososphaera sp.
CATCGGCAGTACAATTACCATCAAAATCATTGCTATGAATATTGGCGTGTACGAACTTGGATTCTTTCTTACATCTAAAAAGATGATACTCAGCATAGTCGGCATTCACATCGGTAAGAACTTGGTCGAGGTCTGCGCTACCAAGTGGCAATTTCGATTCATAGCCACAGCGAATAAATCGTGAAAAGAAATTTCATATCTTCGATGGACGGCGTATTCGTGTACAAATGGCAGTTTGGACTACAAAATTGAAAGATATTATCCAGGCAAGCTCTCATTTAGCATGAGAGCCAATAGCGCGGCCCTAAGCTCCTTTCCATAGGACGCCTGTTTGAAGTAAATCGCGTTCTTTGTATGATCTATGCTTTGGGAAATCTCGTCTAGCCGCGGCAACGGGTGCATCACCGCGACATCCTTCTTTGCCTTTGCAAGCGTCTTTTCGTCGATGGTGTAAGAGCCCTTGACCTTTTCGTACTCCTGCACGTCCGGGAAGCGCTCACGTTGTATCCGAGTGACATAGATCACATCGGCCTCTTGCAGAACCCCGTCCAGCTCGTTGTGTTCCTTTATTTTCAGCCTGTCTTGAATTTCATAGATCGACTCTTTCCTAACTCTGAGAGTCGGCGGCGACACAAGGTGAATGTCGACGTCGTAGCTAGCCAGCCCGTACAGCAGAGAATAGACGGTGCGGCCATATTTCAGATCGCCCACTATCGCAATCGACAATCCATCAATCTTGCCCTTCTCCTTGAGCATAGTGTACAAATCCAATAGCGCCTGCGTCGGGTGCTCTTCGCTGCCACTGCCAGCGTTTATGATCGGGTTCTGCGACAGCTCAGCTGCGAACCTGCTGGAGCCGTCCATCGGATGCCTGAGCACGATCACATCGGAATAGAGATCGATGATCCTTATCGTATCTGCCAAGCTCTCTCCCTTTTCCACGGACGATGATTTCAAGTCCGCAATCCCGATCGAGCTTCCACCAAGCGACGCCATAGCTGCTTCAAAGCTCATCCTTGTTCTTGTAGAGGGCTCGTAGAAAATATAGCCGAGCGTCCTTCCCTTGCCAAGCTCACCCCTTTCAGTAGGCTTTAGCCCGCTTACCTTATCCGTGGCCCCAAACACATACTCCAGATCGTCTTTTGCAAAATCCTTTATTGAAACAATATCTTTGCTAAAGAACGGGTTTGAGCCCATCACTACCTTAGCAATAAGAGGTTGTTATAAACACTTCTTGGTTTGTGAGAGGGTGTCTGTCTTTGCGGCCATGATAAAGTCGTTCTTGTGGAGGCCCTTGATCTTGTGCGTCCACCAGGTCACCGTGACTTTCCCCCACTCTGTCAGAATATCTGGATGGTGGCCTTCCTTCTCGGCAATCTCACCAACCTTGTTTGTAAATGCGAGTGCCTCTGCAAAATCCTCGAACTGAAAAGACCTCTCTAGACGCTTTATTCCATTCTTTTCAACCACTGACCAGCGTTGCAATTGCTGGTAGTATAGGTCTATTTCGGCATCTGTGAGGATCGGTACACCGCCACGGCATGGTACACACTTCATTTGATCAAGCGACATCATCGTCTAGTAGTGGTAGCCGCCTTTTTTGCTTTTCTAGCACACTGCAATTTCTTCGAAGATGCAAAGTCAGGGTGGACGTCTACTGCAGCCCTTTTGTTGCTGCCCGCGTCAATGATCGCAATGCCGACCAGAGGCAGGTTGTTCCTGTACTGGAAAATGATCGATTCTGTGCTGCGAACCACTTGTTGTAAATGTACACAACTGGATTAAAGTAGATGTTCATCTCCTGGGCTTAACCTCTTTCGAGCTTGTCGACTTTCCTTGCTAGCGACTTTACCTCTTCTCTGAGCGTGGCGATTTCTGATCTTATCTGGGTGAGCAGCTTTTGCTGATCGACATCGCTTAGAAAGCCATGGGGGGTAATGGCGCGGTCTTCCTTTGGAATATTGTACGGCGAAGAAACTTTACCGGTATTTATGGGGTCGGCAAAGGTGTTGCGAAGCTCGATGTCGTCATCTTGGTCGCCCAACCTTCTCGTTTCCTTTTTCGCGTTACGCTTTGACATACTTTGCAT
This sequence comes from Nitrososphaera sp., assembly GCA_025450475.1. Lineage (GTDB taxonomy): Archaea > Thermoproteota > Nitrososphaeria > Nitrososphaerales > Nitrososphaeraceae > Nitrososphaera. The sequence continues at coordinate 2,090 of JANWHJ010000045.1, forward strand.
TATGATTTCATTCCATTGGATTTAAGGTTACTCTGGCATGAGCTCGACAACTAGCCCTCTATCCCACCCGTATTTTGCCTTCATTAGCTTTTTGACCTTCGCAGCTGCAGGGTCCTTGCTCTCAACTACTCTTCCAGAGCCTGCAAAAGCCTCACCGCCAGCGCTGAATGAAATTTTTGAATTGTGTATGATGTTCTGGACCCAGTGCGCGTGCTCGCTTTCTTCCGACATTACGTAGTACCTGTTGTCATGTTCTACGAACCAGATCTCTATCCTGTGCCGCCTGCCCGACTTCCACCCTGTCGTGCATAGGTAGAGGAATTGGGCTTCTGACATTACTATGCCAGTGCGCCGACGGCTATTAAGCTAAAGCCATTTAGAATGGAAAAACCTACCAATGCAGCATATGATGCTGATCCGCTGCTACACCTGCAACATAGTTTTTGACGTCGACAAGCCGGAGCATCGGCAGGAAGCCCTCAGACACAGTAGCGCCTGCCACGAAATGACACAGGGGTTCAGGGCATAGCTTCATGTTCACACAGTCATCAGTCGCTGCACGGCTGACAGAGCTCGTGCTTTCAGAAATAGCGTGCTTTTTCAGGGAACGTAAGCTATACCCGCATAAAGATCAGGTCCAGTCTGTTCATAACCTCATGGTTCCGCAAGAAAGGTTTAAAACAGTGATACAAAGAGAACAGAACGAACGGACGATCCGACTCTTCACCAGCTGCAAATTGTGACGATTTGGACGAACAGTGAAATCAAAATGGAAACAACTACCATAATAGGAAAAAGAAATGCGGGAGGCATGAAGCGCGTCTGCTTTGCTCTATGCGGCTCATGTTATTGGTGCGCTTCTTATCTAGATGGATTAGGCCTTGAAAAATGCCCCTCATGCAGTAGCGAAAGGGTCGAATCGATCCCCGTGGAGATAAATGAAATGCTCATTTTTGGCCACGCCGTTGAGCGGATTGATCGCCGAATTTATCCAGTAAAGGCCTGACGGCTTTTCCGCTACCTGCAAAATGTGCTGAAAAAAATGTACAAGAAAGCAATTATCTCGAACTTTAAGGGTAATCCGCGATGACCAGCAGCTTGTGCCTTCCCCAAAAAATTCTTTTTGTTAGTAATGAATTTCAAGAGTGTCACTGCCCTTTCAATAGGTTCATATCCGTTATTTCATAACCGTGTACAAACTTGGCGATATACAGGTACACCTTCTACAAGAGCCCCAACATTGGCATCTTTGTGAAGGCTAACGACACCCTTGTCCTAATCCCTCACGGGTTTGCAGAGACAAAGTCGGATAAGCTTGCTGAATTCCTTCAGGTAAAGGAGGCGCGCTCTTCGGTAGCGGGCACCCGGCTCCTTGGCCCGATGTCAGTCATGAACAATAACGGCATCCTGCTCCCGTCAATAGCGTCCGACGAGGAGGTGAAAGCGATCAGAGAGGCGAGCAGGCTCAGCGTCGAACGCGTTGACAGCAGATTTACTGCGATTGGCAACCTCGTCGCGACAAACGACAATGGCGCGATCGTGTCGCCCCTGTTTAGGGGCGAAATCGACCGGCAGGTACAAGACGTGCTTGGAGTGCCGGTGCATTCCATGGGCGTTGGCGGCTTTGTGCAAACGGGCTCAATGATCGTTGCAACAAACGCCGGGGCAGGCGTGACCCCGAGGGCGTCTGAAGAAGAAGTCAAGATGGTGTCGGAGATACTGCAGGTCCCGGCAGAGCCGGTGACCGTGAACGGTGGCATGCCGTTCCTTTCCTCTGGTATCGTTGCAAACAGCAAGTCGGTAGTTGTCGGCACTCTTACAAGCGGCCCGGAGCTTATCATGATGAGCAGGGCATTTAATGCATGATCCTACATGATTATTGAAATTCTCTCTATCGGCAACGAGCTCCTCGCCGGCATCACGCTCAACTCTAACGCGCACTGGCTTGCCGCGGAGATCGCAAATGCGGGTGGCATTGTAAGAAGGATCACTGTGGTCAGCGACGATCTTCTCGAAATATCAGCTGCGGTAAAAGAGTCGCTTGCAAGAAGGCCCGTCATTCTTGTGACGACGGGTGGCCTCGGGGCCACTTACGACGACCTGACACTTGAAGGCGTGGCGCTGGTATTGGGCAAGCAAGTAGTGCTTGACGGCCGCGCGGTGGACATGCTGAAGAGGAGCTACGCAAGGCGCGATCTCAAATATGAGCTGACGGAGGCGTGGCTAAAGATGGCGAAAATCCCAGAGGGTTCGATGCCGATCGAAAACCCTGTTGGCAGCGCGCCTGGGGTTGCAGAGCAAGCCGACAGGACAAAAATCTTTTGCCTGCCCGGCGTACCGTCAGAGATGAAGGCGGTATTTGAAAGACACATCTTGCCTTTGATAAAAGAAGGCGTGGGCAGGTTTGTAATGAAAGAAATCAACTACAGCTTGAGGGGCGTGACCGAGGCCATGATGGCGCCTGCGCTGGCAAGAATAGTGGGATCAAACCCCCGGGAGGCGATCTACCTCAAGACGCACCCTCGCGGCTACTACAGGAAAAAGACGCCGCAGATACGGGTGCAGCTGATATCGCGGGGGAGTGACGAAAAGGAAGTGAAGAAAAGGTTGGGCAAGATTGCAACGACAATTGAAAAAGAAGTGGCAACGCTGGGCGGTAGGATATGCTGATCTTGTTCCTAGCCGGGATTGCGGCAGGTGTTGCTAGTGCGCTCTACTTTTTCTACAACTATCAGCCGATATTGCTCAATGGCACGGCGCATGCAGCTATCTTTGGATCAGGACTTGTTGTCATCTTTCTTGCAAAGAGGCTAACTGCACGAGCAGCTGGTTGGTACTTGGTTGGCGCACTGCCCATTCACTTGGCGATCCACTTTTTGTTGATAGGCGATCTCGCTTAGTTGATGGGTGTGAGCCATATCTTGCTGAATTCGTTGTCCTTGTCGTGAAAGACTGCCTCGAACAATTCCTTCAATTGTTTTGTAATCTTGCCCGCCTTGCCATCGCCTATCGTTCTGCTGTCTATTTCTCCGACCGGTTTGATCTCCGCCGCGGTGCCGGTCAAGAACACTTCGTCTGCAGTGTAGAGCTCGTCCCGGACAATGTCGCGTATTTCACATTCAATGCCGTTTTTCTTTGCTATCCTGATCACGCTGTCCCTCGTTATACCTTCAAGCGCTCCTGAAGACGTTGGCGGTGTTGCAAGCAAGCAATTCTTTACAATGAAAATGTTTTCGGCACTTGCTTCTACCACCCTGCCGGCCGAATTTAGCATCACTGCCTCATCAAAGCCGGCTTTGATCGCCTCCACCCTAGCCAGCGCGGAATTGGCATAGTTGGCAGTAGCCTTTGCGCGCATCGGCAGCGACTTTGGGTCGATTCTTGCCCATGAAGAAACCATGAGGCGCGCGGCCTTGTCTGAATCTCCCTTTAGGTACTCGTCCCACTTCCATAGCGCGATTGCCACCGAAACCTTGTTTGGCATCGGGTTGACGCCCATCTTGCCGTAACCATAATAGGCTATGGGCCTGATGTAGCATTCCTCCATCTTGTTCGCCGTTACAGTGTCGATGGCAGCCTTTTCCAGCTGCTGCCTTGAAAACCCGAGATCCATGAAATAGCACTTGCCGCTGTCGATTAGGCGCTGCATATGGTCGCCCAATCGAAAAATTGCACTGCCGTTGACCGTCTTATAGCAGCGGATGCCTTCAAAGACTCCTGTCGCGTAGTGAAGCGCGTGCGTCAATACGTGAATCTTGGCGCTGTCAAATTCGATAAGCGAGCCGTTGAGCCAGATTTTCCCTTCAGTCATTTCATCCCACGGATTCTTGTTCGAGTAGAGTGTATTGCCTTTACTGCGTCGGCCACGCTGGAGCCTTTGTCCTCAACCACTATCAGTATCCTTGATGTTTCTTCCTGTGCGTCAAGATTCAGGATGTTGATGTCGTGTTCGCTGACAGTGCTGCTGGCAGTCGATGCTATCTTTGGCACGCGCCACATTTCGTCGCCAATGAGCGTGACCACTCCCCGGGCGTAGACGATTTCTGCCTTTGGGTAGTAGGCGCGTATGTGTCTCTCCTGGCGCCGGACATAGTCGGCGTCGAGGAATAGGAGGCGTGTCATTTCGGTGTCGTCAACCATGTAGGGAGATAGCTTTATGAAATCGTGGTACTGACGGTCAAACTCCAGAGATGCCACCAAGTGAGAAGCTCTGGCGCTCTCCATCCTCACCATAGAGCAGTTCTTTTTGCCGGTGACTATTTTTATCGGATTCCCGCTGTCCACAGGCGGCTTCCTCTGGATCATCGTAACTGCTTCCGGCTTAGCCATGTCCGTTATTACGATCGGGATGTCGAGATCGTTGTCATCTATTTCTTTTATCGCTATAGGATCGAGGATCTTCATGCCAAACATTCCGGCCAGCTTTGCTTCGTTATACGAGAGGTACTGTATGAACTCTAGGTCATCCTTCACAATCCTCGGGTCCGCGCTCAGGACTGCGCTGTCCTTTTCAAGGTCGATCTTGACGTCGTAGGTTTCGTTGAGCAGTATCGCGACATCTGCAGCAGTCCTGTCTGAGCCGCCGCGCTCATATGTCGTTTCAAGGCCATCGACCGTTCTACCGATAAAGCCCCCCATAGACACCACGTCGTTGTGCTTCACCAGCTCTATGAGGTGCTCTGAGTGCTGCCTTGACTCTTGTACCATGAAATTCGCTGCCTCAAAGTTGTCATCGGTAATTATCGGCCAATTTTCAATCGAAACGTGCGACGATTTCAGGCCGACACTCTGCATAACGTAATCCATCAAGTACGACATTGTAACTTCTCCACTGTACGCAAGTGTCCTTGATCGTATCACGTCGACAAATCGCTTGTTTTCTGCAGCCTGCTTTAGTGATATTATAGCCTGCCGATAGAACTTGTCGAGGCTGTCGAGGAACTCTTGCCGCCTGTGGCTGTCAGTCACGTACTTGCCGGCTATCCTCTCGTAGACCTCTCTCAGTACTTCTATCTCTACTGGAGTCGAAGCGGCGTAGCTACGGCCTACGTGTATCGCAACGTCGGTCATGGAGCTCACCTTATTGTTGTACTCTATCAGAGGCGCCGAGAATACCGTGATTACTTTTGACTCCTCCTGTAGCTGCTTTATCCGGTCGATAATCTTTGGGATCATGGCCCCCTCTATGCCCAGAGCGCTGCCGCCAAACTTGGCAATGGTGATAGAAGTCATGAATCTCTGAAAGTTGCAGGCTATTCCATATATTAAAGATAGGGCAATCGTACATGGGCTGGCAAAATGGTGCACATCAGCACAAAGATTTACCTATACCTTCAATGTGGGCACGAAAGCCCGATGACGCGATGTAGGGTTGAACCTTTGGCTATTAGCTGTCCAGCGTGTCTACACAGGCCTTGCAATAGTATTCTATTTTGCTTATCTTGTCCATATCCCACACGACGCGATAGTGGGCCACCCCATCACACACCCTGCACCTGGCCGTACGGGGCTTGTTGCTGTAATACGACGACGTAGGTATCGAGATAGTCTTGGCAAAGTATTCGACGGTCCTGCTCTTGTTGCTTCTCTTCACGATGGCTCCGATCTCATCCTTAGCTTGCAAGTGGATAAATATCTGTGTATTCTATCCATAAGCTGGCATATGGTCGAGGACAGCGCAGAAGAGAAGTTTTTCCGTGAGAACTATGCTCAGGAATTGCAGGGAAAGAAGCAGGACCCTGAACTGGACGAGGAAAGAAATAAGGTAAAACAGCAGGCAATGAAGACGCCGGGCAGAAGAGGCGAGCAGATAAAGCACGAGGAAATTGACAAAGAGATAGTCCGACGGTACGGGCTGAAGCGCAACGAGAAGAAATAGGCTGAATTGCCGATCCAGCGTTTATATTGCAGATAGCTGTACGTTTATTTACTAATGTCATACGGCGAAAGACGTTTCGGTGGTGGAGGAGGAGGCGGCCGCTTCGGTGGCGGTAACTTTGGTCCAAAACCAGTAGAAGTAGGAAAGGAATACGATGTGCAAATTACGGAAACGAGCAGAAAGGGCGACGGCATTGCCAGAGTACAGGGATTTGTAATCTTTGTGAAAGACGGCAAAGTTGGCCAAACCAGCAAAATCAAGGTAACCAACGTTGGTGCCAGATTTGCTACAGCAGAACTAGTGCAGCAATAAATCCCAGAACAATGTGGCAACTGCCTGTCATGGAAAGTACCACAGAAGTTTTTTCTATTCATCTTGGCGTGCAAAGTTCATTATTATTTGTCCGCACACCGGGGGCTCGAAAGTTAGGCATGCATACACTTTTAACCTGCGGACACAAAAGTGTACTGGGTTTTTAGCTTAGGCAAAAGAAGAGTCCTTAACGAATCCGCTCTTAAAGAGATGGTGATGCCCGGTGAGGGTCAGATGTTTGGTAGAGTGGTAAAGCTGGTCGGCGGCGACAACATTATTGTAAAGTGCACCGACGGCAAAGTAAGGACCTGTCGGATCAGGGGCAAGATAAAACGAAGGATGTGGATCAGGGACAACGACCTGGTGCTGATTGCGCCTTGGGACTTTCAGTCCGACAAAGCCGACATCATCTGGCGCTACATTTCTGCGCATGCTGAAAAGATCAAGGCAGATGGCCACTTGGCCGGCCTCAATGAATAGCCTGCGAATCTATCTATAGCGGGGTCGCATGTTTCCTGCGTTTTGCGGAAAAGTTTTTCTTGGTGGGGGAGCGTCATTTTCGTGCCCAGGATGGGACCTGATGTGGCTCCAGTATTCCGAGTTTGTTATTGCCTCTTTGCAAACGGGACAGTTTGCATGACCGCATTTATGGTGACCAGCAAAGTTTGGATGTATAGTCAGATGGCATGTAGCACATTGTTCCAAGGTTCTCTCATCCTATAGTAAGACACCCCAAATTAGTACTTTTGGTATAGTCCTTCAGGAAAATCCTTATTCTGGCTGCGACAACGATCATGCATTGAATGCAGCTGGGTCAGATGAGCACCTAATAAAATGCAACTACTGTGGGCGCGATCTTATAGTGATGGACAACGTCAACAACGGAGTAGCCTTCCTCAGCCACCTGAAGAATGACCATGGCATTTTCTATACGCCGCAGAGGATGACGGAAACCAAAGTAAAAAAACGCGCTGACAACAATCAGGCTTTTGCGCAGGAATAGCTGGTACGCAGGCTTTCGCTATTGTTAAATAGTTGTACTCTGCATCTAAACTTCGTGGCAAAGAAGAAAGCCGGCAAGAAGAAACCAAAGAAATAACGCGCAGGATCTTGTGCAGCGATCGTTCTGCACCTGCTACTTTTTTCACTAATTCCGAAAAGCCTACATTCTTATAGTTCGCACAGTGTCAGTTAATGATGGATAGAGTTTTTTCTTCGATCAGAGCTTACAATAACAATATCTCAAGAACTCCCCGTGCATGCAAAGAGTGTGGCCAGCCGGCCACAAAAGATGCTCTATTTGACGTGGGCGATGGGATCGCAGTAATTGAAAGATACTGCGATCAGTGTGTGCAAACTGTAAACAGGAGTTCTGCATAAAATGAGTTTCAGGAATTCTGTCCAGCCCCGCGTTGGCTCTGGTGCCCCAAAAAACGAGCAGGAGAGGACAGTCAACGACCGCGACGGAGCGCCGCATCTCGAATATTTCATGAACGGCAGCTGGCGTCATAGCACTACAATGTGCAAACTCCGAGTAAACAAGGTGTGCAACAAGTAGCAGGCTGCGTCTCTGACTGGGTAATCCAGACAGCTATCTTAACTCGATAATTACTCGATCAATGTAGAAATTATTTTTGCAGCCCTTTCTGCTCCGCCAGCATCTACCGGGTCGTTCCTGCGACCAATCATTTCTTCCATCAACGACTCGAGCCGGAAAATATCTTCGTACTTGAAGCCAACGCGCGCCGCTCCCTTCTCCTGCTCAAAGTGACCCCTTATTGGAATGAAGATGCCCGGAGTGCCGTACACCATTGACTCGTCAATGGTTGACCTGCCGGCTAACGAAATAACCAAATCGGCCGCGCAAACTAGCTCATGCATGTTATCGACAAACCCGACGTTGCGGTAATCCGGTGAATTGGGGAGCCTGACCGATGGCCCGGACACTATAACAAGTTCTGAATCCAGTCTGCCCTGCAGCCTGTGGTGCGCCTCTATCGCTTTTTCGATCAGGAACCTGCCGGCGTCGGTCCCGCCGATGCTGAGTAGGATTGTGCTCTTGCGAAAGCTAAGCTGGCTGCGAAGCGCATCGCGGCTGGTGCCTATATTCCTCACTATCGGGCCCACGTAACGAATATTGCCACTGTCGTCGCCGGCTTCTGGGATTATGACGCAGTTGCACGCTTTCATCATTTTCTGCATCGACCTGTTCATATTTTTTTCTATCAGTGACAAAGGGCCGCTGGTAAAATTCGTCTCTGTCACATCGGTTATCAATATGCGTTTGCGGCCGATCTCTTGGCCAACCGCGATTGAAGCGAAATCCTCATCGCTCACGATCAATCCCCCATATTTGTCCAGGAGCTCTTTTGCTATCATCTTGCACTTTCTGTAGTACGAGTAATAGTTGATGAGCCATCTGAATGAACGCTGCAGCTTGCCGGATTCCACGACGAATTTTTCCGGCCGGTAGACATCCAATGTGTTGTAGCCTTTCCTTGTCATGAGGCTAGCCGCGCCTTCGCCACTTACGAATGTAATGTCTGTCTTCAGCTTCTCCGCGATTGCAATGTCGCGAGTGGCGTGGCCAAGCCCTATCGGGCTTGTGAAAAGCAGTAGCATCCCTTTTGAAGAGTGCAGATTCTGCATACTAATCCACATATGTTTACAGTCGCGTAATCAGGGCTTCCTTCTGCCTCGCCTTTCTGACCGACTTCCATCCCAAGATAGCCAGAAATACTGCTATAGTAACAAGAACTATCGTGCCGCCAGGGGCCGTGTCCGCGGCGTAGGATACGATTATGCCGGTCACGACCGAAAAGACAGATATTGACACTGCGATCAGCATCGTCTTCTTGAAGCCCTTGCCAATCATCATGGCGGAAATGCTTGGTATGACTATGAGAGAGGAGATCAGCAGGATTCCTACGAGCCTTATCGATGCCACTACGGTTATACTGGCGACAATAATGAAGAGGTAATTCAGCTTCGAGACCTGCAGGCCGCTAACCTTGGCCTGTTCTTCATCGAAGGTCATGTATACCAGCTTCCTGTACAGCGCAGCTATGACTGCAAGCACTCCGACTGATATCAGCATGATCATCATGATTTCCTCGTTGCTTACAAGCAGGATGCTCCCGAACAAGTAGCTGTTCAGGTTCACATTAGGGCCGCCGGCAAGGTTGGCCAACACCACTCCTAGCGCAAGCCCTGATGAGAGCAATACTGCCACAGCCGCGTCTGGCGGGATTCTGGTCGACTGTCTCAGTTTCGTGATGCCAAGCGCACCAAGAATGGAAAATGCAAACGCGGCCCACAGCGGGTAGACGTTGCCCAAGAATCCCACTGCAATGCCGCCAAAAGCCATGTGTGATAGTGCGTCCCCAAAAAGCGACTGACGCCGCAGCACCAAGAAAATGCCGACCACCGAGCAGATCGCTGCCACTGCAATGCCTGTGATAAGGGCGCGCTGCACAAAGATAACTTGTAGAATGTCGAGCACCAAATTGTTCTACCCGTTGTTGCCCGGCTGGTGCAAGTGCATGTGACTCTGCATGCTCGACTCGGAGTACTTTTTCATCAGTTCCTCGTCGTCGAAAAAATGGTGCGCGTCGCCGTGGAAGAACATGCTGCGGTTGATACACGCCACCTTGTTTGCAAGCTTATTCACCGCGTCAAGGTCGTGCGACGACAAGATTATAGTTATCTTTTTCTCTTGGTTTAAATTTCTTACAAGCGAATAAAATTTATTCTGCATCTCAAGGTCTATGCCGGTGACCGGCTCGTCCAGTATAAGCAGACGCGGATCGTTTACAAGCGCCTTTGCGATCAGCGCCCTCTGCTGCTGGCCTCCGGATAGCTCCCCTATTCTTCTGTCCTTTTCTGGTACAAGGCCAGCCGTTTCAAGCGCCGATGATATCTTTACTCTTGAGGGCTTGTCGACAGTTATGCCAAGCGAAACTACTTCCTCCACGGTTGCCGGGAATCCGCGGTCGATTGAATTTTTCTGCGGCACATAGCCTATGGACTTCAGCACCTTGCGGTTCTTTTTGATGTCTTCGCCAAAAATTTCAATTGTGCCCTGGTAGTCACTGAGCAAGCCAAGCATGCAATTGAACAGGGTTGTCTTGCCCGCGCCGTTTGGGCCTATCATGCCCAGTAGATCCCCCTCGTCCACAGAGAACGAGATCTCATCCAGGGCCATTCCATGCTCATATCTGTATGAGACCTTGTCGACACTGACTACTCGCACTTTAAACCTGCCTTCAAGTTGACCAGATTCTGCTCCATCTTGTCTATGTAGCCGAGACCAGCTTGCTCATCTTCCTCTTCAAGTCCCTCAATAGGGCTCAGGACCAGGACTCGGCCGTTTGGGATTTCTGCTGCAATAGTCTCAGCAAGGCGCGGATCGACCAACTCTTCTGAATATATCGTGTCGATCTTTAATTCGTTTGCAAGGTCGACTATCTCCTGTAGGCGCTGGGGCGGGACTTCACTTTCTGGAAGACCCCCGTGGAGGCCGTGCTGCGTCAGGCCGTACATGATCGCAAAGTAGCTGAAAGCATTATGGAAAGCGATAAACTCCCGGCCCTCGCATTCAGAAAGCTCAGATCTGATCGATGTATCCAGCGCGTCAAGCGCTGCAGTAAAACTGGCTGCGTTGTTGTTGTAGTATTGGACATTGTCGGGATCGGCCTTCGCAAGGCCGGCGCGGATCTTTTCTACCTGTTGCTTGGCCAGCATAGGGTCAAGCCAGATGTGCGGGTCTGCGCCTACGTGCTCATCTCCTTGCTCCTTTCCTCCTTCCCCCGTCTGCATTAGCTCGAGTCCGCTGCTCGTATCAATAACAAGTTCAACCTCTATGTCTTCCGCCCAGCTCTCGAACCCGGCGCCGTTGTAAATGAATAGGTCGGCTGAATTGGCATCAGAGACTTGTTTTATGGTAGGCTCCCAGTCGTGTGGCTCGACTCCGGAGGGAACTATGGATGTAACTTCGGCTCTGTCGCCGCCTACCTGCCTCGCAAAATTGTACAGTACAAAGAACGATGCAACTACTTTTAATTTTGAATCATCAGTAGTCACAGCTGGCGTGCTGGCGATCACTCCCAGCGGCACAATCACCGCTACGACGGCAGCAACTGCTATCCCGATCACAATTTTCTTGTCCAACAACTCTATATATATTGTTATTAATAATATATACCTTTATTAATAATAAATACGGTTTATTTATAAATGAGTTAATAATAATATAGGGCATTGACCATTGTAAGCGTATCCCTCAATGAAGACATTCTGCAAGAAGTCGACAAACTGCAAAAAACTCTTGGCTTTTCCGGCAGATCGGAAATTGTAAGAGCAGGGATAAGAAATCTGCTTGCTGAGGAACGGGACAGGCAGAGTTTGTCAGGCCGCATCTTTGCCGTGCTAATGGCCATACACGACGAAAAATCAGACGATCAAGTTACTGAAATGGGTCACGGCTATGACAAGTTGATCGGCACGCACATACACAACAAGATCGACGGTGACAAGTGCTTGGAGATATTTCTCCTGAAAGGGGACGCCGAAGAAATAGGTGACATGACCAAGAAATTCAAATCCAATAAGAGGATGGATCACGTAAAGTTAATTGCTATGTGATCGGCTATCGTTCGTGTTTTAGTTAAGTTTACAGGCAAAATTGGAAGTGACAACGAGCTGATGCATTCTGGCAATAATTAATGGACGAGACTTCAGAAGCCGCCGAAATCTCCACCGCCAAAGTCGCCGCCGAAATCTCCACCACCGCTGTCGGATCCGGCGCCTCCATCGTCTGCTCCCACAGCTCCACCCGAATCTGAAGCTCCTGCGTCGCCCGCCTGCCCGCTTTCCGCCGGGTTCATCGCCATGCCCATCATTGACATCATGGACATAAAGAACATCGCGTTAATAATGCCAGAAAATAGCATGAGTGGTATCCACATCCTGTTACTGTCCATGTAGCTCTGAAGCTGCTGGGTCTGGCCGTTCTGGTACCATTGCTGTATTTGTTGCGCCTGCTTTTGCAGCTCGGCCTTCTTGGTCGTCAACACTTGCATGCCGGTGTGACTGGCGGCAAATTCAATTTTCTTGCCGCCAAAAAAGCTCTTTTTTTCCGTTCCGATAACCAGCCTCTGCTGTATCAGATCATTTACTATTAGCTCTACCTCTGGCTTGCTCAGCTTGGTTACTTTTGCAATCTTGTCAACGGTCTTAATTCCTCTCGATATCGCATCCAAAACCATGAAATGGTTGGGACTTTCGTTGACTCGCACGTTTGACAATTCAATAGTATTATGTGCAAAGCAGTATTTTAACTGTGTATCTGATCAAAAGGAGGAGTGGGAGTTTAGCCTGAGCCGCAGCTGCTAAAGCCGCACTCGATGCACACGTTGCACCCTTCGGTGATTATCAGCTTGGCATTGCATGTTGGGCAGCGGTCCTCGTCTGCGTTCGACATCATTGCCATCTGCTGCATCGCCGGCGTGGATGACAATTTTTTCGTTACCTGAGCTTCTTGCGGCAGCAGTACCTTTGGTGCCGGCTTGTCATCCTCTATCCCTGATTCCTTGAATATCTTTTTGACTTGCTCTAGTACGTATGGTTCCTTAATGTATTCGTCGACATGGTCTGCCACGAACCTGCTCGGCTTCACTGTGAATGCCTTTTCGCCGGTGTTCTTGCCTGTGATGTGGAGTACCTGCTCGTGGCGTGAGCCGTCTCTGAACACTGTGACGCCTTTCAGGCCGAGTTCGTGGGATAGCAAGTACGCGCACTTTACGTCCTCTGCAGTCACGTCACCAGGCATGTTGATCGTCTTTGCAATCGCGTTGCTGATCCACTTCTGCCA
>JANWHJ010000046.1 GCA_025450475.1 Nitrososphaera sp.
ATCTATCGTACGGCGGCTTCGTTGCAGCTGCCGCAGCTGTTGGAGTCGCGCTGAAAAAGAGGTTCTAGGTCTTGGCCTTGCTTACAACTGCCAAAAAGAACAGGACCAAGATCGAAAGGGTCATTGTTTAGCATATGTCGTTGTACGGCTGCTCCACGCCTTAAACCGCGTCTTCCAGGTAGTCAGCGGAGGTTCTCCGTGAACCATCAAAACGATATGGCCGCGTAAATCATTCACTTAAGGACGGTTTTCTTGCAGAAAGAGATCTAGTGGCAAAGCAGTAGGAGCGAAAATGCTGCGATCCGCATTTTGATCATTTACATCGTCCGCGCGTATTCACCGTACCGCGTAGTTATCAATCTTATTTTCAACCAGCCCATGTGAGCAAAGATAGCAGAACCCAATTTAGCATGAACATGGTCTGTCATGACTCTTTCCCTTCCCTCTTTTCCTCTGTAGTCTGACTTGACATGAACAGGAACATTTCAGCAAGCCTGCTACTCAACCTATCCCATATGTTTGGATAAAAGTTCTTCAACATCGCAGCAACCTCCCTAGAATCGCCGCACAGCTTGTACCGCTTGAACTTCCCTTCCCTGATGCCCTAGATTATTTTCGAGTCCTCCATCCGCTTGATGTGCCAGTTTGTGGACGCTGGGGGATATGCGGATGTATTCACCGATCTCGGTTTGAGACGGGTTATTGCGTTCTACGATAAACATGAGAATTTCGCGCGCAGTTTCAGTGCTTAGGACTTCGAGCAGCTGCTTTTCATTCTCTTCGAAACCCGCGGCACAGTAGTACTTGTGCAAGCCATGTCTTTGCGAAGTTAGCTTACCTGCCTTTTCAAGCCTATCAAGGTGGTATTGGACTGTTCCCATTGCTATGTTGAGCTCCTTCTTGATTCTCCGGAGGTGGCAGCTGGGGTTTTCACGAACAAAAACAAGTATTCTGTCTGTTGTGTTACCTTCAGGCTGATGTGAGCCTTCATCTGCCACCACCGACCTACTCGCTAATATTCCGCAGCTGATAAGTATTATCCATATCGAAGTGGCGAAGGGCACCTACCTGTATCCCAATTCAAAGCACAATCTTGCTCGGACCGTAACAAAGCCTGCGGGACGGTTTGAAACCGTACCAGTGATGTTGTTGAAAAGGGAATATAGGTCAATTAAGCGAGATGTGTGAGAGATAAACAAACTTTCAGGCAGAATCGGTCCGAAACAAGAAAACGAGCTAAAGCTGGAATAATATGGATTTGCTGAATTGAAACCCCGTAGCGCTTGTGCATTTTCTTTTCTTACGTTATCGGTATGTTTGTCGACTTTGGTATTGGTACCTTGATCGTCACGATGCCGTTGTCGTACGTCGCCTTGCCCACAACCTTGTCCTCATCCTTGACTGCTATCGGCAACACGATTTTTTTCTCTATCTTCACCGGCCTGTGTCTGTAGTAAACAATGCCAAGTGCCTCGTCTTGTTCACGCTTTGCGCTTATGGACAGGACGCTGCCAGTTATTCTCAGACCAATGTCCTTCTTGGCAAAGCCGGGAAGGTCAATTGTGACTACCAGTTCGCTGCCATCTTCTACCATGTCTATGGCTGGCATGACAAACTCGTAGAATTCCCTAGACTTGTTGTCTAGTTCTTTCGCCAAACTCCTTGCCATGTATCCTCCAATGCCCATGCCGTAACTTGTGCCGTGATGGTATAAATCCTTTATTTTCTTGCCTCGACAAAAGTAAAAATAGGCCGGCGGAGATATGCATTCGGAAAAATGTACGCCGGTTCGTACGATATGCCGAGCTGCAATGCCTGCGGAAAGGAAGTGAGGCCTGGCGAGCTATCAGAGAGTTTCAGCTGCCCGAAATGTAGGAACGCCCGGATATGGCGCTGCGAGGGGTGCAAGGGCAAGCAGAAGAAATACCGCTGCACGGCCTGTGGCTATGAAGGCCACTAGGCTAGCACTTTGAAAAAGTTTCTTACGAGTTCCTTGTTGTCCTGAGGCATTGCGATAAAAGCTTCGACGAGCTCTCTTTCGACTATAATCTGCTTTCCGATGACGGATCTTAACTTCTTGGCGTCAAGCGGCGCGATCGACTCTGTCAGGCCGGTGCTATAGGCATAAATGTATTCGTTAATTATCTTTGAAACAAACGACGGCGCAGCTGCTATCAGGAAGAGCATGCCTTCCTTCATTGTTCTTGAACTTGAATCTCCTGCAGGCAGCGACGATATGTAAGATTGCAAGAGCTTCATACGCTTGTCGCCCAGCTCCTCAATCGCCGACGCGACCAGCATACCGGTATCTGTCAATTCGTAGAAAGGGACCCCTTCAAGCTGGAGTGCCTTGGGACCTCGCCTGAGCGGCAGTCTGCCGCCCTCTCTTACTACCCCGGCCGGGATCAAGACTTCATCCAGGTCGCGGAAAATGCCAGAATAGATGTTCTGCCACAGGATGCCGTGCTCTTTTGCAATGGCGTGCGCTATCGAGGTCCGGGTACGAAGCTCCGGACTTTGCTCTGTGGCTAGGTGGGCGATTATGCCACGCTGCCTCTTTGCCTCGCCGGTAAACTTGTTCTTGCGGGTCTTGAACGTGTCAAAAATCGCAATGGTTGATTTCCCGTCCTTCAGTCTCAATAAGCCCCCTGTAACGACCACTTGATACAATGTCTGTTAATATTTTAATTTGTTGGTTTTTCAGATTAAATTCTCAATGCTTGGGGCATGTAAAATGCCATGATCCGGCGCCTGAGGAAAATAATGCTCAGCATCTTTTTATTGATGCTTCAATGAATCCTCAAGCGGTGGCAACGAAGGGCAAGATAATTGTACTGGAAGGCACGGATAAGGCAGGCAAGACAACCCAGTCACGGCTGCTCGCGGAAGCCATAAGGATTTCGGGCAAGGTTTGTGTCGTCATCGATTTTCCTGACTATACCACGCCGATCGGGCAGGAAATAAGGGCATTCCTCGACGGCCGGCGCAACTACCCGCCGGAAACGAAACACCTACTGTTTTCGGCAAACAGGTGGGAGAAAAAGAAAGAGATACAGAGCATGGTGGAAAATGGCACCACTGTTATCATGAACCGCTATTGGCAATCAAATCTCATCTACGGCGCGGCAAACGGCATCAACACGGGCTGGATCCTCACACTTGACAAAGGTCTGCCAAAGGAAGACTTGGTCATTGTCATCTTGGTCAACCCGAGCGTAACGACCAGGCGCGCCGAAACCCTTGATACCTTTGAATCGGATGGAAGGTTCGCAGCCAGAGCGTACAAGTATTATGTGAAATTTGCAAAGCAGTTCAAGTGGAAAGTCATCGACGGATCTAAAAGCAAGGAGCAGGTACACCAGGAAATATTGAAGGTGCTAAGTAAAGAGCTGAAAGTTTAAGTCCTGTTAAATTGTGTCATTGTTAATGGAGTTTGCAGGCGAGATCACCGACCCAGTCCACAGGTATATCCGTTTCTCACAGGTTGAAAAAGAGGTTATCGACAGCCCAGCATTCCAACGCTTACGAAGAATAAGGCAGCTGGCCGGCGCGCACCTTGTTTACCCGAGCGCGCAACATTCCCGCTTTGAGCACTCGCTTGGTGCCATGCACGTAGCCGGGCTGGCCGGAGAGACGTTGCTTGGGAAGGGGCATATCGACTACGCAGAGGCGGTCCAGGATCTTCGACTCGCCGCGCTCTTGCATGACATTGGCCATGGACCGTTTTCTCACCTCTTTGAAGAGGTGTTGGAGTACGGCTGCAACACTACCCACGAGGAGATGGGCAAGAGGATTATCATGGAGGGCGAAATCTCCGAGATCTTGGACAGGCACGGCCATAGCGCAGACCTGGTCTGCCGCCTGTCTTTTGGCCAGTCAAAGGTGAATTTCATGAACGAGATTGTTTCCGGCGGACTATCGGCCGACATCATGGATTATCTGCCACGCGACGGACTTTTCACAGGAGCCGAATACGCCAAAGTCGATTACCATCGTCTGTTGAGCTCACTCGAAGTTTCAAAATGCCGGCTTGCGATAAACAGGTCCGCGCTCAACTCGCTAGAGTCGATGCTGATTTCCCGTTATGAAATGTTCAAGGCGGTGTACTTCCACAAGACAGTGCGGGCCGCAGAGGTGATGCTCATACGCGCCATGATCGGCGCAGACGAAGCACTTGCGCTTACGGACACTTCACTCAAGAACTATCTTGCGCTCACTGATGAAGCGACGCTGGAGCGGCTATGCGCGCTCGGCGATAAGCACGCGTTTGCGGGCAAGATGGCGCGGGATTACCGCGACAGGCGGCTGCTAAAGAGCGTGTATGAAAAATTCTTGCACAAGCGCGATAGGCAAAAGATGGACAGAAAGAGATTGCATGCCCTTGCGTTGCGCATCGCGGATGCAGCCGGCGTAGACAGGAACTACGTCTTTGTGGACGCGTCGCGTGCACCTTCTATGCCGCTGACTCCGAGCAAGGAGGAAATGTATTCCCTGCTTGTTGTCGACAAGAACCGGATCTACGAGATGCCGGTGTCCGAGATCCCGTTAGTGAAGTCGATTTCGGGGTTCTTTGACATGCTGCGCGTCTACACCACAGCGGAGGTCCGAGCGAAGGTAGAACGATCTGTTAAAAAGGTGCTGGGAGAACAGGAAACCCTGTACATGGGAGCGGGTAAACTTGGGCAATGAGCGGCTAGTGATAAAGTTATCGGGCAGGATATTCGGCGACGACGCAGCTGGCGAGCTGAAAAAATATGCACGCATGTTTCTTGAAATAAGCGGCCAAGCGCAGCCTATTGTCGTGGCAGGCGGCGGAAAGATCGCGCGCCACTACATCAGCATCGCGAGGTGCTTAGGCTCTGATGAAGCGTCGCTTGACATCATGGGAATCGAAGTTTCAAGACTAAATGCGAGGTTGTTGATAGCCGCGCTAGGTGATGACGTGTATCCTGCGGTTCCTGCTGACCTGGATCAGTTGAGCAAGGCCGCGGCTGGTGGCAAGATCGTAGTGACCGGCGGGCTGCATCCAGGGCAGAGCACCAACGCGACTGCCGCGCTCATTGCGGAAAAGGTCAAGGCTAGAAAGTTCTTGAACGCGACGGATGTTGACGGTATTTACGACTCTGATCCAAGAAAGAACAAGAGTGCAAAGTTATTCAAAGAAATAACTGTGAAAAAGTGTCTAGAGCTGCTAGGATCTGAAAATTCTGCAGCTGGCGCCTACGACCTAATGGACATCGTCGCGCTCAAGGTTATAGAGCGGAGCAAGATACCGACAATAGTGCTCAGGTCAGATCCTGCAATTATCAAAAACGCAATAGCCGGCAAGCCTATAGGGACGAGAATAGTAGTTTAAGTAATATTTAGTTCGCACCTTGTGCTGGTGACCCTGTGGCAAAGCGACAGGAAAATCCTGTCCGGGGCTACCTCTGTCTCTGAGTTTCATACCATCGTGATAATGTTCTAGAACTGGAGTCTGACAAACACGAAGGGCTTTTCGATATTCTTTCATCCCATCCCGATCATTGCCGGAAAGATGATAGCGGGTCATTAATCAGGTTGATGTCATACTCGCTAGTCAAGATGTTTCGAATGAGGACCTAAGACACTGTCCTTATCTTGCCAGAAAATTCCGAGATGCCATGTGCAAGCATTTTTTTGAAAATCTCTTCTCCTTTTTCGATCGGCATCGGCCTTGACTGCGCCTTTGCGTAGCCATCATTGTCGCAGATAAAGAGCATGGCCTCGTTTTCTTTTGTGATCTTGCCTGCCATGTCTTCTTCGCCCACCGGATCAAATCCCGTCTTCCCTTGCTTTATTGTGTAGGTCAGCATGGCAAAGCCGGTGTAGTCGAATAGCTTCATCTGTGCCTTCCTCGCCCTTTCTTGACCGATATGAGCGGCCTTGTGGTACTGCAAGCCGGCAGCAAATTTCGCGACAGCTAGTATAAGCATTTGCATCACCGACAGATCTAGAGCGTGGGTGGGGGAGAAAAAGTAATCATTTACAATTGCTATGCATTTTTATTTCTGTGTACCGCTAAGGGAATTTCAATGAAAATTCATTTTCCCCGGCAGTTGTTTCTAGCCTCACAGTGGATCGATATTGATAATGTCCTGTGATTTCATATTCTGCCGTCCCTGCTACCATACTATCCCAATTGTCTGCGATCAAGTTATTCCGAGTGACAACTTGGGTTTTTCTTAGAACTACAGAGTTCTCCGCAGGGATAGGAGTAAGGTCTGCAGAAGAGGCGATCATTCCTTCTGGGGTCCCTCCTATCACTCCGCCGGTCATGCGAAGCCCACCAATGTTCAAATTATACTCTAAAATCTCAAGCGAAAGTTGATGTGAATTAGGATTGTGCATCACAAACTCTACCTGAACATTTGCACTTTCGTTTCCGGTTCTTGTCACGGCTATGTTTCTTATTGACAATTGTGGTTCCGCTAAAACCTGCTGCGAAGTTTGGTTTCCTTGTTGTCCTACCGGCAACCCAAAATTCCCAGAACCCAAGAAGAAAAATAGAACAATTGCCGCTACCGCGATGCCTCCGGCTGCAATGTAAATGGCCCTTGGATTCAATAGACGCTACCTAATACCGTGCGATGCTTCTGTTATTTGAACATTGAGTACAGTACAGACATCTACCCGCAGTATCATCTTTCTGATATTCGTTATTAGTATCCCAGGACAATCCTGGTTGAGAAATACTGAAGGGTTTGCTTGAAAAGGACCAGTAGATGAATCTACAAGTTCTACAAACCCATTAGCTGACCAATTCAGGAATAGTATTTGAACAAAAATTGATCAATTCTCGATTGAGCCGTCATTTCACATTCATTCTGCTAAACAAGCCTTGTCCCATGATGCGTGAGTAACAAGAATGGAGGGAAGCTGTGACTTTCGTAGGGTGTCACAGAATACTTTGTCCAAAACAGATTATAGTGTTCACAAGGGTAAACACTGCAACTGATTATCCCTCTATGATCATAAGGGGTTCAAGATCAGACCATTTTGCTTGGGTATGACCGTGCACACAAGGAACAAGTTTGGGACCCGAAGCGGAGACATCGTAGTTAGCCCCGACCGACCTGAACTCCGAGACGAATTTGCACGAGGTCACCTTGACATTCCCCTAAGATTTTATGATAATATCATTGCGTGATATATCGTCATGCAATAAGGATAATAAGATTCAGGCGGGGCTCTGTGATGATATGGCAGATGGAATGTTGATGTTTGCAGTGACGACCGGAATCTTTGTGTTCCTTGTTGCGGTAGTGTTCGGCGCTAGGGCGAAAAGGTACGGATCAGGCTACACAAAGGCAGAAGGGCACGCAGAAAGCCATCAAAGCTAGCTGCGAGAACGTCCTTTTTCTTATTTCTTATTCTTGAAAATCTCTTCCAGTATAAAGCCCGAGCTTTCATCCTTTACCTGCTTTCTTGCGTAGCACCGTTCATAGTACTTGCAGTTCACGCATAGCTCAGACGGCTCGACTATCGGCACCTTGCTGTCCTTAAGGAGAGTGCTCAGCACCCTTGCCCTCCTCACGATCTCTTCAAACATCTTGTTATTCTTTGTAACGGAAAACTCGACCGTCTTTCCCTCGGTCGTCATGTAGATCAGTAGGCCGTCCTTCTTGTTGAGCGCAAATAAGCAGGCGTTCAGGTACAGCAGATGACGGGGGTGGGGCACTTCGGGCAGGGTGGGTACTACTTCAAACCTGACTACAAACTCGTCAGCCATTATCATGTCTGCGTTGGCTTCAATTGACACGCCCTCTGCCTTGTATTCGCCCCGGACATTACTAAGCGAATGGCGCATCGCGCTGCCAAGCAGGATCGAGATCCTGGATAGACCATCTGTCGGTAGTGGGTCTTTGCGCTCGTAATATGCAAACCTGGTGCAGCCGGATGCCTCTACTGCATGAATCTTGTCAGGATTATTCTTGTCGATCTTGACGCTCAGGTTCTCATACAGTATGTCAAGGCTCTTTTCTA
>JANWHJ010000047.1 GCA_025450475.1 Nitrososphaera sp.
ATGACTGCTCGATTGATTCAAGCGTGATCTCTTCTTCGTTGAGCCTCACATGCTCGATTTCGTCGCGCTTCATGTATTCCTCTGCCAGCCTCAGGATCTCCGGAGGCATCGTTGCAGAGAACAAACACGTCTGCCTGTCTTCGTTCACGTAGAACAGGATGAACTTGATGTCGTCAATAAAGCCCATGTCGAGCATCCTGTCTGCTTCGTCGAGCACCACGAACTTGACGTCGTCGAGGATTATCGAGCCCTGTTTAATGTGGTCGATGAGCCTTCCGGGAGTCGCGACTACGATCTGCGCGCCGCGCTGGAGCTTGTCAAGCTGCACGTTAATGCTCTGGCCGCCATAGATGGCAACCGCCTTGGTTCCTGTGTACCTTGAGAACCGGCTGATCTCGGTCGCGACCTGCACCGCAAGTTCTCTTGTCGGGGCAAGTATGAGGGCCTGCACTGGGCCGTCTGCCTTGATCCTCTGCAATATCGGCAGGCCAAAAGCCGCCGTTTTTCCGGTTCCTGTGTGCGCCTGTCCTACGACATCTTTACCTTCCAAAACAAGCGGTATAGCTGCCTCTTGTATAGGGAACGGCGCCTCAAATCCATTTTCGGAGAGTGCTTTTGTTAGTTGTGCACTCAATCCCAATTCTTCAAAGGTTTTTGTCATTTCCTTTTTTTCACTTTTTTGTGTATTCATTTGTATCCACAAAAGCCACGGAAGAGATGAAAAGCGTTTTCC
The DNA here is from genome assembly GCA_025450475.1 of Nitrososphaera sp. GTDB lineage: Archaea > Thermoproteota > Nitrososphaeria > Nitrososphaerales > Nitrososphaeraceae > Nitrososphaera. The sequence goes on from JANWHJ010000047.1 coordinate 734, forward strand.
TGCTTTGACAAATCTGCCGTGCAGAAACTTTTGTCTTACTCTTATCTGGGCAGGGCGGAAATATAAGGTATGCGGTATGATTCAAGTTTAAATTTCAAACTAGTCTACCGGGCATGATAATACATGCCAGACCCTGACGTCAAGCGTCTGCTATGGTTCCTTTTTGCCGGCTCCCGGGGCGGGGAGAACAGGATCAGGATAATCGATCTCATCAATGAGCGGCCCCATAACATGAACCAGCTTGCAGAGGTCTTGGGGGTCGACTACAAGGCCGTGCAGCACCACATCGGGGTGCTTGAGAAGAACAACATGGTTACCAGAATCGGCGAAAAGTACGGCGTGCTTTACTTCATCTCAAATTACCTTGAAGCGAATATAGAGGCATTCAACGAGGTCAAGGCGGCCATAGATAAAAAGAACCTGAACAGATCTGGAAAAAAGTAAATAAGCGGATTTCTGTCGTGCAATCATTATGGCTCTGCTGATGGACGTAAGCTCTATAGTGAGTATGGCAAACATGGCGATACTGATCTTGTTGCTGACTGTCTATGGGAGGATATACAGCAAGACGGGCGCCACGTTTACTATCGGTCTTATGATATTTGCAGGCATGCTGATGTTCCATAACGTGATAGCGGTTTACGGCTACTTTGCGATGGCGCCTCTTTACTCTGACGACCTGCTGCCGTACTTTGTGGGGATACACATAGCCGAATTCGCTGGGCTTATAGCGCTCCTGAAGGTCACTGTATGGCCTGAAGGCGTGAAGACTAACCCAAATGCAGCCTAATTTTTTTACTAGCCTTTCTGTTTGAAGTTAGCTATCTTTGGGTACGTGTTAGATCCAATTTGGTGCAGATCTGGAAAAAAGTATTAAAGCAAAAATTGGGAACTGCAGCATGAATTGGTTGAGGCCAGCATTCTGGTGTCAGCGCTCGCAGGGGCGGGATCGTTCTTCTCACCGTGTATCCTGCCAATCATCCCCGCGTTCGTGTCATACTTGTCGGGCACAACACTGAGCGAGCTCCAGAGCGCAGGTGGCGCCTTTGTCGCAGTGAAAAGATCCGTCAGGCTCAACATTTTCCTGAATACCATATACTTTGTTCTCGGGTTTTCACTGGTCTTTGCCGTACTGGGTGTTATTTTGAACAGCTTCCTCGCCAACGTCGGCACTAGCTTTCAATCTACATTCCAGACAATAGGCGGCGGGGTGATAATCGCGTTTGGAGGGTACCTCATCTTGTCGACAAAGCTCCGAGTGCTCAACTTTGAAAAGAAAATGACCAACTTCCCGCGCTTCAAAACAACCTACATCACGTCGTTCGTGTTTGGCGCCGCGTTTGCGTCCGGGTGGACGCCATGTGTCGGCCCGATACTGGGCACAACTCTAACGCTTGCTGCAACCTCACCGGGCGTGGCGTACAACTCACTCCTTGCGTATGCTCTTGGCCTCGGCGTGCCATTCCTGATCACCGGTGCCTTTTTTTCGCAATCGACCAAGGTGATCAAAAAGATGGTCAAGCATCTGAGGTACTTTAACCCCATAATGGGCGCAATCCTGATCATACTTGGGATACTGGTACTCACTAACCAGCTGAGCATCATCGGCAATTTCCCCCTAGCAAACGAGATAATCAACCTGGAGAGGGGAATATGAACACGGACAACCTGAGCGCCCTGGCAGTTGCAATTGGAGTTGTGGCGCTCATATCCGGCTTTGGCATCTACTTCAACAGCCCTGAGCTCAACACAGCCGTGTCAGACAACAATTTCGTGTCGGCGACCATGGATGAGAACAGCACGGTGACACAGCCAGATAAGTCGCACTTCAAGCTCGCACCGGAACTCGCAGAAATTTCTGGCTATGTCAATACCAATCCGCTGACGCTTGGAGACCTAAAGGGCAAGGTGGTGCTCATCGACTTTTGGACCTACAGTTGCATCAACTGTATCAGGACTATCCCGTACCTGAACGCGTGGTACGAAAAATATGGTGACTCCGGCCTAGTGATAGTAGGCGTTCACACACCGGAGTTCGAATTTGAAAAAGACTACAACAATGTCAAGGCAGCCGTCGAAAAATTCGAGATAAAATATCCCGTAGCGCAGGACAACGAAAAGGTGACCTGGAAGGCGTACGAAAATCGCTACTGGCCGCGGAAGTACCTGGTCGACGACGAAGGATATATCCGGTACGACCACATCGGTGAAGGCGCGTATGCCGAAACCGAAAAAGTGATCCAGTTGCTGCTGTTAGAGCGCGCGGCGAACATTGGTGCCAACGGAACCATAGACCAGTCGATCAGCAAGCCAGAAAACACACAGAGCGTCAACTTTGGCCGGATAGACACTCCAGAGCTGTACTTTGGGTACCAGTTTGCAAGGACGCCCCTTGGAAATCCGGAAAGTTACAAGCCAGAACAAATCGTAAAATATGCGATTGCAGAAAACGCGTCGATCTCCCCTAACAGGATATACCTTGATGGGGAATGGAAGAACAACGTCGACCACATGGAGCTTCAGAGTGATGCTGGCCGCATCGTCCTCTCCTATTCTGCAAGAGCCGTGAACATTGTAGCCGGCGGCGTCGGCGAATTGCACGTATCAGAGGACGGCTCGGATTTGACCGCCAATTCTCGTGGCTTTGACGCCTCAAAGCAAGGAGTAGTCGCGATAGACGGGCAAAAACTATACAACCTTACTATGCACCAGGACTATGGTGATCACAAGATCGTAATCGACGTGGTCGGCAGCGGATTCAAGATCTATACCTTCAGCTTCGGTTAAAGCTTGTCGGTCTCCCCGCCTTTTCTTCCAAATTTTCAAGTTTCCGCATAGAGACATCAATTACCTGTAGTGACCGCATAATGGTAAGAAGTGGCAACATTCAACGCGTTCCTTAAGTTAAAAGAACCTACCTAAAAAGTCAAAAGGGGGGAGCAATGGAAGCTTTCCCGAGCATCCCGTTCTCCCTGGCGGCACCGTAAGTAGGTGCCGCTACTCTCCCCTTTGAAGGATTAATGCACTCGTGACAAATTGAGCTGACTAAATAATGAATTTCTCTAATGACATCACAAAATCGTTTATCTTGTGCTGAGCATCTGTTCAAACAAGCGGCAAACCGTAAGGCCATGAAGCAACTGCTGCACTTCGCAAATCTTTCGCCTATCGCCCGAAGCATACTCAGCAATGGCTATTCTTTCTTGTTGAATCCGAAATAACATGAATGACAATATTCCTTGCCATAGATCACGCCCTGCGTGCCACATTTTATGCAGACCTTGTCATGATCCACGGTAGAGTCCAGGGACTTTGCCTTTTGCAAGCACTTGCCGCAGATCGGGGCTTCCAGGGGATAACTTGACAAGAAGCCGGCGCCACACTGGGTACATTTCAGGCTGTACATTTTTCCTTTTGGTTTCCAGCGCCTAAACAATCCCATGACATACTATTTGCGCCGCGGAATAATCAATGTATCGTTGGTCCATCGATATGCTGATATACTTAGGAGCGCCGCATCACATCATGTCTGACACGAGCCAGCTTCTTGTGCGCAGGATAAGAGACGGCACAGTAATCGATCATATCGAAGGAGGCAAGGCGCTTTTTGTGCTCCGCGCCCTGAGCGTCACTGGCAAGGAGGGCAACGTGATCACTGTCGCGCTGAACGTGCCCAGCAGCAAGCACGGCAAGAAGGACATCATCAAGGTGGAGAACAGGTTCTTGGAGACAAGCGAAACTAACAAGCTCGCGCTGATCGCGCCGCGCGCCACGATCAACATTATCCGTGACTACAAGCTGGTAGAAAAGCGCAAGATCCAGCTACCTGATTCCATTATTGGGATTTTCAAATGTCCAAATCTGAAATGCATCACAAACAGCGGCGAAGAGATTAAGTCGACCATAGACGTCATCGACAAGGAAAAGGTGGTGTTGAAATGCCGCTATTGCGCGAGGACACTCTCAATCGACGAGCTGGCGTTTTGATCTGATTCCTATCAGGCGATTATTCTGTTTGCAGTCGTCTTTCTCCTTCGCCAATTCGTTCATGACAAAGTGAAACCCGATGAGTGGAGCAAACACCACAACGGTGAGCGCAGCAAGGTTATAGTTCTGCAAATAGAATAAGTAGAGCGTTATGCCTGCTCCTGTCATTATTTCAATCCAGGTGCATGTACATAGCTGAAGCGCGGCGTTCTTTAGGTTCACAATGATAATTGTTGCTCGTCCTATTTCACGCTTTTTCCAGATCTTTGTCGCCATCTTGAACTTTGGCAAGTTTTCTTGATAGCTTGTACCCAAACGCCATTGCAATAAACAGCGTGATAATTCCCCCAACTGCTGTCAGGATCAGGTTCTGCTTAAGTATGTAGTGCATCGTCAGAGTCACTGCTATTGCAGGAATAGCAATGACAAACGCCAACAGGGTGCCAGCCGCGAATATCCTTATGGTAGTGACTTTTCTTGGTCCGCCGCTGCCCATCCACCTGAAAAGCAGGTCTTAATTTATTAAGCATTGCTTCGCAGCAGAAGAGAAAAAATTATTCCCAACCGATCTGGTGTTTGTAGTAATCCACAAGCTTAGTGTGTCTTATTCTATCGCCAGTAGTCCTAGCCTTCTCCATCCTTGTCATGTGGGACCTTAGCTGGCTTAGGTCGCACATACATACGCCAGACATTGGCCTGTACTTTATCCTCGAGATTTCGTGCTTCTTGTGGTCGACATATAGCAGTGGCAGCTTTGTAAGACCTACTGTCGCCAGTATGCCGCCCACAATCCAGTACAGGACTGAATCCGAAATTGCAAATGATCCCGACAAGTGGAGGAGTAGTGGTAAGAATATGGAAACTACAACACCTACGGGAGTGGCGAACATCGACATTCCTGCCAATCGGTCATACGGTTCGACCTCATGCTCGAATTGGTCCAACAAGCTAACCAACCTTCCGTCAAGCTTGTTCTCAGTCTGCATAGACTCCATGATTCACTATCGGTGTCAACTTGTTAATTAAGATTATCTGTCACCATGCTTTTTCATATAATTTTTCCAATAATCGCTTTTAAACCTACATATTATCCAACATATCTAAGAATTATGCTGAAGCAAATTTATCATATAGGATCGTAATTGTCTCCAATTTGTTAATATTTTTGGATAAAAGTTGACGAAATTGAATAACCTTTTATCATTTCTATTTTAGCATAATTATCTATATTTATGATAATAGATGTTTGTATAATTTATTGTGTCAATGTTATTATTGTGTGCTTTTTAATATTTAATTGAAGAAGATTGAGTTATAGCCGGACAAGACTCATGTATGTCAACAATCCTCTGAACAATTTAGCGCCCGACTTTATGGTTAAATCCGCATGGGTAAGTACCGCGTTGGCGCTGATTCTTACACTCCCTCCAATGGGACTGTTCATAGCCATCTTCGAAGCCACCGGCAACCTCTTTGTAAGCATTCCTGTAGGTTTTGGCCTCCACTTTCTGCTCATATTCCTTTCGACAAAGATTTCGTCAGCCCTATCAACACTATTCGAAGACTAACAACAATAACAGTTTTCCTCAGCCGTTTGTGTAAATATTAAAATTGATGGTGCATCTACCAACGGATGGATATTTATGAGTAAGGTCAGTATGCCTGGCAAGATTTTTGGAACAGTTCTTGCACATGGCATGAAAGGTAGAATGCTTACAAAAAACGAACTGCAAACGCTTGCGGAAGCGAGAGACATCGAAGAGCTCGTTACTAGAATGAAGAACACGGTGTACCTTGACGCGCTTTCAAAACTGACAAAGCCGTATACTGCCGAAAAAATAGAAGGTGGACTAAGGGAAAACCTTGTAAACAACCATGTCAAGATGGTCAGCATCGCCGGAGGCTCCGGAGTGCTGAATGCCTATTTTGTGAAGTACATCACCTGGAATCTAAAACTGATACTGAAAGGCAAGGCACTGGGGAAATCATACGAAGAACTGGTTCCCAAGATAAACCTTAGAGCCGAGGAGCTCGTCGGCAGGCGTGATACTGTAGTGAAAGCCTTGGTTGCAAAGAATCTAGAAGAAGCGGTAGCCGCCCTTGCAGGAAGTGAATTCGGGGAAGATGCGGCAAAGGCCGCCGCAGCGTACAAGGAGAA
>JANWHJ010000048.1 GCA_025450475.1 Nitrososphaera sp.
AGGGCAGGAACTATGCGTACAAGCCTGTCGTTCTGTCAAATGCCGGCCAGATTTCGCTTGGCGACAGAAAGCGCGTGCAAGTTCATGATTTTTCCAACTTTTCGCTAAAGGCAAGGATAATTTAGACTAGCTCAACTTTGTTACGCCGCGCGTGGTTCCTTTTTAATCACCAAAGCTTTTTAACATGAACCTTGTATTTGTGTGCGGGGAGCTCGGGGGAACCAATGAATGATCTTTTGATAAAGAATCCAGTGCTGCTGGTGGGCATCGGCGGCGCCGGGATCAAAATCGCTACCGCGGCAAGCGCCGCTATTGAATGCAAATGCCTCTTGATAAGCAACGACAAGAAAGACTTAATCCACAACGAGAGGTTTACAGCTATTTATGTCAATTCTGGGGAGTGGGTCAACCCTTCCAGCCTAAAGTTACGCTCTTTTGTGCAGGTGCACCGGAACGAGATGATAGCTGCGATGGAAGGTTATTCAACGATCATTGTCATTTCAAACTTGGCAGGTCGCGCCGGAGCCGCGATGGCGCCGCTAGTGTGCAAGATGGCAAAAGAGTTAGGCACCGTAATCAGCGTCGCAATAATGCCATTCAAGTTTGAGAACGACCGCATCTTCAACTCGGGAACCGCCCTCAGAAGGGTGCGCGAGGTGTCAGATTCCACAATAGTGATGGACAACGACTCGTTTCTAGACAACAACCCAGAGCTCTCTCAAGGGGAGTGCTTTGCAATAACAAACAACGCTATAGCCGAGGTGATCGGCTCAATCTCGACCGGTTCGGTGAAGCCTGAAATGAATATACTGTGCACGAGCAAAACAAGTGCCAATACTGAGTCTTCATTGCGAGACTCTGTAGCAATGTTGTATGACTCTGTGCCAGACGCAGGTAGTGTAAAGAGGGCGATGGTCTATGTCATGGGCGGCGATAGGGTTCCTGTCGGCGACCTGAACAAGCTTGTAGGCTATGTACAGGGAATATTCCAGGAAGAGGAAGCGACAGAAGTCGCGATGTCTTCGATCGCGGCCAGCGACGGCGTGCGCGTGCATCTATTGGCTTCTGCCCAGCAAAAGACAAGGTTCGACCGCTATGACCCTCTGGGAGACATTATTCCAGATGTTCTGGACTGGGACGAGCCGGATTCAGCGCCTGACATCAAGCTGGCAATTCCGAGAATAGAATAGGTTATAATATCAAACGCCAAGATCGGCATCATGATATCGTGTGGTTGCAGGTGCATCACTTGCAAGAGCCAGAAGCTAACGAGTCAGACCTTCGTGAGCCCAGAAGGCTACGACGATATACACCATACTTGCAAATTATGCGGCACCCACTTCAATCACCTTGACGGCGAAACGTACGCAAAATGCGAAACCTGCAATTTTCCATGATTACCTGTCAGTCAGCTTTTTGTGGTACATGCTCTTACAAGGCTGGCCTTCTACGAGAATGAGGTCCTTCATCTTTTTCTTGTCATAAATTGACTGGTAAAACTTGTAGCAGACTAGGCAGACTTGGATCATTTGGTTGCTACTGCATCGGCTTCTTCTGGTTTTGGTGTTTCAGTAGCCGTGGTTGTTTCTGCCGGGGAAGCTTCTGGCTTAGTTTCTTCTGCTGAAGGCGCTTCAGTTGTCGAAGGCATATCTTCGTAGAGCGACACTGTGACGACGCCGTCTTCGTCCTTGACCATCTTCACGCGCACCTTTCTTGGGGGATGCGTCTTACCCCTAGTCCATATCTGGCGGTTGAGGCCTTGCTCGAGCTTAACATCGTCGCTCTTCATGTGCTTTGTGGCAAACTCGCGAATCATGTTGATGACCCTATCAGTACGTTTGTGCTGCGGAGTAATCCACGCGCGGCCAAGGTTTATAGTGTAAACACGTGTAAGGTTTTCTTCGACAGTCGCCATCTTTATCAACCTACATTCACGTCAGACCTGCGCCAGAGCCTACGCTTCGGGTTTGTCCTGACGTTCCTGTTTGTCCTGATGACTACCCACGTCGGCACCGGGCGGTTCTGCCTGGTCCGCTTCATCAAACGCTTCTTGCGTGAAGTGTTTTTCCGGGCAGCCATATACAAACATAGGATTGATTTTTTCCGCTTTTTAAGTGTTGGCGTGCCTATTCAAAGAAAACATTTCCGATTATCTTCATTGCAAGCCATATTAGGAAGCATTTTCCAAAATGCTTTATTGCCTGAGATCATGGACAACGTGCACCGACACTTTGCCACTACCGTTGGCTTAATCACCACAAAGGGGACCAAGTACGGCCAGAACGTGATGGCCGCAGAGTGGACCATGCATGTTTCCTATGACCCCATGCTCATCGCCATTTTCCTCCACGAGTCACCGACTTACTGGAACATTGAGGAGACGCGCGTATTCGGGGTCAACATTGCGTCGGAAGATCAAGCAGAACTGGTCAATATCGCCGGTGGCTACTCAGGTACCGAAATAGACAAGCTTGCATTACCGAACACCTTTGAAAGTTACCGCGCACAGCACATCGACGTTCCTATGCTGCAGGGATGCTCACTGAATGCCGAATGCAGGGTTACGGTGATTAGGAAAATGGGCGACCATATCATGGTGGTGGGAAAAGCACTGAGCGCGAAATTTGACGAAGAAAATCTCCCTCTTATATACACCAGAGGCAACTACCGAAAGCTGTCCCGGTCGAAAATACCATCAGGTAGAAAAGCCAAGCGGATAACTCCTGCTCAAATGTCACAATTCAGAAAAATGTCAGGCGGCCAGTTTGTCCTAAAGGCAGCCGCCGCGGTGATAAGGCAGAGAAACGAGATATTGCTCGAAAAATTCGCCGATGGGTGGATTCTACCGATGGTTGCCGTTCGCAAGGGGGATAATTACAAGGAGGTGTTGGAGAAGCATCTTAATTCCATCGGTATGTCAGTCAGTGCCGGGATAATCCGGGGGATCGCGCGAATGACGCTTAGAGAGGGTAAGACAGAACTTCGCGCTAATTTTATCATATTTGACTGCAAGCACCATCTACCTGGCAGCAATAATGCGGCATGGTTTTCACGGCTGCCAAAGAACATCGTCCTAAGAGCTTTGCTTGAGGATCCCTGACTGCACTATCTTCTCCGTAGCCTCAAGCAATCGCCTGACATCGTTCACATTGTGGGCGAACGAAAACGCCCCCATCTTAGTCGGCAAGAAGAATATCCCGTGGTCAGCCATCAGAGCAAGGTGATATCTTGCTAGAAGACCTTTGTCGGAAGTTGCGACATCGTTTGCGTCCTGTACCACTTCCTTGCCAAAATGTGTCAAAAAGATCGAGCCCAAGCCCGTTACTTGGCACGGGATCTTGATTTCTGCAAATATCTTGCTCAGACCTTTCCTTGCCATGCAGCCCAGATTATCTATCTCTGCATACACGCCTTTGTTCTTTTTCAAGAAGTTCAGGGTGGCGAGACCTGCCGTCATTGTGACAGGGTTGGCGGAAAACGTGCCGCCGCCGATGGCGCAGCGCGCCTCTTTGTCCCTTATCGACACCGGGTCTGCAAGCGACATGATCTCCTTCTTGCCGCACACTATGCCTATCGGCATTCCGCCGCCGCATATCTTGCCCAGAGTAAACAAGTCCGGCTCTATCCTGAATACGCTTGCTGCGCCGTGAAGCGACAACCGAAAACCAGTGACGATTTCATCAAGTATCAACAAGCTGCCGTTCTTGTTTGCAAATTCCTGTAGCCCCTTCAGGTAGCCTTCAGTCGGGGGGATGCAGCCTGCGCCGCCGAGTACCGGTTCGATTATAATACAAGCAAGGTCGTCCTTGATAGTTTCTAGCACCTTGAGAGATGCTTCTAAGTTGTTGAACGGTAATGACTCGACATATTGGCCTTCATCTTGCACGAGGCCAGGGCCTTCCTCAGCCTCAAACGGGTAGTTGACTGTCTGCATGAGTGTCGTGTTAAATCCGTGCCATCCACCTAATGCCTTTGCAATCACGCGCTTGCCAGTCCTTGCGCGGGCGAGCCTGACCGCATACATTGTGGCTTCAGAGCCGGTGGTGCTAAAGCGCATCATTTCCGCCCTTGGCATCAGATTTTGAATTGTCTCTGCCAGCTCGACACTCACGTCGTTGACAGTGCCATACAGCGTGCCGTTCTGAATTTGCGCAGCCAATGCATTTACAACCGATCTAGGCGAATGCCCCAGGATGAGCGCCCAGTGGCCCATCCAGTAGTCTGTATATTGATTGCCATCGACGTCATGCAGCGCTTTGCCCTTGGCGGAGTTTACAAAAAATGGATAAGGCTCAAAATATCGAATGTTGTGACTGATGCCGCCAGGGAAAACCTTTGCAGCTCGGGAATACAGGCGCTTTGATTTGATCGTCTTGCGCTCGTAGTTCTTAACGTAATCCCGCATTGACTAGCTGCCTGAAGGCTGATTCCTCTATAATCCTTTGTTTTTGGCCGCACGTTTAATTATCGGCCGTACAGATGTCGTCATTGCGCGATGAACTGCTTGAAATGCTTCCACCCCCATCAAGCCCACGAATTCAACAAGGGCGGAGAAAATTCGCTTCTGCGCGTTGGCCGGTGCTTGGTGCCGGAATGCGAATGCCACCAATACATCGACAAGATAGAAAGGATAGACGAAGATTTGCTCTGATTTTAGTTGAGGTCCCTGAGGGATGGCGGGATCTCGGCTTCTTTCTCTGTAATTATTTTTGCCGGCGGCAGGCCGTATTGCTCTCGAAGATCTTCCTGCTGGCCTCTCATCACTTGGTTGGAAAAATTCGAGCCGGGCATGTGTCCAAACTCGATGTAAAGCACTATTACTATAGCCAGGGAAACCCCCATGACCAGGATCGACCAAGCGATCGTCCTCATGTGAGGGCTATTGCCGTAGCCGCCTTCGTGGGCCATACATTTATCCTGTGAACGATGCTTTTTAAAAATATTTGCATTCTGGAACAACCTAAATAGCACAGGCATGCCACGTTTCCTGATGATAGATGACAAGCTTGCTTCTCTTTCCATAACGCTTCCGACACCGCCGGCCTCTGCGGGTTCGTACGTGCCCGTGATCACATCACACAACCTTGCGTTTGTCGCCGGCCAGATCCCGACTGAGGGAGGGCAGATAAAGTTCAGAGGCAAGGTCGGGAGGGATATCACGCTGGAAGCAGGGCAGCAGGCAGCGCGCCTATGCACCATAAACGCGCTTGCGCAGCTAAAGTTGGCCCTTGGTAGTCTCGACAGGGTCAGGCGTGCGATCAAGGTAACCGGGTTTGTTAATTGTGAGCCATCTTTTGTCGATCAGTCGAAGGTGGTCAACGGTGCATCAGATCTGCTTGTGCAGGTGTTTGGCGAAAATGGCAAGCATGTAAGAGCTGCGGTCGGCGTGAGCAGCCTTCCAATGGACAGCGCGGTGGAAGTTGAATTCATAGTTGAGATTTGATCGGTATCGACTATTTTTATTTGGACGAATTTCTGAAGCAGGATACAGTTTGGTTATGCCATACCTTTCACAACCAAAGGAGAATTGTCAGACGGCCGATACGATCTTGAATTGCTGAGCCCTTTAATGAAACTGCGGCTTGCCGTCACCAAGGAAGTGATGCGGAATCCTATGCGACTAGGCTATCCTGCTGTCAAGGGCCTTGATGAATTCCTGCAGCTTGTCCTTTGGGATCACCGCGCCGCACGCCTTGTCGTGGCCACCGCCACTCCCTCCAAGCTCCGAAGCGATCTCGTTGGTAAGCCTGCCTAGGTGAACCTTACACGCCGCCGAACCGCGTATCGACACGACATACGAATTGATATCTTCTTTGAACTTGTAGACCATCGCCGCAGGCTTGCCTGAGGAGCCGAGCACAAAGTTAACCACCATGCTCGACGACAGTTCGACGGTGCTCGGAGCGTGAGCTATGTTATCCAACTTTACCACCGACCCTTTTATCGAATCGACCGCGTTTGCCACCTTTTTAGCGTATTTTTCGGCGATTTCAAAGCCTCCTTTGATGTCGTGGGGATACTTCATCTTCGCCAGAGTGTCAACTATTTTGATGAGAAAGTCGTCTTCATGCTGGCTAGCAGAAATCATGTATGAAAGCGCGGTCGACTCCAACATCAAGAACTGTCTGTCAAACCTTGGCACGATGGTGGAAGCCACAGGCTTGGCCTCCATATAGTCGGTGAGCGCGCCCATCGCCGCGAAAAATGCCGCGTGCTCGGGCAGCTTTTTCCTGTATTTCCAAAAAACCTGGGTGCTAGTGCACTCTTCGATTGTGTGAATTAGTGTTACGCCTGTCTTTTTCAGCGCCTGAACGATCTCTTTGCTGATGTCGTGATGGTCGATGTAGGTTACTTCGGTCCCTGCAGAGACAATCTTGCCGAGCAGCTCAACGAATTTCTGCTCGTTCTTTTTAGACAGCCCCAGGTCGCATATGAATAGCTGTTCGATCTTATCTTCAGACCCGGCGACTTTTTCCAGCTTGTAGATAAGGTTGGCATAATCAACAAGGATAACCTTTTGCACCTCAAACGCTGCCTTTATCATCGTCGCGGAGCAAACGCCGTCAGCGTCCTCCTTGTGAGAAATGCATATGGACATTAACTTACAATGAGCTTTTGGGACCCAGATTTAATGGTTGTTTAAAATGGCGCTGGCCATCGTGCAAAGGATCACAAAACTTTACAATTGTTCAATACGTATTTCCGGAGCCGCAACTTCAAAAATGGTGCTTTGTTGCCACCATACCAGTGGCAAACCACCAATTAAGGTGGCACAAACAATCCAAGTTCTAGTGCGTTGGGCTATTGGGAATGGCAGGCTGAACACCTCGCCGAAGCTTGGTGCGTACACCTCCATCCCATCAACGCCATCTTCTATGGCCGCCCTTCTCCTTACGGAAGGCTGTCTTTTCTCGGGAAAGGCTTCGTCCTTAGATGCTTTCAGGACTTATCCTAAGCAGCTTAGCTGCTCAGCGTGCCCTGTCGGACAGCTGATAAACCAGAGGCTGCGATGCCCTGTTCCTCTCGTACTAGGGGCAACTTCCCCTCAGACA
>JANWHJ010000049.1 GCA_025450475.1 Nitrososphaera sp.
GCCATCGCGGGCGCATATTTCGCCGCCAGGCTTGCGGTGGCCGAGCACCTGGCGAACCGCCAGCGCAAGGCGGCCGCGCTCGTCCTCCGCGAAATACACCCGGAGTACATTATGCCGCTTGGGGTATGGCAGATAAGGGAGGGCGTAAGAGAAGCCCTGAAAAAACCGGCTCAAGAATTTGAAAACTTTGAACAAGCAGTGTCGTTTGCCGTCGCCGGTATGTCGGTATCAAGGAAGGAAATTGTGCAAAATAGCAGGCTGTGGCGTGCTTTCAAGGGGCAAACAAAGATCACTGATTTCGCATAATTCCCAAAGGGTCATATAGAAGCGCCGCGCAATTTTGCTGCAATGACCGAAGCCCTCCCTGAAGGCGTCAAATACCTCGTTGCGATCAAGCAGGTGGAAAAGCCCATCAAGATGACAGATCAAGCCAAAGCCGAACTCCAGAGCTCTGGAATGATGGACGATAAGGGCAAGCTGAAGATAAAAGGGGTCAGCCCTAAGATGATCAAGCGCATGAAACTAGAGTCGGTCGATTGTCCTGTCTTGAAAAAAGAGGTCGGATTCCTCCAATGCTACGTCTGCAAGAACTATTTTAGCAGAGTTTCGGGGCAGGTTTTTTGCAAGGGCGACCCGCTCTAGTACGTCCTTTCAAATCTTGACTGGTAAACCTGTGACATCTGCTCATGTCGCGTGCTACAATCTCAAAGATAGGTGGCAACTGCATACGAGCCTTATTTCCGATAGACAAGGTGGCCTAGATCGCCGTTAGCAGGGTAAGTGTCAGGGGGTTCCACTTGCCACCAAACGAATTTGAAAGCTGTAGGAGGGCCATAGGATGGTGAGCTTTTGTCAAAGCCACAGGGTGTTGGTTGCGCATAAACTTCATAAATCCTACTAGTTGTGCAATTGTCAAGCGTGAGTTTGCACCCCAAGGAATCAGCAGGCCTTACCGTCAAGAAGAACGAGGATTTCAGCGAATGGTACACCCAGGCCGTCCTCAAGGCCGGGCTCGCTGACTATGCTCCAGTCAAGGGTTTCATTGTTCTCCCTCCGTACGGGTACGCGATATGGGAGTCTATAAGAGAAATCCTTGACAAGCGGTTCAAGGAGAGCGGCCACCAGAACGGTTTTCTGCCTGTGTTGATACCTGAAAGTCTCCTTTCAAAGGAAGAAGACCACTTTGCGGGCTTTACGCCGGAAGTGTTCTGGGTAACGAAGGCCGGCGACAAAGACATCGGTGAAAGGCTGGCGCTTAGGCCAACTTCTGAAACGCTTGCGTACTCTATTTTTGCAAAGTGGATAACGAGCTATCGGGATCTCCCACTAAAGATCAATTTCTGGAACACTGCGCTTAGAGCAGAGATCAAGGCGACAAAGCCTTTCATTAGGACATCTGAGTTTTTGTGGCAAGAGGGACACACCGTCCATGCAACCGAGGAGGAGGCGGAGAAGGAGGTAATGACGATACTCGACATCTACAAGGACCTGATAGAGAATTACCTTGCTGTGCCGGTGGTGACAGGGTTCAAGAGCGATAGCGAAAAGTTTGTAGGGGCAAAATACACAACTTCCCTTGAAGGGCTGATGTCGGACGGGAGGGGACTTCAGATGGGGACGTCGCACCACCTTGGGCAGAACTTTTCAAAGCCTTTTGACATAAAGTACTTGGGGAAAGACACCAAGGAACACTTTGCGTGGCAGACTTCGTGGGGCGTATCATGGCGTCTAATTGGCGCACTGATAATGGTTCACGGCGATGACAAAGGATTGGTCCTGCCGCCAAAGGTCGCTCCGATTCAAGTGGTGATAGTCCCGATACACAAAGACAAGGATGCCGAAGGTGTCAAGGAAAAGGCCCGCGAAATAGAATCAGATTTGAAAAAGGCCGGCATCCGCACACACATGGACGGTCGCGACGAATACACATCGGGGTGGAAGTTCAACGAATGGGAGATGAAAGGTGTGCCGCTCCGAATTAACATCGGGTTGAGGGACATTGAAAAGGGTCAGGTGGAATTCGTTAGGCGTGACACCAAAGAAAAGATCCCTTGTGACCGCCCAAAGCTGGTAGAAGCAGCAAGCTCCCTCCTTGCCACGATTCAGGAAAACCTACTGACAAGGGCGAAGCTATTTCTAAATGAAAACAATTTCCGGCCTTCCACATACTCCGAATTCAAATCAATAGTCGAGGAAAGAGGTGGGTTTGTCGTGGCCGGCTGGTGCGAGAAGGTGGAGTGCGAAAAGAAAATTAAAGATGAGACTGGGGCAGACATCAGAGTGCTTCCCTTTGACCAGAGGGGTAAACCTGCAAAGTGCATCTATTGCGGGGAGGAAGCCAAGAAGGCAGCGATATTTGCAAGGGCGTACTAGTTGGTAGCCCTTGGAGACCTCTTCCCATTTGACCCCGAGCTCGGATATCTTGGCATTTTCATAATCAGTTTTGTAGGTAGCCTTATACCATTCATACCAATCCCATATTTTCCTATTCTCATTACCGCTTCATTCAACAACAATTTCAACCCTCATCTGATCGCAATTGTTAGTGCAGCGGCCGTAGTTGCGGCAAAGATGATAATATTCTTTGCCAGCTATTACGGGCGGAAAGTCTTGAGCGACATGCGAAAACAAAGGATGCTCCCGCTGCAAAGGCTAGTTAGCAGGTATGGATGGCCTGCCGCATTCATTGCGGCGGCTACGCCGATACCTGATGATCTAGTTTACATACCGCTCGGCTTTGCCAAGTACAGCCCCTGGAAATTTGCAACTGCTACGTTCGCCGGCAAATTCGTGATGAACGAAGCGATAGTGTGGAGCTCGATATTTCTCGGCAGGCCGTTTGTCGAAAACATACTTCGAGAGACGACCGACCCCACTTGGCTGTATGTAGGTGCGGCAGTGAGCATCGGTTTGCTTGCGGTCACTATTTACTATTCGCTAAAGATAGACTGGGCTAAATTAATTGGAAGGTGGTTCCCCTGGGCGCTCGAAGATCGCGGCGACAACAAAGACAGCGACAATAAGTAATCCTAGAGGATCTTTCTGTCAGATTCAATATTTCTCTTTGATTCCAGCTCAATGTAATCGTCGTTGATTCCCATGACGCAGTCGGTCACTACGGCCTTGACTGGCTGGAAGTGTATGTTACCCTGCGGTATCCTATTCTCCTTCTGCATTTCAACAAGCCGCTTTTCAATTCCGCCTTTGTGGTCATCACAAACGACCGCGAGCATGTATTCGCCTTCATGCGACTTTACGGACACGACGTATGAAGGGGCCAGTTGGCACTCAATTCCCTCAACCTTGGCGGAGCAATTTTCGGGCAAGAGCATGACTGTTTTATTGAGTCAAAGCAATATAATAATAACTGAACCTTCATTTATAAAACGGTGTGTCTTCTCTTTGCCCGTATATGGGTAGCAGAAGGAGAAAAACGCTTGCCAGGCCGGCAAGGAAGTCCCGGAGAGTGGATGGACGCTGTCCAAAATGCACCACTATTGTAAAGTTCAACGTGTCCGGCCAAGTCGGAGACGAGATCTATGAATGCACCGGCTGCATGTCGAAATTTCACATAGACGAACTGTAAATTGAACAACTGCATTTTTTGTGAGACCGTCTGATAGTCAAAGCTAAACTAACTCTTGGTTGTCGTCCGCTTGAAAGATATTTCACGTTCGTGTTCCAGCTGTATTGTCGTATGTATGATGCCGTACCGCTCGGCTAGCACCCTAGTGATGTCGGCCAGCATCCTGCTCAACTGGCTTAGCATTTGATCGCGCACGACCACGTGGCCACTCAGCGCGTCCATGCCTGTTGAAATGGTCCATACGTGCAGGTCGTGGACGTCGACTACCCCGTCAATCTGCTTCAAGGTGGCAATAACTTGCTGTAGGTCAAGCTCGCGGGGCGCGCCCTCAAGCAGTATGTGAATGCTGCTTCTCACAATGGCGTAGGCGCTCCTTGCTATAAGCCCCGCTATCAGGAATGCAGCAAACGGGTCTATGATTGTGATGCCCGTGTAAAAGGCAACAAATCCTGTAAGGATGACCGCTACAGACGACACAGCGTCATAGACCACGTGTACGAACGCGCTCTGGACGTTGATGCTCCTACCGACATGGTGCTTTAGGAGGAACATCACCACAAGATTGCCTACAAGGCCGATACCGGCCGCAACGAGCATGAGAGGCGCGTCTATCTCGCGCGGAGACATTACCCGCAGTAAGGCCTCATATAGCACCCACACTGAAACACCTGCCAATGCTACCCCGTTTGCGAACGCAGCGAGCACTTCGGCCCTGTGATAGCCAAACGTCATTGCGCCGGAATGGCTCCTTGCGGCCATCGTTAAAGCAAATAGACTTAGCGCGATCGCAGTGACGTCAGTGAACATGTGCACGGCGTCACCAACAAGTGAAATACTGTTACTCAAAAAGCCACTTGCGGCTTCAACGACCGCTATGGCAGCGGTGACTGCAAGTGACAGCGTCAGCAGCCTCTTTGGCTTCTGGAGGTCTATCTGCACTTTGGGATGATGGCCGCCATCTCTATTTACGCCTTGTTTTCGCTGCTAATTTGGGCGAGGGACACCTGCGTTGGGTTCTTGTATTTCACGACCTGCGAGGCCCCTTCCCTCGGGTACACGCCGTAAATGAGGGCCGCCTTTGCCACCGTGGAATCTTTCAAGGTGACCATTATTATCTGGTTGTCTTTTGAGCGCTCGAACAGTACTTTGGACAGTCGCTCCGTATTTTGCGCGTCAAGATGTGCGTCAACCTCGTCCATTAGGTAGAATGGCGAGGGCTTGAGCGACTGGAGCGATAGAAGGAACACAGTTGCGGCAATCGTCTTTTCGCCGCCTGATAGGGCGGTGGACTCACGCGGGACAGTCTTCCCGGGAAAGCGCGCGAGCAGCATTACGCCGCTGGAGAAAATGTCAGCTGGATTTTCTATGTCGAGCCACGCCGTGCCTCCTGTCATCTTTTCAAACGTGGCTCTGATATCACCATCGACTCTTTGGAAGGCCTCCATGAAGAC
>JANWHJ010000050.1 GCA_025450475.1 Nitrososphaera sp.
AAAAAGGGCTCGATCCTTCCTGGCAACCAGCCGGCGCTTTTCCTGAATAGTATATCAAAGAGGAATATGCCACCAAGAAACGCGGCTATCTTTATCGCGGACGACGCAAGGTCGCCAAAGTTGAGCTGGCCACTTCCCCCGTTTGCAGAGATTTGGAGAATGATAGCGAGTACCATTAGCGACATGATGTCGTTGACGATTGCAGCTGTCATGACGGTGTTGCCAAGCCGGCTGTTCAAGACTCCAAACTGAATCAGCACTATAGCGCTCACCGGCACCGCGGTGATCGACAATAGCAGACCCATGAAAAGGGCCTGGACGCTCTGAAGGCCGAATAGGAGCGATACATATGTGCCGGCCAATAGCGGTACAAGAAACGCTATTATCGAAATAATGATAGCCGACCTGCCGGCGCGCCTTATCTCCCGAGGATCCATCTCTAGGCCTGCTAGAAACATCAAAAAGAATACAGCAAGATTTGAGAGAACCTGGAGATCAGGGCTTGGGATAACCAGGCCCAGTATCGACGGCCCGATGATGACTCCGGCGAGCAGCTCCCCAACTAGAGGCGGCTGCTTTGCCCGCTGGAAGAGCTCACCCAGAATCCTCGCGGCGACCAAGATAATGACGATGCTGACAAACAGCTGCTCTGTGGCCACTTTTCATACATAGAATGGTGTTTTATAAAACGCTTGGCTGATATCTAGACCGGCCGAAGCAGACGGTCTGTCAATGAAATTGATTAGTTTTGGGTGTAGACAACTGCTGCAATTGCGTGTCAAATGTGCCCCAGGATCTGCATATTGAATGATTTCGCGGCTGTAAATATCGTCAGCAGACTCTTGCCGAATAGACATAATCTATGCAAATGGGATTTGAATTTCTTGGATAGGTCGTAAAAACTATTCGAGTAGCTCATGAGTCACTCATACTCATGGAACTAAATTACCGGTGTAGTATTTGCGGAAAGCAAACCGGAAGAAAATATATCGCCAATAGGCATTTGCGGCTGATGCACGGCGGTAAAGGCGAAACGATAGACATTGCTGGGCGGTCGCGCGGCGTTGGAACTCCTTCCATTCCAAGTAAACATCAGAACCTCTTGAAGCGGATTCAGATTTTGGGTGGCGAGGAGTATATCCGCGAAGTGGTCCGTCTAAGGGCTAGGGAGGACTACAAAATACTTGGCATCAGCGCCTTAATGGACTATCATGTGTTAGATGCTTTAGGATACATTAAATCGGGTGAGTCTTCAGATTCAATCTCCACGTCTAAACTTGTCAAAGAGCTAACCGGTTTTGATGCGACTGAAATTAGATCTGAACAGAGGAAAAAAACCATTCTCGAACTGCCGTGGTTAGATCTACTAAAAGGTAAGCCGTTATCAGACCTCATGAAAAATGAGCACGAAATACGGCGAAATCTACCAAGGTCAACGACAAGCTGGGGTTGATACAAAGGATGTCTAGCGAGAACCCGTTTGAAAAGCCAGAATCCGACTCGAGGATAACAGGACCGCATTGAATAAAACCGACGTGAGGCAGAACTGATTCGTTGCATAAACTTATATATCGCTAGCGATATTACTAGTGATACATGATCTCAGAATGGCTATCGAGAGTGGGGAGTGCCATACCTAGAGGCTTTTCAAGACAATACATTCTTTCCTTGCTCAAAGTTCAACCCATGACTGGCAAAGAGATAATCGACAAGGCAACCGTACAGAGTGGAGGCAAGTGGAAACCTTCACCGGGCCTCATTTACCCGCTGCTCGGAAGACTGCTCGAAGAAGGCCTAGTGACTGAAGAAAAGGACGGCAAATACGCAATAACAAAGAAGGGTCTAGAGATCACTTCTGACCTTGAGTCGTTCGGCAACATTCTCCAAAAACAGATCGATGTAATGCTGCGTGTCGGGAATGTCGGCAAGTTCATGGCAATGGACCTCATCGACAGGGTGACTTCGATAGGCTCAACACTCAGCTCGAACCTCGACTCAATGACGCAGACAGAGCGCGACAAATACAAGGAGTTTCTACAAAGCGAGCTAAGAAAGCTGGACGAACAGGGGGCACGGGACACTGCAAAACAGAAAGTAGACATTCAATAAGGGACTGCGTTGTCGCTGCCGCTCTTTCTTGCACGCGCCCCGCTTTACAAGGCTATAAATGGAAATTGTTGCTGACCAACTCGACGGTGGACTTTCAAAACATTCATGCAATGAAGCAATCGGGGTAAAAGGAGTATAGCGCTACCGGAAATATTTACTAGTTATTTATTAGTGAAGTTTTTATTGAACTCTTACATTTCATGAGGCGTGAAATACAGAAGCCGGACTGACATCGCTGCGGCGATTCTTGAAATAGCACTTGAAAGCGCGATCAAGACCAAAATAATGTACAAGGCTTTCCTGTCGTTTCCGCAGCTAAAAGAATACCTTGCTGTCCTTGAAGAAAAGGGATTGCTCGAGCATATTGCGACCAATCGCGAATACCGCACGACTGACAAAGGCAAGCAATTTCTAAAGATGTACAAGGAAGTCGGCCAGATCATATTTCCGAGCGCAGCTGGCAAGAAAAAGTAGTCAAACCCAGGACCAAAACGGCATCCCGCGGATGCTGCACTGTTTTCTTATGATTGCCCTGGATTTCCTATCCGCGTCAATTTCGTCTGCTCCACTTTTCAAATATTGTAACATCAGGTCTTCATAGAGCTTTTTTGCTCGCTCTTCGGTAAATTCTTTGTACTTTTTATCCTCAAGAATAGGCTCGCCGGCACCCTTCATTTCCAGATATTCCTGCTTGCAGGCGTCACACAAATCGTCAAAGAACTCGGTGTGGATTAAGCACTTAGTCGTCCTACATCACCGGGTCTAGCTCGATCTCGAGGTTCCCGTCTGCCGATATATTGACGCCCATTATCGCAAGGACTGGTCTTGCACCTTCCACCCCTTCCCGCTCGACGATATGCTTAGCCATCTTTAGTCGGTACGGCCTAGCCCAATGCTGCCCGATCTTATACTTGCCGCGCATGTCTTTAGGCACGATCTTGATTATCGCTACTTCATCCACGACCGGCATGTCTGCGTCAAGAGGTTCATACCTGCCTTCCTTCTGATATTTTTCCATCAGTGCGTTGAGCGCGCTTGCCTTTTCATTTCTCTCTTGAATAATTTCCGCCTTGCCCTTTATTACCACGCTTATGTACAACGTGTCCGCTTGCGACGCGTCTGTCGGGTGGAAGTAATATGACGGCATAAAGCAGACATGCTGATCAACTTCAAAACCAACGTTCTGATTGCGTCTGAGGTTGTCAAGCTTCTCACCAAAGGGGTGCGAATGCATATAAATAGCGTTATTGTAGTAAACAAAATTCATCGGTATCACTTGCGGGAAGCCGTCTTTGTCGATCGACGCCACCCTACCAGTCGGCTGGCCGTTGAGAAAGTCGATTATGCGTTGCTTTGAGTGTATTTCGTATTTCTTTACCAGCTGCACAGTGTCATGGTAACCGTCTTGCCATTAAAAGTCATACGGCTGTTGCCATCATATGACCATTGGCAGGAAGACCATACATTACTGTGTGGTTGGCCGCATAGTAGTAATGGGAACTGCAGTGATCTACGCGGTTGTAAGGCTGTTCGTTCGTTCTGTCGCAGTGTCTGGACGCTTCGATATTTGTTGTCAATGTTGTCGAATCTGCGAGCATTTCAGGATTCTTGATATACTTAACAGAGAATCAGTAGGACCTCCGAGAACAAGAGTCCTATAGCTAGTGACAGCAGCAAATTTTAGTGGCCGCCTACGAAGCAGGACCATGCAAGACGAGCCATTCAGGTACAGAATAAACCAGATGACAGACACAGGCATCAACGTAAACCTTGCATTGAGCGAGGATGTTGAACTTGAAGCAGTGTCGCAGCAGCAAATGATGTTAGAAGCCATAGACAGGGCGATAACAGACAAGGAAGTCAAAGAGCAGATAAAGCCCATACTGGAAGCGATCCTGAGGTCGCAGCCACAGACCTTAGTAAAGAGTTACTCCCAGACTATGATCCAGATAACAATGCCAAAAAAGCGCTACGAGAAAATGGGCAGTCCACGGGTTGGCGAAAGATTGATGATCGAGATCAAGAAGCCGTGAGGTGTTTTTCTAGCTCTTTTTGCGATCTTATAGGGAGTGAGCAGGTAAAGTTCCTGCAGACAAACGCAGTCCCGTTGTCTGCCCTGCGCCCCTTAAAGTAGGCATATTTCTGGAGCGAGGGTAATTCGCTTGTGCTCACGATCGCGTTAATGCCATCTGGGACAAATTGCCTGCTGAGCCATTCCGCGATGTCAGATTTGCCATCAGCGATTACAGATACTTCTACCGGTTTTTTCACGTAAAGGTAGATAGCATTCAGCATCTGGCCGAACCCAAATGGATTTTCGGCAGCCGGCCGCGCACCTGCCTTCATTATCTTGACTGCCCGATCAAGGTATCTGTTGTCCTGTGTGTAGTGGTAAAGCCGAAGCAGATTCGATGCGGCTACAGAGTTGCCGCTTGGGATCGCAAGATCGTAGAAGTTCTTGGTCCTTACTATCAGCTTCTCGTGGTCATCTGATGTGAAGAACAGGTTGGCTTCATTTTCATCCCAGAAATGTTTTAGCATAAAGTTGGTGTACTCGATCGTTTTCTCCAAGTATTCCGACTTCGAGTCAACTGAAAAGAGGTCTAAAAGTCCGTTGACGTAGAACGCATAGTCGTCAAGGTAGGCGTTCAACTTTGCCTTGCCGTCCTTGTATGTGCGCTGTAGTCTTCCGTCGCTGCTGGCAATTTTCGTTTCGATGAATTGAAAGGCATTCCTAGCCGCCTGGAGATAGTTGCTGTCGCCGGTAATTCCGTAGCCTTTCGCAAATCCGGAGATCATCAGCCCGTTCCACGACGTCAGTACCTTTTCGTCTCTCCCTGGCCGGATCCTCTTTTCCCTTGCCGAAAAGAGTTTGGCAGACGCGTCTGAGAGTAACTGCTCCGCCTGCTTTGGTGTCTTGCCGTACCGCAGGCCAATATTTGCCAAGGGCATCCTGATGTTGAGAATATTGTTGCCCTCGAAGTTGCCCCCTTCAGTCACTCCGTAGTGTTCGCAGAAAATGTCAGTTGCAACCGAGTCGACTAATATTGAGGCGATCTCTTTCTTGTGCCAGACGTAGAACTTGCCTTCTTCCCCTTCTGAATCGGCGTCCTGTGCGGAAAAGAACCCACCTTCGGGGTGTGTCATTTCCCGCGCCACAAAATCCAGCGTTTTTCTTGTTATCTGAACATATTTTTCATCCTTTGTAATCTGGTAGAGCTCAGAGTAAAGCTGAGCAAGCAGGGCGTTGTCGTACAACATCTTTTCAAAGTGTGGGACGAGCCACTTCTGGTCCGTAGCATAGCGTGCAAAACCGCCGCCCAGCTGATCGTGAATGCCGCCCGAGGCCATCTTGTCAGCAGTAAACGCGACGAAATCCTTGAACCGGTTAATTCCAGATATGTCATAGTATCGCAGTAGAAACATAAGGTTCGAAGCATTGGGGAACTTTGGTGCCTGTCCAAAGCCACCGTATAACGAATCGCCCATTTGGAGCAGACCCATTGCCGCCTCATCAATTATGGAGCGCTCGAGGCTCGCATTGTCTGCCGCGCTTTGGACAACATCCCTTGATGTCTGCACCAAGGCGCCCATGAACTCGCCACTTGCTGTCTCTATTTCGTGTTTCTTGTTCTTGTAAGCCGTGGCAAGCTGGAGCAGGATCGTCTTGAACCCTGGCATGTTGTAGTGGCCGCCTTCCTTTGGAAAGTAAGTGCCGACGTAGAACGGCTTTTGTTCCGAGGTTAAGAACGCAGACAGCGGCCAGCCTCCGGTCCCGGTCGCAAGCTGGCAAACGCGCTGATAAATGTCATCCAGATCAGGCCGCTCTTCCCTGTCAACCTTGATGTTAACGAAGTGCTCGTTCATTATCTTTGCTACTTCCTCGTCTTCGAAGGATTCATGTGCCATAACGTGACACCAGTGGCACGCGCTGTAGCCGACGCTAAGGAAAATGGGCTTGTCCTCCTTTTTCGCGAGCTTTAACGCCTCCTCTCCCCACGGGTGCCAGTCGACTGGATTGTAGGCATGCTGCAAAAGGTAGGGGCTAGACTCTTGTGCGAGCTTGTTCGGCTTGCGGCGGCTTTCCTGCACCGGTTGAATTTGTGGCTGAATGCTATATAGAGATTGTGGGAAATTCTAACGGAAGTTGAAAATATTAGTGCCAGCAAGAAGCAGGCAACTCGCAGGCATTGGATTTTAGGTTCTGCTGTTGCCCGCATTCTTTTACCGGTGCCTTGTTAATAACAGCAAGACCACCTTCACCCATCCAGTCAATTTGCCTCTTGCGTGTCATGGATTCGAGTGTTACTAAATTGAAGTTCAGATGTTCTCTGTTGGTGATGACGTGTTTGGCTACTGCCATACAATCCTGACAAAACCTGTCGCAGAAGGGACATTGAATCATGGAGCGTCTATTCTCTGAATCAGATACGTTACTCTATTCATGTGAAGGATGTGACTTTCTTCTTCACATGAATCGAAAAAAGGAATAACTCGGATGTTCGGCCGGCGGGGGTGTGCTGGTAAATACCAGTCCCGCCGACCGCAATCATATTGGTAGTAACGTCGCTATTTCTTACAATTTCATCATTAAAAAAAGATTCGAAGGATTAATTAGCAATGAATTACCCATGTTTGAAAAAAAAGAAAATAGGAATGTGGCAAAGACGATCAAGAAATCCAGACAGACGTTGGTCCGTGTACTGAGTAAGAGTATGATCACAATCTTTTCTTTCTCATGTACCGCGGTTTGAGCAAAGGTTTATATCAGTAATTTGCAAAGCAAAAAAGCGAACGTAACGTTAAAGGCGGCGTCGGTGATGATGTTTGGTCTTAGTGCCATTTTGTGATTCACTGACCTCCAGTTGCGCTCATAAAATGGAGATCCGATGCAAACATTGGATCTGACATAGGTCACACGAACACCCTAATACGACCCGCACAATAACAAGGTTGTCCGGCCGTACTCTTTAATTAAAAGGATTGACTCCGGTTGATCCTGCCGGACCCGACTGCTATCAGAGTGGGACTAAGCCATGCGAGTCAACGCAGCAATGCGTGGCATACGGCTCAGTAACACGTAGTCAACATGCCCAGGGGACGTGGATAACCTCGGGAAACTGAGGATAAACCGCGATAGGCCAAGGTTTCTGGAATGGACACTGGCTGAAACCTATAT
>JANWHJ010000051.1 GCA_025450475.1 Nitrososphaera sp.
CCTGCTGTCGGCTGCAAAAGATTATCTACAGCAGCGGTCGCTTGCGTACAGATAAAATTTTATCTTGGATTTCTTTTGCGATCTTGGCAGGCTGCCTGGCTTCAACTATCGATCTACCGATCATCAAATAGTCGGCGCCGCTCCTAAGCGCCTCGACCGCGTCGCCGCCCTGTGCCCCAATGCCGGGCGAATACACCGGCAGCTGTCTTGACCCCTCCTTCAAGATCTCGAGCTGGGTCGCGCCAACCACTATGCCATCCGCGCCAGCGTCGTCCGCCCTTTCTAGGAACTCCTTGTACAGGCCGCGGCCTCCTACCTCGAGGCCAAATCCTTCCTTTGCCCCGGGGTGGCTCATATAGACCAGCGCAATGACGCCTGCGTTTAACTTGTGCGCCCTTTTGACAAGTGCGCCAAGCCCGCCCTTACCGATGAAGGGATTTGCTATTACGGCATCAAAGCCCATCCTTGCCAGATGATCGACGGCGACTTTGTTCGTGTTTTCAATGTCGTTGAGCTTGATGTCTGCAATTGACTGCAGGCCACACGAATGCACGAGCTTGTTTATCCGCGATATTTCAAGCTCCGATAGCGGTAGGATCAGATGGAAGTTCATCTTTATAGCGCAAACGTGCTGCTCGACCGCGCGGATTGTTTTTGCTGCAAACTCTTGCAGGTCGCGTTTGTAAGCCGGCGGGTCAAGCGCTAGCACCACCGGGCTCTGTTTAGCTGTCGCAGCTCTGGAGATTCTTTCACGGAATGGCCTAGTCATAGGTCTTTACCAGCGGGTGGTCTGCCGCAAGCCTTATCACCTTGAGGTAGACGTAGCCGTGCTCATCGAGCCTTGCTGAGAACGCCGGCTGCTCGGTCCGCTGGCTCGAATAGCGCAGGAACGGCTCCTTTGGCTCTTCGTCCAGCGTGATGTAGTAAAAGTACGATATAGTTTCATTATCGCTTGCGCTCATTGTCGCGCCAAGGATCAACTTGTCACCGCGCTCCTTGAAAAGGAAGAGCGGCAGCGGCGGCTCGTCGTAAATGGTCTTGTAGGCACCCACCTTTGCAAGGCTCGCCAAATCCTTCAGCTTTATGACGGTGTAGCCTGATTTCTTGTCAACCTTTGCGGATCTCGAGAGCGCGCGCGGAAACCTGTCCACCTTCAGGATCGGCGAATACATGAAAGTGGGGTTGTCTACCGAGCCGGCGAGCAGCACTTCCTCGATCCCGTTGCTCACCCGGTAAGCGAGGTACTGGCCGTCCTTTGAGTCGTGTTCAGCGTAATAGATGACCGGCCTTCCGTTGATTATGTCGGTCTGGGCCGCCAACACATCGCGTTTATTGAACTGGAGCAAGAATGCCGGGAGAGGAGTCCGCTCCAACGCGCAGACCAACCTGCCAAAGTCCTTCAGACCTGCCAGTGCAATGTAGCAGGGGGCTTTTAGCGGCAAATCGCAATACTGTTAATACCTGCGATATTAAAGTCATCGCAATTTGGATAGGGTGAGTGAGCTAGTGGACCAGGCCAAGGCGATTGTCGCAGGCGAACCCAACAAGACATCGCTCTGGCGCACCTACGTCGCGTTGGAATACGCCATCATGGATTTGAAACTGAGGTACAAGATTGAGGGAGAAGCTCCACCGGAAAAGCCTGCCAAAAAATCAATCAACATAGCTGAAGCAAGATCATTGTTAGAGCGAATCGACCTGTCTTCAGAGAAGAGAAAGCTCCTCCGCGACCTGCGGTCATGCAGGGACATCGTCAAAGCCCTCGTAGCCGGCTATGATCGGCGGTCAACTACGTCGTAAAGATCCGGCCCTGTGCCTATAAGAGTCACCTTCAGCCCGGTCTCGCCCTCTATATTCTCGATGAACTTTTTTGCCTCTAGAGGCAGCTTCACATATTCCTTCACACCCGCGCTGTCCGGGTAAAGGATGTCAAGCTTGGTCACAGCCAGCTGCGTCGCGCTGTTGATCCTGATCGCCTTCTTGGCAAGGTCCATACTGAAGGGCGACGATCTCCTCTGCCTGCCGGTCACACTGCCAAATTCCAACCAGCCGCGCTTTTTAGCCTCCTCTTCGCTTATTTCGTTCTGGAGCGGCCCGCCGCCTACGCGGGT
This sequence comes from Nitrososphaera sp., assembly GCA_025450475.1. GTDB lineage: Archaea > Thermoproteota > Nitrososphaeria > Nitrososphaerales > Nitrososphaeraceae > Nitrososphaera. Next base: position 2,112 of record JANWHJ010000051.1, read on the forward strand.
GACGTAGGCTTTGAACACCACGAGCACTTCGTCGACTTTTTTCGGCCCGATTCCAATGTCAGAGCAGATGCCGGACGCAGTCACATCCTTCGAAGTGACGTAGGGATAGCCCCCGTGGAACAATGAAAGATATGTGCCCTGAGTGCCTTCCACAAGCACTTTCTCGTTGCTTTCAAGAGCATAGTTGACGGAGTTGCTGACATCTTCGATGTAAAGCGAGAGCTCGGGGATGTCCTTGGCAAGCTTTAGCTTCCGCAGCGCCCTGTCGGCGTTTGCCGGGCCGGTTCCGGTACCTGTAGTGCCCACCTTGATCTTTAGGTGGTCCTCGCCCTTGTCGCGATCAATGTGTGACTGCTCAATTATGCCGCACTGGGCGTCAACAAAAGTCCGGTCGTCGGCCTGGAACATTGCTATTTCCTTTAGCAGAATCTCCGGGTTGACAAGCACCCCCGCCCCGATCAGTAGCCTGGTTGCGGGGCTCAACCCAGCGCTTGGCAGCATACGCACCTTGTACTCCTTGCCTTCAAAAGTAAAAGTGTGGCCCGCGTTTGGACCCACGCCGCCCCTGACTGCGATTACAGGGCTGTCCTTTCTTGCCAAATAAGCGATAATCTTGCCTTTCCCCTCGTCGCCATAGAATCCGCCAACTGTCACGAGGCATGGCATACCGGTTCTCCCGCGTTGCGACGTTATTTAATCCATCCTCGCAACACAAGATAAATTCCTCCTTATGCGTAGAGATGCGGTGAGCAACGCCGCCGGCAACATAATCCAGATACTTGCAAACCTGCCAGACTTTCTGCGAAAGCCAATGTTACAAAGTAGGCTAAAGGAATTCTATATGATGAGCGATGATGATAAACGCGAAACCATCGCTCTAGCCCTGTCCGCGGCACCCACGATAGATCCGAGCAAGCTCTCGGTGCTCTTTCGCACATGGCTTGAAATATTGTCAGAACTTGACGCGGAAAAGAGGGCTACAATGTTCCAGACATACTGCCTACAAATCCTGTCTAGCCCTCTTTCGATTGAAAAACTTGATTTCAAATCGTTGACGGCAACGTTCATGACGCTTGACCAGAAGCAGCGTGAGCGCATCGCCGACTCGCTTCATGAAGTACTGTTTTCGCTTCCAAACAGGAACGAAATACTAGAGATGGTCCCGGAGGACTCGTTGAAAGCCGTCGGTCTTAAATGATCAATGTTGGTGCCCTTGATGCCCTTCAGGATTGTCAGGCTTTTTCTCTATTTCACCAATGCCCTTTTCAAGCCCAAAGAACGCGCGCTCGTACTTGCGTAAAGCCTTCCTGTGATCCAGAAGCGACATGTCAAGCCTCATCTCATTCATCACCATAACAGCATAGGTGGTCCACTCTTTCCAGCATGCCGCACACGCTGGGTATTTTTCTGCTGCCGGGTCGTCGACGGCCTCTTCAATTGCCTTGCCGCATTTTAAGCAGGTCTTGCTCATCTGCAGAGTTGATGTTTGTTGCTTTTAATAAGTTGTGTAGGTTGTGGAAAACTCCACAGCTGTAGGTTGGATTAAGAACATGAAAATCTGCAAGATATTCAAGAATAATATTTCATCTAACTACTTCGTACCATAATTCAAAGGAAGTTAATAGGCATGTTCAAACAGCGAACCTCTAAAATAGCGGCTTTTTCATGTTTGAACCGCAGCTGCCACACTTTGCACCCTTGACTTCAGCGCCACACGACAGGCAGATGTACTTTATCTTATTGCTTCCATATCCCAGGCTTGAATCGCTGCCAAAACCAAACGACCTGAGCGCCCCCAGTTGCTTCCTCCTAATGTAGAATATCATGGCGACCATCACAGCGATGTTCACAGCAAGGCCAATGAAAAAGCCGAAAAAGTAGGTGAACACCAACCCGGCCCCCAAACTCGCGCCAATTACCAGCAATTGGCGCTTCAAGACCGGCCTAAGGGTGCTATCCATGCATTATATAGGAACGTCTAGGTTTATGAACCTATTTCCAAAAGTGGCCCGAATCTGGATAACCTTATTATACTTTTAACAGCCAAATTTACACGTGAAGGTTCGCTGTCCAGACTGCAAAGGCATTGCAGAGCTAGCAGACAATTTCTCGACTGTAAAGTGCGCGGCCTGCTCTTTTGACATGACCTACGGCGAATACGTGAAGTACATTGCCTACAAGGATGCACGATATCGTGACGTGCTTTCAGACTACAAATAGAGTTAAAAATTGGAAAACTCTCCACAACCCTGTTGGTAGAAATTCTCTTCGAGCTGCCAATGAACTTGCTGGGGCTTGGGATCTCTGCGTTCATAGGCAGGTTCGCCTATTCGGGATACTCTACAGTGGCTAGTCCAAACCTTTTACGTCTCACTTTTGCATTTGCCTCGATATCCCTCGGCTTTGCCCTCATCGCAGGCGGCCTATTTGCCGGGAGCTATTCCCAGGTCCTAACTACCGCAGGGTTGGCGGCACAGGCGTTAGGCTACTTTTTCATCGCCTTCTCTCATAGCCTCAAGAGCTTTGACCTTGCCCCACCAAAGTACTTCCTGCTCCTCCCCCTTGCTGTCACGGGCTTTGTCATTCCGGGAAATTCAATAGAACATCTCGTCAGGTCAATTTCTTTTATTCTATTAGTATATGTGTCAATTGAAACAATGGCATCGTACATGCAGAGCAGGAAATCCAGTACTCTCATGATAGGTTCTGGGCTGGGGATGCTTGCAGGGGCAGAACTCATGTCGTGGTATGAATTTATCTATCCATACTCGTTCTACATCGCGGCGCTGTTGATCAAGGTGGCCGGGTTTGGACTCATTTTTATCCCATTCTCAAAGTTTGGGCTGGCAAGTGGACTAGGGAGAATGAATTCGCAGGTTGGCAGCGGGCTATAGGACTCACGTCAGCATAATAGCCGACATATTGTCCACTGCAAGGCAGTACAGCTACGAGGGGTATGAGAGTGGCGCTACCGTCACGCATCTAATCCGGAAGGCAAACGTGCCGCACCAGAGGCTCAGCTCGATGGTTTCAACGCTGACGCAGTCCGGCCTATTGTATGAAGATTCTGCAAAATACAAGATAAGCGAAAAAGGTATTGAATTTCTAAAGGCGTATAGCGAGTTCAAGGGATTTGCTGAGACTTTTGGCCTGAGGGTCTAGCTACTCGTCGCTTTCGTCATCGTCACCAAACTCGTCATCATCATCTTCGTCGAATTCTTCCTCAAAATTGTCGTCTTCGGACATATATCTGGGATTAACCGACTGAAATGATCGTTATAAGTTTTGCCGGCTATTGAACCTTAATTTGCCTTTTTCCTGCCCACCTCTTCTCTGAAGGTCACCAGGCAGGGGCAGATGGCAACGCTGCATCGCCTTATCTCGCCGTTTTCTGGCAATTTTGATACCAATTGTGAATGTAGGTCTAGCGGGTGAAGACATTTGTTGCAAAGCGGATCGCTGTATGGCAACCGTCGATAATTGGAGGCGAGTTCAGTAAAAAGCTAACCCAGTCAGCTTTTTATAGGTAGGAATTAAACCTCATGCCAGAATGGGCCGTGTGGACAAGGGCGTCAACTGCAGCCTTAGCGGCTGCCCTAATCCAGCAGAACGCTCGATGAGCGGGTCCAAGGCAAGCATGGCTCCTGATATGGGCTTGGCTGGCAGCAAGCGCGTTTACCTTTGCAGGGATCACTACAAGGAATGGAAAAAGCTCACCAAGCAAGACAGGGACAACGAGAGGGCCAGATGGGCTTAAATTAGATTTGTGTTTGGGATAGAATATGCGACTGCTGCTTCTCCATTCAGATTTTATCGAATACGAGCCGATTGAAAAAGAGATCAGGGACGCAGAAGACATCATGTCAAAGTCCAAGGTAAGGCTCGAAGACTTGGTGGTGGCTTATGTCGCAGTAGAAAACGGGGACGATGAAAGTGTCGCAAAGTCGGCAGTCGATGAGATAAGAAAGTATCTTGATATTGTCAAGAGCAAACGGCTCTTGGTCTACCCTTATGCTCATCTGAGTTCAGATCTTGCTCCGCCATCCGCTGCAGCAGGCATAATAAAATTAGTTGAAAGTACTGCAAAAGGATCAATTAG
>JANWHJ010000052.1 GCA_025450475.1 Nitrososphaera sp.
ACTTCATCCAGCTTTATGCTCCAGCTCGTCGGCTATTCACTCATCGACTCCTACGATGGCACAGTGCAAATCATCGTGACTGGAGACGACTATTTTTCAGAAATGTTTCTCAATCAGTACGAGGAGACAGGCGCCACAAGAGAAGTGCCAGCATGGCTTGCAGGTCAGATAAGGTACCCAGAAGAAATGTTCATTTGGCAGATTTCAAAATTTAACACTTACCACGTCACCGACCCCGGCGCGTTCACTGAAACAAAAGACCTTTACAAAGTCGCCGGCGAATCTGGTGAACTTGAACCGCGCTATGGGTTCGCCAAGCCACAGGGATTCGAAAGCCCCGAGTTCATCGGATTCCAGTCGCTCCAGCTGAAAGAGCCGCAGTCAAGCAATCTTGTTGGGTACATGGTCTTTCAAAACGATCTTGAACATCTGGGCAAGATGACTTTTTACTCGATGCCTGCAGATTCGTCGATAGCGTTCATCAGCCCTCCGACTGCAAAGACCACTTTTACAGGGAGCGCCGAATACAAAGAAGCCAAAAAGATCCTCTTCGGTGATACCAGCCCTTCAATTGGCGAGATAAGCCTCTACAAAGTTGGCGATTATGAAATCTATTTCATTCCCGCTTTTACCAGCACAGGCGGCAAGCAAGTCGACGTCGTTGGCGCAGTTGGCGCCGCATCGGCAACCGGAACCCACCAGGTTGGCCTTGGCCAGACGCCCGCTCTGGCATTTGAAAATTATCTGCAAAAGCTGTCTGGGGTCAAGCCGATTGACCAGTCGCCGGGAGGCAACCAGACTGCAGATGACAGGCAGAGCAGAGTATCTACCCTCGAAAAGGTCTTCACTGACGCGGGGTTGATTGTGGTTAGACCAACTACAATATCCGCGCCTATAGAGTTTAAGGAAGCGCAGGCTGCATATAGGTCAGAGCCGGACCTTGCGCAAACACAAGTGGCGATCCGCGGCTTTATACAGGAGTTTGTGCCGGAGGGCGGGCGAGTGTTTGAATGGCATGAAGGAAATGCTGTCAATTTTGGCGTTTTGAGAGAAGTTGATGGCATTGTGGAGAACCACTATATTTCGATAGGGATGGTCTAGATGCAGGTGCTCGTGGTAGACAACCTGTCTCCGTTTACGTCGGATATACTGAACTGCCTTGGACGCCTCGGAGTGCGTTACATCTTACAGAAATATTCTGAAGTGTCGGACTCAGATTTCGCAGCGTGCGATAAGGAGATACTGTCAGGCAGACGCAGGAACAGCAAGGAGGTAAACGTAGCGAATTCAAGAATAATAAGGGATTCCAATAGCTGCGACAAGCCTCTCCTAGGCATCTGTTACGGCGCAGAGATAATAGCCCTCACGTTAAGCGGGTCGATCCGCAGGATGCCCGCCCACATGCAAGGCAATATTGCAGTATTAGTGTCTGACCAAAATCAACTGACAGGGGAGAAGAAATCGATTTCGGTGTACGAAAGCCACGGGTACTGCGTCGCTAGGCTGCCTGCGAGTTTCAGATCGCTTGCAAGCTCGCAGTACTGCGAGCATGAGATATTCGCAAATGGCAAGATTTACGGGACTCAGTTTCACCCTGAAAAGAGCGGGAGCGACGGTCTAGCGCTCCTCCAGAATTTCGCCAACTTATGAGAAGGATTTTATTTCCACTAAAAACAATTCACACTCCTTGGAGTCACGGCCTGAACATTTCATCAGCCTTCCACTCGTAAACAAGAGTGAAGAAAGCCCGCTTTTGCCGCTCGTGATAAACGTCGTCGCAAAGTACTGGGGCGAAGACATTATTCTGCAGGCAGCTGACAAAGCAAGAGGCTCTGCGATGATTGACGGCATCTTGCTTGCTGAAAGCCATAATCTGACCACTTACATTTACAAGAGCTCGATAAAGGATCTGAAAAAGCGGATTGACCAAGGCATACCTCCCATCGTCATAATGCCGGGCATTCAAGGGACGGTGCAGCACGCCATGGTCGTATCAGGCTATAGCAGCGACGAACGTAGGATCCTGACATATGTGCCAGAGCCTGACACCGTGGGCGCGATCCCAGAATCGAGATTTGAGCGGGACTGGGAGCAGGATGACATGACTGCGATAATCATGATTCCGTCAGACATGAAGGACATGCTAGAAAATGAGCGCTTAATATTCAAAGATTCGAATAGAATCTGCTTTGAGGCCGAAGGGCTGCGGCAGCGCGGCGAGTTAAACAAAGCTTTCGAGAAACTGCGAAAGGCAATAGAGATTGACGCGGACAATGCGCAAGGGTGGTGCCAGATTGCCGGGATGTTCAACGAAACGAACTCCGACGAGGCACTCTCTCACTACGAAAGGGCAATAAAATTGAACCCGAAATACTTCCTTGCTTACCGTGGACTTGGCAATTATTATCTGAAAAAGAAGGATTATTCACTTGCGGAAGCTTATTACGATAAGGCAATAGGTGTCAACCCTTCAAGGTTCGGCCCGATTTACAAGAACCGCGCGATAGCAAGGATGCAGCTAGCTAACAGCCAGGGAGCAAAAGAAGACCTTGTAAAATACCTTGAGCAGACGCCGGCGGCAGAGGATAGGAAGGACATAGAAGCAACCATCGCCCAGTTCTGACTAGACTTCTGTACTGGTTCAGACGTCTTAAGCTGAGATGTCTCGATATCATTATTCTCCCTTTGGCAATTGGTTGCAACTTGATTTTTCAATATTGCTGGCCGGTAAGCGACCTGACTGCCAGCTTGAACTCTTCGCCTGAAAGTGGAGGCACGTTTGCAAGCTTTAGGTTTTCTTTGACATGTTCGATCTTTTTCTGCCCGATGAGGGACGCAACCACCGACGGGCTCGACCTTAGGATCTGGACAAGCTTGCCCACCGGGTAGCTCATGCCCCCATAGTCAGGGATTTTTGCTTCCAAGAGCTTGCCCTGAAAGAGCGGTATGCTGGTGAACACACCCACATTTAGCCGGGCTGCCGCCTCCAGAATAGTCAGATTCTTTTCAAAGGCAGCAGCTTGGTTCTTCAAAAGCAATGCTTCGCTGTATGCGAGGTTGTAAGGCAGCTGGATGAACCTAAACCCATGATTCTTACCGCCCACGCTTTCCGCTGCCTTGACTGCCTGCTCTAGCGACAGATACTCGTGAGCGTCAGGCGGCACGCGGAAGCATGTCCACGTCGCCATGCCATAGTAGCGGATCTTGCCCTGCGTCCGGTAATTCTCATAGACTTCAAATACCTTCGTAAGCATCTCCATAAACCGGTGCCTGCTGACGTCCTTATTCCAGCTTTCAAACGCGTTGTGAAGGTAGACTAGGTCAATGGTAGAGAGGTGCATGTTCATCAGCGACTTGTCGATGCACTTTGCAAGGTAATTGGCGTTCATGACGTTGTAACCGGAGCTTATGTCGGCTGCAGCCATGACTTCAGTTTGGATGTACATCTTGTAGATGTATTCCATCACGTCGACTTTCGGATAGTCACCGTCGTTTGTGATGTAGCCGTTCTTTGTTGACACAAACACTTGATCGCGCGTTACGCCATGGTTTGCTAGCCTCAGGAGCGCCCTTCCTATGCTTTTTTCCGACTTCATCGCGCGGTAGTTTATGGCAGTGTCGATCACGTTAATGGCGCCGGACTTTACCGACTCGTAGACCGCGTCTTCAACCGCCAGGTCATCCTCGTTTGTGGGCTCACCCAAGTACGTCCCCATCCCAATGCTGGAGAGGTGCAGGCCGTCAAACACCCGGAAGTGGGCGGTAGATCTGCCCTGCGTGGCCGCATACTGAGAGTATTTCTTCGTGCCCTCTGGCGTGGCGTGACCCGGTAATATCTCGAATGATGACAACGCCCCTATAGGAACGATCGAAAATAATAATGAATCGAATCTTGCCACTCCCTTTAAGGGAGCAAGCCTTATTTTGCGCGTACACGAGATAACAGTATGACACCGCTGGACCCGAACGTGCTTAACCCGTTCGTTCTGGTGAGCCCAACCGTTGCTCCGGCATTAGCCGTCGCTATTACCTTAGTTTCAGTGTCGCTATCACTGATGATCTCGCGCTCCTTTTTCAAATCGTATAAGTTCTCCGGCTTTGGCTATCTGCTGGGCCTGCCGGTGGGTTTCGCTTTCCTAGGGGCTTCGTTCATGTTCGAAGTAGGAAGCCTGATGTACAGAACAGATCCATTGCTGTATCCTGCGTTTTTTTGGATCCAGATATCGCTCCAGTCGGAAGCGTTTGCTCTCATAGCACTGTCCTACTACTACAAGAACTCTGACAGTGGGCAGATGGGTAGGAGCCTGCGCGCAAGGGACATGCTTGTAATCATGCTCCCCCTGTCAATGATCGCAGTACCGTTCGTGCTGCCAACCTTCACGCTGGCCACCGAACCATACTTTAATTACGCCGACCTTGCAGACCTTAGCTTTTACATGAGGATATTCAACGTGGCTGTGATAGCGTACATATTCAAGAGTACGATCGCGTCACTGGCAAAAGCGGCTAGCATCAAGCTACTGTACGTGCCGGCGGCATTTGCTCTACTAGAGCTTGAGCAGTATTCGCTCGTGCTCGCGTACTTTGACAACAGTGCCGGCGCGTTCATAGGCTCGGCCGCTGCGAGAATTGCAGGCCTTTCACTCTTTGTGTACATTATGCATAGCGTGACTTCTAGGAAGAGGATTGAGATTGAGGCAAGAAAAGCGGCATAAATTGCAATTATTCTACGAGATTCTGTGCGCGATTGAAGAGGACACATTGCATAATGAAATAGCCAAGCCTACACACGTCCAGCACTTCACCCGACTGTCGTACGATAAGATGATGAACCACTTTGACGAGCTGGAAGAAAAGGGCATGGTGCACAGAGTGAGCGGACTCGTCGCCATGACTGCCAAGGGCAAGATGTTCATCGAGCAGTACGATCAGCTGATCAGCCTGATAGAAAGCGCGGGCCTATATCCGGTCAGCAGCGCATTTACAGAATCAGGCTCAGTGCCAGAATGAATCCTGCAATCCGGGAGTAGGTCACTGCGAAACCCATCGCAGGAACGAGATTATCCACGCTCTCGGGATCCTTTCTTAGGAATATTATCGCCTTTGCCGCAAATGGCGCTGCCGCGAGACTTAGCAGCGAATAAACTTTCGTAAAACCGAGAAAAATCCCTGCCGTTATCATGGCGTATATCGCGATTATGAATAGCGGAAAAACAGCCGCAGCAGATCTTTTTCCAATTAGAATGACAAGTGTTCGTCGCCCCTTTGAGCTGTCTGCCTGAAAGTCAGGAAACGAATTGACAAACAGCACTGCTGCCGACAGGATGCCGACTATCGCCCCGACAAATATCGCCGCAGGCTCTATC
>JANWHJ010000053.1 GCA_025450475.1 Nitrososphaera sp.
CGTGTTCATACCGCCTTCGCAGTTTGAAACCTGTTTTATTTCGTACGCGCACAGCGAAGACGATGCGGACAAAACGATTGAAGCATATGGCGAGGCATTTCGCAGGATAAAGAAATGAAAGCGATACGCGTCGGAACAAGGGGCAGCAGGCTTGCAATAGCGCAAACAGAATTAGCGTTGGCGGCACTCTGCAGGGTCCATGCCGGCTCACGCTTTGAAGTGGTGACAATAAGTACTAAAGGTGATGTGGACAAGCGGCCTCTATTCACGATGGACGAAAAAGGGATCTTTGAGAAGGAAGTGAATGAGGCGGTCAAAAAGGGAGAGGTAGATTTTGCGGTTCATAGCCTGAAGGACGTACCGTCAGACCTGTCCGACGAACTGGTAGTTGCATGCATTCCAAAAAGGGCGAGCCCAAATGACGTGCTTGTAAACGACAAGAGCCAAAAGCTGAAAGAGCTTGCCCCAGGCTCGACGGTCGGAACGAGCAGCCTCCGGCGCGCTGTGCAGCTGACAAAATCCAGGCCCGACCTCAAAGTCAGGCCTATAAGGGGCAACGTCGAAACGAGAGTAAAAAAGGTAATCAGCGGCGAGTACGACGCAGTTGTGCTGGCAGAGGCCGGCCTTACGCGGATAGGTATGAAAGACGTAATAGTTGAGCGCTTTCGCGTCAGGGACTTTGTGCCGGCGCCGGGGCAAGGCGCGATAGCAATCGTGTGCAGATATGATAACAAGAAGCTCATTGGTATGCTCCGGCAGATAGAGGACCCACGCTCGCGCGCTGAAGTGCTCGCAGAGCGGACGCTGATAAAAAAAGTTGAAGGTGGCTGCAGGTTCCCGCTCGGGGCGGTGGCGGTGACAAACGGCGACAGGATCACTCTTTACGCGAGCGTGTTTTCCGCGGACGGCAGCAGAAACATCAAGGTGAAAAAGGTCGGCATGGCAAGCTACCCGGAAAAGCTTGGCAACAACGTCGCAGACATGCTGGTCAAGCAGGGCGCGATGGAAATGGCAGAGGGTTGGCGCAGCGCGGTGGAAGAGTGGAACGAGAAAGTATGAAAAAAGGCAAAGTGTTCATCTGTGGCGCCGGCCCTGGCGATCCAAAGCTCATCACACTCAGGGCAATGGAGCTTTTGAAAGCATGCGATGTCATTCTGTACGATCGACTAGTGAGCAAGGAAATAGTCGACCAGATACCCGAAGGCGCCGAAAAGGTGTATGTCGGAAGAATGGTTGGCGACCCGACAACCCATCAGAATAGGACGAACGAATTGATGGCAAGATACACGAAGAAAGGCAAACAGGTTCTGCGGCTAAAAGGCGGCGATCCGTTCATCTTTGGGCGCGGCGCGGAGGAAGCAGAGTACCTCAAAGAGCACGGGACAGCATTTGAGATAGTGCCGGGCATCACGTCGGCAATAGCGGCGCCGGCCTATGCCGGCATCCCTCTGACCCACCGGCGCTATTCTTCATCCATCGCAATAGTCACGGGGCACGAGGGCGCAGAAAAGGACGAGTCGGCTGTTAGGTGGGAGAGACTGGTAGGTGCCGTAGACACGATAGTCATCCTGATGGGCATTGACCAGCTTCCTCAGATTTCATGCGCTCTCATAAAGGCCGGGATGAAAAAGAACACCCGAGTGGCAATCGTAGTAAGCGGCACAACAGAAAAACAGAAAATAGTCAGAGGCACCCTTGTTACCATTGGGGACGCCGCCAAGAAAGCTGACGTCAAGCCGCCGGCGGTCATAGTGGTAGGCAGGGTAGCGGGTCTTGTTCACCTGGAATGGTTCAGGTGACCGCGATGTCGCGCCTTAAAAGTAAGGTTATAGCAATAACCCGGAGCGAGCGCGACGCAGTGGAATTTTCGAAGCTGGTATGCGAGGAGGGGGGCAGGGCGATAACCCTTCCTACCATAGAGATCGTTCCAATGGGCCCGCACGCGGCTAACGATTTTCTGAAAAAACTGCAAGAGAAAAAGCATGACTATTGCGCATTTATGAGCCCGCATGCAGTAAATATCCTGTTCGAGCTCGCCGGCAGGGAAGCCGCGCTCGCCCTGAAATCAACAGTAGTGATCGCAGTCGGACCAAAGACAAAGGAGAGCCTGCAGGAACATGGCGTGACTGTCATGCTGGTGCCGCAAGAATTTTCTTCTGCGGGCCTTGTTGACCTGCTATCGTCGATAAAGCCGGTTGGAAAAAAGATTATAATCCCGCGGAGCAGTGCGGCAAATGAGCTTGCCGCGGAAGCCCTTGCTGATCTTGGAATGGAAGTCGACGAGATCTCTCTCTACACTGTTCGCACGAACGCTATAACTCCCATATGGCGCGAATTCGCTGGCCTGCTGAGCCAGAAAAAAGTAGACGCAGTCATTTTCACTAGTGCCTCAACCGTCAGGTCGTTCTTTGAGATAATGGCGAAGGTCTCCGCAGGCAGCTTTCAGCTTGATAGCCTTGCCAAGGTAGTTTCGACAGGGCCATTTACAAGCAAAGAGCTGGAGAACAAGAATATCAAGTGCTTTGAAGCAAGAGAGCACACGGTGATAGGCGCTCTCGATCTTACAAAGACGATAATGTAGCAATTTGTTATCTTTTGCAAAATGTCGATGTATTCAGAAGCAATGACCATTCATCCTGCTTAGAACGGTGTGGAGTTTCGATTGAAACTAGCTCTTATTGTGCTCTTCCGAGAAACTAAAGAAAATAAATTAAAGCAGGAAAGCACCTGGCTTTGCTGCGCGCCGTGTCTCTATGGCCAGCATCTCAGACATCCTCTCAGCGGCGGCAAGGTACTCTGCTCCCTTCGCGGTAGTCCGGAATTGCCTGAGTGAGGCTGCCTCGATGTCCTGCTCCAACAAGCCGTTTTGCATTAGTACCTGCGTGTATTCCTTAGCTTGGCTATGCGTCAGATAGGCGTGGAACATAATCTTGGTGATGCTTGCTCCGCCCTGAGCGCTATACAGAGCGTCCCTCATAATTTCGTCTTTTTGTCGATTGCGCATTCCTGTCTCTAGTTCATATAGTGGTGGCTGACCGAATATAAGATTACTGCCTTAGTCTTATAGTAAAATATTCTATAAGGAATATCCATTGTCCTTGGAGACTGCTCGCTGGACAATCGCGTGATTCCCACATCTCTGATAATTGCAAATGTTCTATTCTCTGCAGCTCAACGCGCCCTATGCTACTAGTGCAGCTTTTCTATCTGGTCGTGCAACCAGATAATATACGTCCGTCGCGTCTTTCTGATCTGGATGGCCTTGCTACAGAGCATTTTGATCGTCCCCTTGTGCTTATCCCAGTCGCGCTTTGAATTCTTCATAAGGTAGCACGGCCGCTGGTCCAAGAGTTCAACTGGCAGCCTGTGTACCGTCCAGATGTCACAGGCGACCTCGCCGTGAGGTATACCAGAGCCGTCCCCTTGGATGAGGTGTGTCAGCTCGTGCGCTATGGTGTAGTGGGAGACTCCCGGCCGCAGTCGGAAAACTGGCGGCGAAGTCCAGCCTATAGCCGTGCCCTCAACCCAACCGCGATCTCTTAGTAAGCCGCATGCTATTCTTCTCTTCTGCAGCTCTGGAAACAGATCATATACCTGAGATATCCGCGTTTTGAACCCTAGACTGAACGTCTGCCGCGCGGGTCCGCTGAACTCTATTGGCATCTAGTAGCAAGATAGGGATACCCGTTAACAACTCTTATGATCCCCTTTTAATGCCTATGCAAGTCTATGAAATTCCATCAACCTCAGCACCAACGCTACAAACCATCGTCGTGGCGCACTCTGAATTCCATCCCGTCCTGCAATTCCAGCCCTTCGTCGCTGTCTATTTGGTGCCCATTGCCTTCACCATCAATCAGAACAATTTCATATTCCTTTGGGTCAAGCCCGGCGAGTTCCAGCAGTTGATCCTTGGAAAGGATCCTATTTGGCGGCTGGAAAGCCTTGCCGTCGATGTGGATCATCAGCTCTTTATTGGAACGCGCTTCGTTCACAAACTTCATACATCGGTATCGTTAATAAAAGCTGGCCCGGGCAATTGTAATAATAAACCTTCGACTCTGAATAAATCTTGTCACTTTCTATTCGGCTCTCATTTGCACTCCTGATTAGAACTATTACCAGTTTCCTATGGTCTGAACCTGAGGCTTTTTTTGCGGCTCGGCTATGAGTCAAGGATTATCGATTCCCTTTTGGGTTATAGATGCTTCAATGGGCCGCAGCGGGTAAAGCAAAGAAAAATGTTGCTCCCACTCCGTCAGCGTTGTTTTGCTCCCATATTTTGCCGCCTTGTCCCTCGACGATGCTCTTTGATATTCCTGGGCCTAAAAAATCTTTGTCATCAGCGCAAAGCAATAAAGAGTAAAGCCATTCTTGTTGTGTGTGCCATAGTTCTCCTCATTTTTGAGCAATTGTGATGCGGGTTCGGAGGGATTCGGACCCTCGACATTTTAACCCAGAATATCTGACTGGTTAAGAGCCAGACGCTCTACCTGGCTGAGCTACGAACCCGCAGAAAATTTGCTGGACCGATCCATATTTAAATGAAACTAGAAAAGGGAAGAAAAAGTTTAGGCCTTAACCGTATGCTGATTCTGCTGGACCATCTTAACAATTGCCTCGGAGACAGAGCAGTTCAGTCTTTCCTTTTCCTTCAGGATGTGTCTGTACGCATCTAGTGTGATGTAGACTGGAATCGATCCAGTGCCCTCAAGCAGTGCCTTTACGCGGTATAGGCCGTTTTCCATTCCTCGCTCTGCGATCTTCTTTAACTTTACCTTGTCCATAAAGCTGCCCAATGGTCCCATCGGCATTTCGTATTGGACTATCATGCCAGTTCTACTCTTTTTCTCTGCTAGCTCTTCAAACTCCACAGTTATCTCCCAGCTCTTGAACGGACCTTCAATCATTTTGGCCACGATCTTGCGCATCGGGATATATTCAATCGTTTCGCAGTCCCATTCGAGCTTTTTGCCGTCAAAATCTCCGCTTATCCTGAAAATAGTCCCGACCCCAAAGCCGTTCTTAACCTCGACCGGGATAACGCTCAGACCCATGTTCTCAGGAAACTGGTCCGCCATGTGCTCTGGCCTTGCAAAATATGTGAATACTTCGCTGATCGGAGCGTTAATTTCTATACTCTTTTGGATAACGGTCATTGGGGAACCAAACCGAAGAACTGAATTTAAAGGTTTTGACAAGAAAAGGAAGCTAGCTAAGCCAACGGGTTTGAGTTCACTATCTCGTCCAGGCACTTGACGACGTCCTGCTTGCCTATCGGCACAGGGTTGTTGTCAAGGTGACCGTGGTCCGGCATTATTACGTCAGCAGCCTGGTCGAGAGGCTGCTTTAGCTCTAGCGACTCAAATTTCAGCTTTTGTGCGATTTCCCTATAGCGTTTGTAGTAGATCGACTTGTTGAACTTGTGCGCGACGGTGGTGCAGGACGACAGCGCGTAGCCGTGTGGCACGCCCTCGTTTGAAAACACGTAGGATAGCGCGTGCCCGAGAGTAGTAGAAGAGTTGCCAAAGCCGATGCCAGAGAGCATCGCGCCGTACGGAAGCAAGTTTTGCTTGTCGTTCATTATTGCGTCGTAGAGGATGTCGAACGCTTCCTTGCAGAAAAACTGCGTAAAGGGGTTGCCTGCCCTACTATCATAACCTTCAGAAGCCTGCGCAGCCGCGTCACACGCAGAGTTACGCATGATGTTGAAGGGCGTGCCCGGCAAGAAGTACGGGTCAACTATTGCCGCGTCTGCAAGGAAGGCCTCATCCTGCAAGAGCTTTTTCTTGTGGTCAAAGCTAATGACAGCATAAGTGGTCATCTCTGCACCCGTGCCAAATGTGGTTGGGATCAGGATCTTGGGTATGCCTGTCATCTTGCTCAGGTACTTGCAAATGTCCATCGAGCTCCCTCCGCCAAGGCCAATGTAGCACGAGACATTTTTACCTTCGTACTGCTTCTTTATTGTTTCCACAGTTTCGATATCCGGGTCTGGCGTGGCCTTGTCATAGAGTTCGTAGTCCTTGATACCCATGTATTCAAGCCATTTGTTGTAAATGTCTGGGGTTGTCGTGGTAATCACAAGAGCGTTCTTTGGGTAGGGAAACTCCTTTGCAGCGTTTTCGCCGAACATGATCTTCTTAGGCATCATTACTTTCCAAGCCATACGGCTATGGGTTTGCCCGCTTGGTGTTTTATGTCTTACTCGATCACGCGTGCTCTTTCATGTAAGTAGACATCCGGCGCTTTTCGAGCAACATAAGGTAGACGATCCCAATGATCATGAACACCTCGATTGCCTTTGCTAGGATACCCGCGATGTCCAAGTGCTCCGGCTGGCCGGTAGGCGAAAGCGGCGGCGGCAGTGTCACAGAATAGGCGTAGAGCCCGAGGAGGACTGCCGTTCCCACAAGCCCAAAGAGGTTGACTGCCAACGTCTTACGGTAGTGCTCTTGCGGTCTGTCCCTGCCACTCGTAGAGGAGGTCAGTGTTAGGAGAGTGTACAATACACCATACGTGACTTGCATGCCGCCTGCTACAATCAGGAATATGCTGTACTCTAGCCTAAGCGAAGCGTGGCCGGAATACACTGCAAAATGTACGAGCCCTCCAGCGATGGCTGCCAGCATCACGACATATTTCATGATGTCGCCGGGCGCAGTCACAAACTTTCCACTTTTTCTTCTGCTCCAGTATGTTATGCCGAGCACTGCTCCAAATATCCCAATAGATCCAAAGACCGCGCCGGCAAGGGTCGAGTTGTAAATCGTACCAAATCCCTGAGAAATGGCTACGTTGAATATCACCCGCTCGCAGTTGCAGCCGACCACACTGCTTAGGGTCCTCCTTTGCGCATCCACGGTGTTGATGTTAACCGGTCCGTCTGCTATGCTGAGCACTATCTGATAGCTGCCTACTTTCGGAAAAGTGTAAAAGATGGAGAAGTCACCGACATCCTGCTTTGTCCACGGGAACGCTTTGACTCGCTCCCCCGACGAGGCATAGACCTCAACCATAGTTTCAAGGTCGTAGGTGTCGTGCCCGTCATGGTCCTGTACGCTGAACATAATGGCAGTGGGTTCGCCCGGCGATGAGTAGTCGGGCTCGAGCGCTTCGTAGACATAGTGCTGCCCGATCCCTTCGCCCCTGCCGTTGTAGTGTGAAAAGTGCTCAAAATGCGCATATGCCGGCGCTGCGGAGACGAGCAGCAGGGATACTGCCATCAGGGCTGGAATGTTCATAGGCATAATTTTTGTATCGCCCGCATATTATTGTGCCTTGGCATGAACTGGCTTTTTGCCATTCAGTTTGTGGGCGTACATTGCACAAATCAGAACCATGGAAAAGAGCACGATGCCCAGTCCTAGATGAGTCGTGACCAGAATCGCGTGCAGCCGCTCCACTATGACTATCGCGCCCAGGGTGATCTGGCCAATGACCGCGCCGGTTGCTATCAAGGATGCGATCTTCATGGCCTTTGGCGCAGCCTTTGACTTTAAGGTAAAAGCCATGGTAGCGATCACGAGCATGCTAGTTGTTGCAGCGACCGTTCTGTGGGAGTACTCGATGATAAAATCTTCATGCGGCAGCAAACCCTGCGGGCAGAGTGGCCAGTCTGGGCAAGTGAGGCCCACGCCAGAGGCGCTGACGTATCCTCCTATGAATATCAGTGAAAAAAGGACTGCAATGGTGGAATAAGAGAGTGCCTGCAGTAGCAGCAATTTATTCGACCGTGAGCTTGCCCTTCATATATTCATGCACGGTGCAAAAGTAGTCGTACTCTCCGGGATCGACCTTGGCCAAGGATATCTTCGCAGATTCTCCGCCGAGGATGATGTTCGTGTCGAACAACTTGCCCTTGTCGGGGTCGGAATTTTTCGTTCCCGATGTAATGGTGTGCGGTATGGTGTCTTGATTAACAACATTGATTTCATCGCCCTTCTTGGCAGTTAACGGATCGGGGTCGAAGGCTCGATTGCCCTGCGTCGACGCGCCTTCGAGGATATTTATTGAAGGCCCGGTCGTTGCTCCTCCTTCGGTCTGGCTGCCTCCAGCTTTCGTAATTGTAAGTTTGCCGATCATGTACGGGTGGAGTGTACAAAAGTAGTTGATGGTGTCACCTTCCTTTGCACTTGACAGCTCAATAGTCTTTGACTTTTCGCCGCCGATAATGATGCCAGTGTCGAACAACTTGCCCTTGTTGGTGTCGTTTGGATCGGTTCCCGATGTGGCAGTGTGCGGGATCGTGTCTTGGTTGTCCCACAATATTTTGTTGCCAAGTGGTATCTGCGCGTCGTCAGGATTAAAATCTGGATTGCCTTGTGTTGAAGCACCCTGCAATATAGCAATGGTTGTTGTTCCTGCTTCAGCTGGGGGTCCTGTCGTGGGGGGCCTTGTTGTGGGGATCTGGCTCACGGGTGGTGGGTTCTTGTAAAAGTCGTGGAAATACGGCAACAATATGGCCGCTCCTACTGACAGAGTGATGACAACTATCGCCAGCCCCTTACCTATGCGTCTTCCCGATGTTAGGATTATTGGGTCTTTTTCCTGTCCGTGTTCGCCGTGCGACATTTCTTATTTTCTCCTTTTAGTGGTGGGGCTCGCGCCTAGTGTAGTCGTAGTACTGCTCTCCGATGGCAAAAGGGTCGTTCATGTTTGCAGGTTTGCCCTTGAACGCAGCCGTTATTATACTGTAAAGGAATACGCCAGCTCCTGCACCCGCCATCCATCCGCCGACGCTTGCTATCTGATTCATTATTATGAGCGGCTGCACCGGGACATAGTCGAATACTCGCCTTGGTTGTCCGTATAGTCCAAGTATGTGCTGCGTCAGGAATACAATCGAAAGCCCCGCGAAGAATAACCAGAACGCTATCATGGCCTGCCTTTCGTTGTACATTCTTCCCGTGATGAACGGGAACATGTAGTACGTAAAACCGATGAATGCCATCGTGACCAGCCCCGCAACGAACAGGTGGAAGTGTCCCACGACCCAGTAGCTGTCGTGCGTAAGAAAGTCCAACGGCATGGCTGTATTGACAATGCCACCAGCTCCGGCGTAAAAGAACAGCACTATGCCCCCAACTGCCCAGCTCATGGGTGCTGCAAACTTGATCCTGCCGCCCCACATCGTCGCTATCCAGTTAAAGACGTGCATGGCGGATGCAGGAACCGCCGCGAGCGTGCCTACCATAAAGACTGTCTTTTCTGTAAAGCTCATGCCTGTAGAGTACATGTGATGAGCCCACGATGCAAAGCCGACTAATGCCAACAGCACGAACGCCGCGACCCCTGACTGGTAGCTGAAAATGGGTTTCCTGGAGAACTTCGGTATTAGCTCGTACAGCATGCCCACTGCCGGTATGAGGAATATGTATACTTCAGGATGGAATGTGAACCAGAACAAGTGCTGGTATGCAATAGGATCCCCTCCCATCGCGGGATTAAAAAATCCGGATATTCCGAGCCTGTCAGTGTATAACATGATAAGCGCGGCCGCAAACGTTGGAATCGCAACGACTATCATGAGCGAAGTTACAAGGGTCGACCACACAAACAGGGAAGTCTTCATGAGTGGAAGATCAGGGTGCTTCATTTTGAGGATTGTCACGATAAAGTTAATCGCGCCTAAAACTGAAGAGATGCCAGCGATCTTTAGGCCAAATATCCACATCTCGGCTGCAGGGCCGGGTGCCTTGAGAATCGAATAGGGTGGATAGGCATTCCACGTAGTATCTGCAAAGCCAAGCCAGACTAGCGCCATCGCGACTGGAAGCATCCAAAACGCAACCGCGTTCAGCTTTGGCCATGCCATGTCTTTGTATCGAACCATTATTGGAATTAGGTAGTTGCCTATGCCTGAAGCGAATGGAATGAGCCAGAAAAACAGCATGTTGGTGCCGTGCACAGTGAATATCCTGTTAAAAGTGTTAGAATCAGGAATGATGTCGCCTGTCCCTGGGGTGAACAGCTCAGCACGTATGCCCATAGCCAGAGAGCCACCTATTATTAACGCTGTTATCGACATGTAGACATACAGCAGGCCGATATCGGTGTGATGGGTAGAAAAAAGGATTTCCCATATTGGACGGGGTTTCTTAACCTCTAGGACCAACTAGCATCCATCCTCTTGTTGCTCATACATGGAAAGCCCTATCAATAAAAGCATTTTGTTTGTAGCATTGTCTCGAAAACGAATGATGCATACCAAATTTGGAATAGCGGGTTTAAGTGAAACAGTTTTTAACTTGCTATCGCTTCGGCACCCTTTGATGGCAATTCGGCTGCAGCATTGGCCACGCTCGGTCCGCCCTCATGGTCTTCAACAATTAGTTTGGCCCTCATCTGGTAGTGGGAGAATCCGCAGTATTCTCTGCACTGAATAAGGTATTCGCCTGACTGATCAGGGACCAGCCACACCGAGTTGATCCTGCCGGGCACCGCGTCAATCAGGGTAGTAAAGTCGGGCATGTTGAAGGCATGTATTACGTCAAGCGAAGTTACTTCAAACCTATACGGTTTTCCCTTTACAAGGTGGAGTTCGCTGATCTCCTTCCTCCCATCTTCATGCTCGAAGGTCCATAGCCACTGTTGACCTGTAACTTTGATGACCTCAGCTTCTGCAGGGGCATTGGTTATGTCGAGGATCCTCTCTACGTTCCAGGCATCAGCACCGACATAACATAAGATAGCGACAACAACGCCGACATAGACCCACTCAACTGTCGTGTGACCCATTAGCGGTGTGTCCCTCCGGTCCTTGTGGTGGTAATGTCACCTCTGTTTTTTGGATGGGATTCGCGGAAGCGCCAGACCACATATGCAATCGAGCCCATGACCACCGCACCAATGACAAAGGCGACAACCATAAGCCTGTAGAACAGCGCCCAGACTTCTATCCTGTGTGCGATGTACTGACCAGTTGATTCCTGCGCAAAAGCGGATTCAATACCAAGTAGAAATACAGCAATAAGCGGAATCAGGAGCAAAATTATCGTTGACTGCGAGACCATTGTCCCTTTTCTGCTATCAATCCTCTAGTAATCTTATTTAAGGTTTTGCAAACCGAACTAGTCGATTGGGTACCTATGCATCGCCATCACGTTGACTCCTGAAAGCGAATAGATCCTGCTTTCATGCTTTAGCACGGTGAACGATGCATTGCGTATGTGCCACCGGTACAGAGCTTCCGGTTTTAGTTCGAGAATCGTAGACAGAGCCGCCTTGATCGGGTCAAGATGCGTGATCATGAGCACATTGCTGTCTTCATGCTTTTCCACCGCGTTATCGAGGATGCTCTTTACCCTTCGCTTCACTGCGGCAAACGGCTCCACACCAAAACTGTCAAGAACTGAGTCGTGCTCCGCGTAAAACCTCAGGAAAAGGTCGCCATACTTTGCGGTCACTTCTTCGTAGTTCATCCCCACAAGCTTGCCCAATTCTATTTCGTAGAGCCGCTCGTCCACTTCGTAGTCCATACCAAGGGTTTCGCACATAATTTGTGCTGTTTCCCTTGCCCTTATTACGGGTGAAGCGTAGACATTGCCGATAGGGATGGCTTTCAGATATTTCGCGGCGTCCTCCACTTGTTCCCTACCCTGGGACGTCAAATGCGACTCTATGTGCCTGCCGACTAGGGTTCTGCTGACATTGTTATCGGCCTGTCCATGGCGCATAAAGATGACTAGAGGCAATGGTTGAACTTTGTGGAGTTGTAATCACTTAATAATTTTTTAGATGCTAGTTAAAGCCAATGTAGCTTCTCAATAATGTGTGTGCGGAGGATCATCTCTACGGGACGCAGGGCTCAATAAGGCTCAATAATTACATGGCAGTGCTACAGTATCTAGATAGAGCTTGTGGATTCTAGTCCACTATTGCTGTGCGTCCCACAGTTGTTCCACCTTGATGCCAAACCTCTTGCAGTGGCGCTAGCACTAATTGCAATAGTGGCAGCCGCGTTTCAAGTTTCTCAAAATCGAGTAGAGGGTTCTGGATAGAACAAAAAAACCGAGCCGATGTAAAGTTAATATCAAGATCGCTCGTGAACAAACACATGAGAATAGGGATAGTTGGTGGCACAGGCGGCATGGGCGAGGGCTTTGCACTCCGCTGGTGCAAAAGGCACGCCGTGATTGTGGGATCAAGGGACGCCCAGAAGGCCAGAGAAGCTGCAGAAAGCTATACCAAGGCTGCCCTCGCAGCATACGGCAATACGGCTGGAAGCATCACCGGCGACGACAACATTGAGCTTGGAAAAGATGTTGACATTCTGATTCTTTCGATACCTTACGAATTCATTGACGACACATGCAACAAGCTGGCTGACAAGATCCGCGACAATTGCATCGTCGTGTCGCCTATCGTGCCAATGATGAGGACCGAAGCAGGATTCATCTACATACCACTGGAGCAAGGCAAAAGGCAGGCAGTCGAAATGATCGCAGAAAAGCTGCCGCCAAGACAGAGGATTGTTTCTGCCTTCCACACCATATCTGAGGTAAAGCTGAAGAATATCGGCCAAGGGCTGGATGCTGACACGTTTATTTGCGGCGACGACCCGGGGTCCGTCGCAACGCTGACGCAACTTGTTACTGAGATCGCCGGTTTGCGGCCTGTCTACCTCGGGCCACTTGCCCTCACATACCAGGCGGAGATCCTGACTCCGATGCTCTTGAACGCTGCCAAAAGAAACAAGTTGAAGCACCCCGGCGTAAAGCTGATCTGAGCGCTGAGCGCAAACGTTATCAACAAAAGGCGCGTTCTATACTGCGCGGGCATGCGTTGGAAGGAAGAGATCGGTGGAAGCACGCGCGGAAGGAACTGGATGTCTGCAATGGGAATTTTATTCCTGGTCAGCGCCGGGATAGTACTCATTAGAAACCTTGTGCTATTCTACATCGATCATTCCGCCGGCCTTGTCGGAGATCCCGCACAATTATTCCTTGACAATTTTGTCAACGGTCAGATCACGAACGAAAAATTTTCGATAGCAATGATCTCTGCAGGTTGCTTCTTGCTATACTGGGGATTCTTTAAGAAAAAAGAGGATAATGGCTCCACCGATGAGCGCGAATGGCGCAGACTCAATCGCTAGCATTATTTTACTGGTGTGCCTCTTTCGAGCAACAGCTGAATCTCCTCCAAATCCAGTGGCCTTAACAATCGAATCATGGAACAAGGAGAGGCAGATTAGCCCCCCTGTCCTAGTAATGAACAGTGTTAAGTAGAAGACCAAGAGAATAAGCATGGACGTCCAGGCTCCAGACGACATTATAGATTGGGAGTTTTTGCCGATAATACACGAAATAAGGATGAATTTGAGTGAGAATTAGAAAAAATTACAGAACAGAGTTCTGCCATACTAAAATTAGCAAAGTTAAAGTCAGACATAAGATAAAAAGAAGCAGTAAGTGGAGCAAGAAGCGCAACTATGAGTAGAAAAACGAAAGCAAAAGGCAGGGTGGCCACCAGCAAGCTCAAATCAAAGAGCAAATTGCGCGCCAAAAAAGGGGTTTCTGCACGCAAACCGGCGGCTAAAACCCACAAAAGCATAGCATTTGGTCGGTCAAAGCCGAAAAATGGCTCAAAGTCAACGAAAATTGTTAGAATAATGGGTCACGGGCAGTTCGCCGTGGATGGCAAGACACTGAAAAAGCTCAACGACATCGACAATGCCATAGTAAGACTTGTCAGCACAGAAAGGTCGGACGACGCAGAATTCAAGAAAAGGTTGACAGAGCTAAGCGACATTGTGGTAAGAAATGGCAAGCCGATTGATCCGCGGGAGATCATAAGGTCCGACATCATATTACCCAGCGTGGATCTCTCGATAGACGAAGCAAAAAGACTGTTTACGGGAGAAGGCGTTATTCCAGAGACCTGATGGGGAGGTACCCGTGCATGCATCCGTGTTGGAATGGAAGTGATATTTGCTCTACGAAACGGACATTACTGCTCATGCCGGAGGGGACTATGATTCTCAATTGAAGCGTGGATGGATAATCGACGACAAGGTGGCCAGGCAATAATCCATTGCCATCCTCGGGAATCTAAAAAAGCATGGGAGATGTTACGACTGTTACAAAAGGGCGATTCGCAATCAAAAACCTCGCCATGACAAAGCTCAACAGTTTGAATGAGAAAAACGTGTTCGGCATAGTGGAATTCATGCTCCTTGGCAACCTATTATATGACATCGTCAAGGATGATCTTCCTATTCTGCCTAAGATTGAAACACTGAAGATTACATTCTATTGCCACATGTGCCGACCATGGACTTTACGGGCAAGCTGATTAAAGCATTCGTGTGTCTGTCGACTCGAACGGATTTTTCAAAAGACACTACCTTGAAAATGGCTTGACATGGGCATTGATCAAGCCTCTACGCTCCGTTAGAAAACTACAAAGCAAAGGAAAACAGCAAGATGATGCTTTGGGCAGTCATGTTATGATAACTGGGTAAGCAAATGAATACTGCTGAATTTATTAGTCGCAACATCCAACAGTAGAGCCTGTGGGTTTCTTGCTCCATGTGTGTTTGCTGGAATCAGTTTGTAGAATTTCGGAGCTAGGCTCAGAATAGGTTGTTATAGTTTGGTCAGCGTAGAAAAAGAAGACGCGCATCGTTCAGGATGGAGGACGCTCATCATCCTGAGCTGTCTAGGCCTGATAGTCATGTTTGACGAGACCATGATATTGCCCGCCATTCCAGATTTTATTCGCGACTTCAACATCTCGTACAGCACCTCGTCGTGGTTACTTTCGTCTTACATAATTGCGGCGGCCGTTATGACCCCGATTGGAGGCAGGCTATCTGACATCTATGGCAAGAAAAAGATACTGCTCATCGTAATGGCAGTTTACGTAGTTGGCGTTATGGCAGGACGATTTGCCACAAACATCGAATTCATGCTCGCAGCAAGAGCGGCTCAGGGCGTTGGTATGGCAATGTTTCCGATTGCCTTTGGAATCATAAGAGAAGTCCTTCCGGAGAGAAAGCTAGCGATAGGCCAGACTATATTCAGCTCCACATTTTCTGGTGGGGCCGTTGTCGGTCTGGTGGGTGGCGCAGCCATAATCCAAAACTTTGGGTGGCAGGCAACATTTTTGGCGATTCTTCCCGTCGCAATCACACTCTGGCTGATCATAGTGAAATTCGTGCGCGTCCAGAGTCCCGCATTAATGGAAAATAAGATCGAGTCAGATAATGGCAATCTGTCCAATGATCGGACAGTTGATATTAAGGGAGCGCTGGTCCTTGCGGCTACAATAATTTCATTTCTCGCCGGTATCACTTTCCTGGAAAGTGACAGCACCGGTGCAATTTATCAGATTGCCGGCCTCTTTGCCTTATCCGGAGCATCGCTTGTAGGATTCATCGCTATTGAAAAGAGAGTGCGCTCACCTTTGCTTGATCTCAAGCTAATAGCAAACAAGCTATTCCTCCCTCCGACCATTGTACTGATGCTGACCTTCATGTCAATTTTCATGGTGTACCTGACAATCCCTGTCATGGTAAGAAGCCCCCAGCCTCTGGGATTCGGGGGCGACGCCGTCGCCGCTGCCAGCGTTCAATTGCCATTCATGATTGTGTTGCTGATCGGGACAATCATGTCAGGCTTTATTCTGAATAAAGTCAAAAACACGAAGCTGACACTAGTTGGCACTGTAATCAGCGCGATGGGTTTCTTTATTCTGTTTATGTTCCACTCGACCGAGAACATGGTTTCAGTTGGACTCGCGATTCTTGCAGCAGGACTTTCGCTTTCAATCACCGGCGCGTTTAACGTAATACTACTTTCAGTGCCAATGCAGGTCACCGGGATTGCCCTTGGAATGACGCTGCTTCTAAACCTAGTCGGAATGTCAGTGGGCCCGGCGCTTGCCGGAATATTACAACAATCGTACCAAGGAACAGTACAGGGAGTGGCTGGGCAATTCCCCACACAGGATGCATACAACCTGATATTCCTTACAGCCGCGTTGGTTTCGCTATCGTCGGTTGCTCTGGCCCTCGCGGTCAGCCGCAGAAAAACAGTTCCTGCAATAGCTCAAGGAGACGTGCCTAAAACAGACGAAAAGAGCTAGGCCTACTTGCTCATGAATCGCTCGAGCTTGTCCATCGCCTTTTCTAGAATTTCTTCCGGCGCCAGATATACGATCCTGAAATGGCCAGAGCCATAGGTGGAGCCAAAGCCAGAACCATGCACTGTCAAGACCCCGGTGCTCTTCAGAAGGTCGATTACAAACTGCTGATCATCCTTCCAACGCGTGCCGAGGTCGATCTTGGGGAACACGTAGAACGCGCCGCGCGGAACCTTGCAATGCATAGCCATTGAGTTGAGGCGTTTTACCACATAGTCACGCCTCGCCCTCAGCTTGTCTACCATCTTGGGTATGTGGGTCTGCGGCCCCCTGAGCGCCTGTACCGCTGCAATCTGGACCGGCATGTTGGCGGCAATACGCACGCGCGCAAGTTTAGGAATGTCTTCGCGGAAGCCAGCAAGCTTTTTGGAATTGCTGTTCATGGCAATATAGCCGCAGCGCCAGCCCGTCATCAGGTAGGCCTTTGAAAATCCGTTTAGAAGGATCACCGGAGCGTCCTTGGCGACTTTGCCGATACCAGTGAACTGCGAATCAAAGACAATCTTGTCGTATATCTCATCGCAAATGACATACAGGTCGTGCTCAGTCGCGATGTCTATAAGTTGCTGAAGGCTTTTTCTGTCGAAAACCTCGCCCGTCGGGTTGTTCGGGCTGATGATGCAAAGTGCGCGAGACCTCGGCGTTATCCTTGCTCGCAAGTCTTCCAGGTCAGGCTTTCCGTCTCCATGCAATTTGAATTCGACGGGTCTGCCGCCGTAAAATTTCGTGTACGATGCGTATGGTGGGTAGTAGGGGCCAGGCATTAGAACTTCGCTGTTTGGATCAACTATGGACGCCATCGTCATGTCAAGCCCTTCGGAAACACCGTTTGTCACAATGACGTCCTCTTCGGTGACGCTCAGTCCCTTCTCTGACTCTTTTTCCACGATCGCCTGGCGGAGCTCAGGTAGCCCTTCAGATTCGGCATAGTAATTTTCGTCGCGCATGACCGCTTCTACCATGGCCTTCTTGATATGATCGGGAGTCTTGAAGTCAAACTTGACAGGGTCGCCTATATTGAGATAGATTATCTCCCTGCCAGATGCTTTGTATTTTCGCGCATAAGTGGCAATGTCGCGGATAGCATATTCCACGCCGTGCGTCCTGTCAGATACCTTCAAACTAGATATTTAGAGAGGAATTTGACCGAGATAAATTGTTATGCGTTCGAGATAAAACAGTTTTAGTTGGAACCCGGGCAATAAATTTAAAGCCTGTCTCAGATGTTTGCTTCTTGCAGATGGTAGTCAATTACGACCAGGTAATGAAACTAGCCCTCGAAAGAGGATTTTACTTTCCAAGTTGCGAGATCTATCCTGACGCCCCCGCCGGGTTCTGGGAATACGGGCCGACAGGTGTCAACATGAAGAACAAGTTTGTAGAGCTGTGGCGGCGCGAGCTGGTCAGGCGCGACGGAATGATGGAGATCGACGGCTCCCAGATAATGAGTAGGAGCGTCTTTGTGGCGTCGGGCCACATCGGCAACTTCACGGACCCCATTGTGAAATGCACAAAATGTGGCTCTACGTTTCGCGCTGACCGCTATATCCTGGAAAAAACCAACGAAAACGTTCCAGAGAGGATGGCAGACAATGAAATTAATGGGTTGATTGAGAAACACAACCTCCGCTGCCCCAATTGCAAGGGCGAGTTTGGCAGCGTGAGCAGGTTCAACATGATGTTCAGAGTAGGCATAGGTCCGGCGGCAGAGGAAGCGTACCTGCGGCCGGAAACCTGCCAGGCGATATTCGTCGACTTTGCTCGCATATTCAAGACAATGCGCGGCCGCTTGCCGCTTGGAGTCGCTCAGGTTGGCAAGAGCTTCCGAAATGAAATCGCGCCAAGGCAGAGCCTCCTCAGGCTGAGGGAATTCTATCAGGCTGAGATTGAGGTATTTTGCAACCCAAATAGACTTGACGAGATGTCAAAATTCGATGAAGTGAAAAACACCATTCTGAGGATATCTTCGCAGGACGGTGGTTCGATCACGGAAACGACGGCCCACGAAGCGATCAGCAAGGGTCTGATACCAAACAAGCTAGTCGCCTACTATCTTGCACTCCTGACACTGTTCTACGCCAAGACCGGTGTCGACGTAAAGCGCAGCCGGTTCCGCAAGCTGTCTGACGAAGAAAAGGCGTTCTACGCGTCAGTCGCGTTTGACTTTGAAGTAGAGACTAGCATTGGCTGGCTGGAGCTAGTCGCCTGCAACTACCGCTCTGACTATGACCTGAAGGGCCATGGTATCACTAGCAAGCAGAACTTGGAAGTATTCGACCCAACAGATCAAAAAAAGGTGCTTCCACATGTCTTTGAATTGTCGATGGGGATCGACAGAAGCATCTACACCATCCTTGAGCACTGCTACTACGAAGATGAGAAGCATGACGACAGGGTGGTACTGAGATTAAAGCCGTACCTCGCCCCCATCTTGGTGGGCATACTGCCGTTGATGACAAAAGATGGCTTGGGGCAAAAGGCGCGCAAGATACATTCTGATCTGAAATTTGAATACGACACTTTTTATGACGAGTCAGGATCGATTGGCAGGAGATACCGCAGGCTAGAAGAGGTAGGGGCTCCGTTTGCCGTGACAATTGACCCGGAGACTATGCAAGATGATACTGTAACGGTAAGGCACAGGGACACGATGTTACAGGAAAGGGTAAAGGCGACAGAGCTGCGCCAATACATCCAAGACGCGCTTGCGGCAGCAAGGAATTAAAATCGCGACAAACAGAGAATTATCGTGAGGGGCAGAAAAGGGGTAGCGGCCGGAGATGACCTGCCGGCGGAAAAATGGCTAGTTGCCTATCGGAATCCCGAGTCGCGAAAGCACCCCGCGGGAGCTGTCTTTGTCCGCCAGTTCTACGCGCCCGGCTATTATGAGGCGTACGATACGGTCCTGACGCACGCCGAAAAGATGAAACTTGAGGTGCTGTGGTTTCGCGAAAAACGCTCTTGCGAGCCATTCCTCAACCGGGACTTTCCTGGGCTGGAAGCGATATGCACCTACTGCAACAAACAGTTCAACCACATTGAGCCCGTGCCGTGCAGTCATGACAGCTGCAATCTTGAATTCTGTTCAAGGGAGTGCATGGCACTGCACAGCTCGATGCGGCACAGAAGCTAGAGCTGCGCAGCGTCAAGCCTTTTCCTCACTAGCACGTTTTTTGGTTTGTAGTGCACAATTCTAACTTGGCATCTTTCTGGCCAGTATAAGATATAAGGTGATGTAAGGCAAAGAGTTGTGACAGGTGGCCTGAAGCAGAAGCCCACGAGTCTCAGCCCACTGCGCACTCGAGTCGGAGGATAGAATGAAGTGATCACCATTGCGCAGACAATAATGGCAAAAGCAGAATTTCCTGTCTCCAAGTCGGGCGTGCATTGACTGTGAAATCTGTCCCCAGTTGGAATAACATAGAGTGACACTCAGA
>JANWHJ010000054.1 GCA_025450475.1 Nitrososphaera sp.
CGTGAGGGAGGCCACTGCAAGAGGCATCTACGTTACCTACACGGCAGACATTCTGGCGGAAGCTACGGCAGATCTTACCTTTGCACTAATCCTTGCCTGTGCCCGGGGAATCGTAAATGCGGACAAGCACGTCAGGGAAAGCAGGTGGAAGGTCGGCTGGTCGCCGACCCTGATGCTTGGCTACAACGTACATGGAGCGACTCTCGGAATAATCGGACTTGGCAGGATAGGGTCTGCTGTGGCAAGAAGGGCAAGAGGGTTCAACATGAACATATTGTACCACAACCGGAGCAGAAACCAACAACACGAATCAGAGCTTGGGGCACAGCATGTGGAGCTTGACGAACTGCTGGCACGGAGCGACTTTGTTTCAATACACAGTAGCCTGAACAGCGAGAGCCGCCACTTGATAGACGGCAGCAAGCTCAGGCGTATGAAAAAGACTGCATTTCTGATAAATACTGCTCGCGGACAAGTCGTGAATGAAGCGGATCTTGCCCGAGCACTCAAGCGCAGCCTGATCGCCGGCGCCGCCCTCGACGTATTTGAGGAAGAGCCGCTGCGAAGAAGAAACCCGTTATTGATAATGAAGAATGTTATTTTGCTTCCGCACATTGGAAGCGCGACTTTTCAGACCCGTTCCAAGATGGCCGAAGTTGCGGCAAAGAACTTACTAGACGTTCTGTTAGGTAAGGAGCCTGATCCAAGGTTCTTGGTAAACCCGGAAGTTAGAAACTTCAGGTCTCTATGATTTCCTGTTTGGCTTCAGGTGCCACTCGCCAGCCTCGTCTATCCATGCCCTGCAGTCGAGTTTCTTTTCCATTTCCGCAAGCAATTCTTCAGTTGTGAGGTTTTTTGCCAGAGAGATTTTCGTGGTCTTTAATTTTTCGAGGAATTCGGGAGTTTCACCCTCTATTATCAACTGCTTTCCCACGCTTTTTTCTTCTTGTCGTACTCTGCGCGGCTATAAGCCGGCTTGGCCGGATGGCCCATAACGACAGTATCGGCAGGGACGTCCTTCGTAACGACTGCGGCCATTGCGACGACGCTATTCTTGCCCACCCGTACGCCGGGCTTGAATACAGACCTGCCGCCAATTATCGCGCCATCCTCTACAACTACTCCAATCATCTTGGGGCTAGTTGGATAGGGATCGTTTGTGAACGCGGCAGCTGGGCCAATAAACACGTTCTTCCCGATTTCCGTGAGAGGAGGAATATAGACGGAACCTTCGATGCGAGTGTTGTCCCCTATCTTGACCTTGTAGTCGACGTGTGTCAGCGAACCTATCATGACATTGTGGCCGATTTCTGCTTCGGCTCCGATGTATGCAAAATGCCATATCGTGACATTGCTACCGATCTTGGCAGTCTTAGCGACATAGTTTATCACGCCGGGCGGCGCAGTGTAGTTGTCCATGCTTTAGAGATGCCATGGATTTCCGTGCTTTATAACTTTGTCAGGGATTTTGCTTTGCCATTTCTTCAAGAAGTCAATATCCCTGTCCTTCTGCTTTTCCCGGAGCTCGTCCGGCAGCATTACTGGAATCTCGTCGATGATTGGATAATAGCGGCTGCATTTCGTGCAGAAAAGGACGCCTTCCTTGACCGTCTGGGCCTCAGAGACAATCTCGAACAATTCCAGTGGGTAGTGCTTGTCGATTGGACAAGCGAGGATATCGAGCATGGACTTTTTCATTTAAGATCCAGATATACAGGCGAGCCAGTATTACTTGAGAGTATCGCCGCTTCTGCCACCCTTGTCACGTTTGTGGCGTCAGCAGCGGTTACCACAACCTTGCCTTTCCCCTCTATTGATTCGATGAAATTCCTTAGTTCTAGCGTAAGCGGCTCTTGGAACTGCTTGCGAGGCATTATCGTCGCCTCGGCGTTATCTATCCTGATCTCCTGTGTCAAGAAGTCCCCGGTGATGATGCCGTCGGTACAGACGGCGCTGAATGTCCTGACCTTCTTTGGCGTGAGCCAGTTGGACGCGATTATGGCTACCTTTTGGCCTTCAAAGCCCAGCATTATCGTCGCAAAGTCCTCAAAGGAGTGAAAGCGCTTGCCCGCGCGCGCAAACACCACATTTGGTCGGCTGCCGAAAAGGAACATTGCCGCGTCAATGTCGTGAACTGACGTGTCGTATATCACACCAACGTCCTTGATGTGGAGCGGCATCCTGTTTTCCCGATGGAACTCTATCATCATCGGGTCGCCATACAAGCCGCCCTCTATCAGCTTGCGGGCGTCGCTTACTGCTGGGTTAAAGCGCTCGACGTATCCTGACGTCAGGATGACCTTTTTCCTTACTGCCACAGCCATCATCTCTTCGCATTCCTTAGATGAAAACGACATCGGCTTTTCAACAAACGTGTTGACGCCGTGTTCCATCAGTTTTTTTGCGACGGTGGCGTGCGTCTTGGTCGGTGTGCACACAAGGCAGCCGTCAAGTTGATGCTCGCTTAGCATTTCGTCAACAGAAGAATATGGTTGGAGACCGTGTTTGTTGGCTATTTCTCTTGCCCTTGCAGGGTCAAGGTCGCAGATTGCAGAGAGGCAACCAAGCTCCTTCAGAACCCTCGCATGATTCTTTCCCCACCCTCCAACTCCAATAACTGCTATCTTGGTTACCATACCGCAGTCAACCAATCCGTATAGTCCTTGGTGCCTGCGGAGACGACCTTTTCATACATTTCGCGGATTCCTCTTGTCACCGGGCCTTCTTTCCCGCTGCCCACCACGTGACCGTCTATACTGATCACGGGGACGATTTCCGCAGCGGTGCCTGTCAGGAATATTTCGTCTGCCATGTACAGCTCTGTCCGGGGGATTGGACGCTCTGTAACTTCATAGCCCAGATCTTTTGCCATTCTTATCGCACTTTCGCGGGTTATGCCTTCAAGAGCTGAATCTGCAAAAAAAGGCGTGTATATCCTACCACGCCTAACAAGGAAAATGTTTTCACCCGAAGCCTCGCTCACATTTCCTGATAAGTCAAGCAGGATCGACTCGTCGTAGCCATTTAGCTTACTTTCTTGTGTGGCAAGTATAGAGTTAAGGTAGTTTCCGGCGGCCTTGGCAAGCGGTGGCGTGGTGCTATCGTTTATGCGGCGCCAGGAAGAAACGCACACCTTGATGCCTTCGCTTCTGAAGTATTTTGCAAATGGGAACGTAATGATGACGGTGTGGGTAGGCGAGCTTTTGTTCACGTTCAAGTCTATGCCATGTATGCCCACAAATGTCAGCGGTCGGATGTAGCACGACTCCTTCATCTTATTCTTCAGCAAGAGCTCGACTGTGGCTTTAGCAAGCCCCTTAGCAGTATATGGAAGCGAGATGGAATAAACGTCAGCGGACCGGTGCAGCCTTTCCATGTGGTCTTGGAGCCGGAAAATGTATAGATTGCCCTTGGCAGCGTAGCCGCGGATTCCCTCAAAGACGGCGGTTCCGTAGTGGAGGGCGTGTGTAAAGATCGGGACATTGGCGTCCTCCCATCTCACAAACTCGTCGTCGAACCAGACAAACTCGCTGCCTTTATCCCTCATGTATGAAAACAAAATCCTTCCCTGGCTTATAAAAATCTTGAACCAACCTTGGAACAACCAATGATAAGCTCGCCTAGCTTGATCGGCAATACGCGAGACTAATGAGAGCAGGTGAATGCGGCGCATCACATTTTGGCGTGCCGCGCCATCCAACGAAATTCATGGACTTTGTCCTTGTTTAGGCGTTTATATGCATTCGGCATCATGAAAAGAACTTTGCTAGTTATGAAATTGATGGCCATTGTTTTCTCCGCTCTGTGGGGTCTCTTGAGTTCTGGTTTCTGTGGCAAAGTTAGCGTCAATTGATTGGATGAAGTCGGAACTATCCCTCAGTTCTTGGAAAGTTAATTGGTCGAGAGAGTCCAAAAACCTCCTTGCTTGCATTCTTCACTGCCGTAGACCATGATTTTCAACATTGGATTCCATTTAGCCGCCATCGACAATTAGTCACTACCCCAAATCTTCCACAGAAGCCACCTGCTGCCATTAAAGTTTTAATGAACTGGTTGGGAGTATGTCTTCTCTCTACCGTTCGGTGTAAATATGTTGCCAATGGATTGAATTGTCATATGGAATTGGTCCTCAACCTTCCCTAAACAATTCTTCACGGATCTTTGGCATCCTCTCGTTCAGAATTCTGACCGTTTCGGCAAATTCCTCGTCATCTAGATTCCTCCCCTTTGTCATGACCATATAGGCAGACGCTGCTTTGAGCGTCATTCCCCAAGCTACCCCAAGAGCAAAATCATGCTCTTCCTTTAGCATTGCATTTTTCTTTACTTCCGGTTGTCGGAATACATCGAGTGCTACTCTCGCATGTGATATTGCTGCTTCAATGGCTTGCTCCACGAATCCTCTGAACTCGAATCCGATTACCATCGACCTTTAATCTCAACGGATTCAGCATTAATTCTTTGCGATCGCCGCTTTCTTTCTTCGACGATACATTGCGGTTCCAATCTGGCATATCCCCGGGAATTCCTAATAAGCTAGGCTAACATCGAGCCTTAGGTAATTCTTCTTGAAAACCAGTCCACAGATATCGCATTTCCAGCTGAAAGCGATTTCATGATTCGGCCCACGCAGTCGGGTAGGTCATTGAAAGGCGGAAAGATTACTAAGTTGATGCAACTTGCTATACCTGCAATAGGGAGAATTGCTATTTTTTTACTCTTGCATTGCTAATCGAAACATCGTTCATTTCAGTTACCCAAATAACACTGTCAAGATAAATGAGCCTTTCCTCTGAAAAATAGTAGAATGTAATATTTCATTGGTCACGTTAGTTGTGTAGGATGTCTTCATCTCCGGGGTCCGGAGGTTGAAGGCTAGTAACGTAAGGTGATGTCTCCCGATACAACGTTGATATCGCCATCCCCAGTCCTTAGCATGAGCGACCCGTCTTCGTTGATTTCGACGGCCACTCCCTGAACTGTTCTATCGTTTTGAGTCACTGTTACTTTGCGTCCCAGCATCTCAGAGTTTTTCTTCCATTCTTGCAAAATTGCGATAGCGCCTCGCTGCTCCATCTCTAAGTAGTATCGCTCCAGGTTCTCCAGCAACGCCGTTACTAATTCTAGCCTGCTCACGCTGCGCCCGAGCTCGTCGCTTATTGAAGTGACTTTGACATTGTCAATGTGCGCGGAGATTGCTGCAGAGTCGACGTTTGCGTTTATTCCGATTCCAATTACTGCATAGTTGACATGCTCTGCCTCAGCACTGATGTCCAGTAGAATGCCTGCCACCTTCTTGCCAGAAATCATTACGTCATTTGGCCACTTTAGTCTCGCATTGAGGCCTATTGCCCTTATCGTCTCACACACTGCTAGGGAGGCAACAAATGGCAATAGCGTGATCTTTGCAGTTGGCATATCAGGTTTCAAAACTACTGAAAGCCACACGCCGCCCTTGGGCGATAGCCACTTTCTCCTCTGCCTGCCCCGGCCGCTCTTTTGCTGCTCTGCAATGACCGCTGCGCCGTGCGAGTCGTACCTGTCCGCAAGCGACACCGCAAGGTTTTGTGTTGAGTCAACAATTTCACGAAATATGACCTTCGTGCCCAAGAATGAAGTGCGGAGAACCTTGACTAGCTCCCAAGGGACCGGCAAGTCTGTCTGGCCGGCAAGTCTATACCCAAGTCCATGCCGTGATTCAACGGTGTAGCCATACTTGCGCAGCGCCTTTATCTGCTTCCAAACCGCGCTCCTTGAAATACCGGCCTTCTTTGCCAGGGCTTGTCCAGAAATGTAGCCTGGCTCTGACCGGAGCAACGCGATGAATTCTCCAGGCTTTGGCATTTGCGCATTATGCGGCAGCAGCAGGTAATATACTGATCAAACTAATTCTACCAGCTTGTCTGCTAACATGCTTCGATGACGATTTATATCATCTGCCAGCCTTGTCTATCTGTGAAGAACCGTAGCAGGCCCGATATCATAGCCATTATCCTAGAGGCTGCTAACGGAGGAATAACAAAGACAAAGTTGCTTACCCGGGCCAACCTGACGAGTGGCCAACTTAGGCAGTATCTCGAAGTCCTAGTCAATAAGAAACTCCTGTCGGAGCTCTCCGATGACTACCAGAGGCACGTAGCGTATAGGGCCACAGAAAAGGGTATGAGGTACCTGGCAATCTATTCGTCGCTAAAAAGCATCGCGGTGTTTCCCCAAGAAGAAGATTAGTACTTGTGCCACTTGCAGTAGACGGTCACCCCTGCATTTTGCATGGACTTCTGTTTTGCTTTCCCTTAGCGTGCTTTTTGCTTCGAGCTCTCTCTCCATCTTTTTTGGCGCGAGCATGTTCAGGATCTCTTCCTTAGAATACATCCGAGAAGGATTCTTCCTGAGTATCTTTTCTATCTTGCCCACTAGTTCTGCCATCGTGATTACTTCTTCTTTATCCTTGCCGAGACTATCGACAAAACGTCGCGGTCTTTCAGGTGGTAGTTGGTGGGCAGTCTGAGGCCGTCACGGGCATCCAACGCATAGAGCATGC
>JANWHJ010000055.1 GCA_025450475.1 Nitrososphaera sp.
ATGGCTCGAAACTCCGGGTCACCCTGCATCAGAGAAAAAAGCATTTATGATCCGTGAAAAAGACTGCATATTCTGCATGGCATGCGAAAACGTGTGCCCTCCCCAGGCGGTCAAGATATTCACAAAGAGTTAGACTACGAATTAATATTGCACATCATATGATCACTAGTATTTGGCTGACTTCCCCGTCGTTGCTACAGGCGGCACATTTGACGAAATACATGCCGGCCACATCGCTCTGTTGTCCCGAGCGTTCCAGACGGGCGAAAAAGTGATTATCGGAGTTACAAGCGACGAATTTGCGAGAAAGAGGGGTAAGAGGCTAAACCACAATTTCGAGCGTCGACTAGAAAATCTGAAAAGGATGATAAGAAAGGAATTTGGTAATGTCAGATATGAAATTGCAAAATTAAACGGCGACTTTGGGCCGGCCGTGACCACTGGCGACGTCGATGCCCTGGTAGCGAGCAGCGAGACGCAGGCCAAGGGCAGGTTGCTCAACAAGATGCGCGCTGAGAGGGGTCTCAAGCTGCTGAAGATAATTGAGGTGGATCTGGTAAGAGCTGAGGACGGATCACCCATCTCTTCCACACGCATTAGGGCAGGCGAAATAGACAGCCGCGGCAGGGTGTTAAAACGCAGGGTAAATAATCTTTGATTATCGGAATTTTATCCTGACTATTTGGCAGATAATCGTGTATCCGGAAACACCTATCGATTATGCGTCAGGTAAGATAATATCTGGCGTAAAGAACCTGCGCGAAGGCCTCGACCCCGACATTCTGGCGTACTGGTACAAGCGAGTCGAGGATAGGGCGAAGGAAATGGTTCCGCCGCATCTCAAGGAGAAGGTCCATTTCGAGCAGGACAGACTGCTGTGGATGAAATTCAAGATGGAGGTCTCAAAGAGGGCCGTTCCGTACATTATGCAGATAATCGAAGAATACATCCCAATGATGCCCTACTCGACAGGGCTGTACTTCAGAAAAGTGCAAGAAATATTGACCGATGAGATGAACAAAGAGCTGTGCTAGCCGAGCGTTATTTCCGCGACTGACCCGGAAAACTTGCTGGAAAGAATCTTTGTTTTTCCATTTACGAAGCTGAGCAAGAGGGACTGGAGCCGGTCCACGTTAGCTTTGTCCTTTAACAGGACCGCGTGGGAAGAATTGTCCTTTAGCTTTATCACGATCTCGTTGTCTATGACCGCGGCGACGCCCTCCACATAGGCGGTGTCATCTTTTTGCACCGACATTAGGCCAACTAACTTTTCAGCCTCATAAGGCCCATCGCACTGGAATTTGACGGTCGTCATTTCGGAAATGGCTTTTCGTCGTACATGAACCTTTCAATGACATCCTTGGCTTTTTCGCGTCGCTTCTTGAACTCTACCACGAAGGGTTTGGCCGCCTTTGCCAAGTCTGCCTTGCATTCGCCGCACAGCAAGTTGCCGGTCTTGCACTTGAGCATGCGCTCGTTTGACTGCTTTTCGGAATCGAAAAAGTAGCGCAAGTACCAGAAGACGGGGCAGCCTAGCGCGTTGGCGCCCAGCTGCCTCTGCAATGCGACAGTGGGTTGGCCTCCGGTGAACGCGGTCGACACCTTCTTGTCGACGAGTTCTGGCTCATCAGTGGTAAAGATGGCAGTCTCTGGCTTTGACGACGACATCTTGCCCAGCATGCCAAGGCCGGGCAGGAATTTGCTGTGTATCTGAGCAGGCTTGTAGTAACCCATCCTGTCGGCAACGTCGCGTGTCATGCGCCAGTACGGATCCTGGTCGATTGCGGCGGGTATCAAGACGGGCGTCGGTTTGCCTTCTATAACTGATGGCAGGAAACAGGGCGTCGCCTGAATGGGCGGAAAGCCTATCATTCCAATGTTGGTTGAATTCGAAAACCCAAAAACCGCCCTTGCTGTAGAAAACGTGATTCTCTTGGCAACTTCAGTCGCGATCGGGTAGAGGTGTTGGATGTGCTTACTGTCTACAATGATCTTGGTCTTTTTTGGGTTGAATCCTATGGCGATGATGTCAAGGATGTTTTCATAGGTATAGCGCTTGATCTCTTCCCTTGTTCTGTCCTGCCCGTATAGGAACTTTTCATCGTCTGTCAGCTGGAATAGAAGTTTAGAGTCGAACTTGTCTTGTAGGTATTTTGTGAATATCCATGGCATGAGGTGCCCCATGTGCACCATGCCTGAGGGCCCTCTGCCAGTATAAAGATAAAAGTTATCACCCTTGCTCTTCTTATCAAGAATCCAGTCAAAGTCGCGATGTGAAAAGAAGTAACCCAGCTTCAGCATTGGATGGATCTCGCCGGTCATGCTTCTGACCTTCTGCAATATTTCAGATGTGATCGGCTGCGTACCAAATTTTTCGATCAGTTTGACATAGTCGACTTCGCCCTCGACTTCCCAGGGCGTGACTTTGAAGCCGGAATTCTGTTCTCTGCTGTCGACGTGATCCATCGTTGTTGCAACTTGATGTTAAACGTTTAAAAAGTCTTCCACTGTCACAACTTTGACCAATGAACAATGTGTCAACACTCCACCCAATTGAACGATCAATACTCAGAGTTCTGGCCAACAATGATGCGATCTCTATTGAAATACTTGCAAAGATGACAAACCTTGAGGTAGACCAAGTTCGACGCGGTGTAGAATGGCTCAAGTTCAAGAAGCTCATTTCAATTAACGAGTCATCAAATTCAAGGGTTTTTCTATCTCTTGAGGGTTCGACGACTAGAATTAGCGGATTGCCTGAAAGACGACTGGTAAATGCTGTAAGGGAGGGCAAGAATACCATCAGAGAGATTCTTGCCTGGGGTGCAATAAGAAATGAAGAAACGAACGCTGCTATTGCAGGTGCAAAACGAAACCAGTGGATTCAGTTTGAAGAAGGCAAGATGATAGCAACTGCTTTAGCAGAAAACAAATCTCAAGAAGAAGTTTTTCTTGACAAGCTGGATAGCAATGGAATTGATATTACAAAACTAAATGATGAGGAAAAGAAGGTTTTCGAGCAGCTAAAAAGACGTCCGAATTATTTGGAAGTTAGAGTGCATAATGAATATCGAATTTCACTCACCAAAGTTGGAGAAAAATTGCTACCAATCCATGAAAAGGAAGGATCGCAAGAGCGTCGATTGACAAGCGAACTTATTACTTCTGGCAGATGGAAAGAAGTACAATTCAGTGCGCTGGACATCGAGGCTCCCGCGCCAACAGTCTACCCCGGCAGGCGCCACCCTTTGGTGGACATTGTTGAAGAAGTAAAGGAAATTTTTGTCGGGCTGGGCTTTTCAGAAATTGAAGGCCCGATATTGCAATCGGCGTTTTGGAACTTTGATGCACTTTTTACGCCACAAGACCACCCGGCAAGGGAGATGCAGGACACGTTTTACATTTCAGGCCAGAGACAGGCGATACCGGCAACTGTGGATCAGAAAAGAAAGGTTGCACAGGTCCACAAGAAGTGGTCCAGCAACAGGTGGGACGCAAAGGAAGCAGAGCGCGTTGTCCTTCGCACTCACACCACGCCTGTAACGCTGCTGCACCTTGCATCCGTCAAGCCGGATAACGGCCGGTTCTTTTCAGTAGGCAGGGTCTTCAGGAATGAAAAGATGTCGTACAAGCACCTTGCAGAGTTCCACCAAGTTGAAGGGGTGGCCACCATGCCGCGTGCATCGTTGCGCGATCTGATGGGTTTGCAGATAGAATTCTACGCGAAAATGGGGATCAAGAAGATAAAGTTCTGGCCCACGTTTTTCCCGTACACCGAGCCGTCGCTCCAGAGTATGGTCTACAATGAAAAGCTGGAAAAGTGGGTCGAGCTCTTTGGTATGGGAATTTTCCGCCCAGAGGTGACGGAGCCCCTTGGCATCAAGAACCCGGTGCTTGCTTGGGGTGGGGGCCTTGAAAGGATTGCGATGATCCGATTCGGACTTGACGACATTCGAGAGCTATACGGCAACAGGCTCACTTGGCTAAGGAGCGTGCCAAAATGCCAGTTGTAAACATGACTGTCGACCGGCTGAAAAAGATCGTCCCTCGCGTCAAGTTAGACAAAGCGCTTGACATACTGCCGTTCGTCGCGCTGGACATCGAAGGCGTTGAAAACAATGTGATCAGGATAGAGTATAACCCAAACAGGCCGGACTTTTCTTCAGACTATGGCATTGCAAGGGCGCTGCGCGGCCTGCTCGGGATCGAAATCGGCCTTCCGAAATTTAGGATTGCCGGAAAGAGTGGGCTTGAGGTCAAGGTCGATCCGGCTGTCAAAAAGATAAGACCACACATAGTGGCGCTTACGGCAAGAAACCGTAAGCTGGACGACAAGACCATCACACAGCTGATTGCAATGCAGGAGGATCTGCACAACGGAATAGGTAGGAGACGCAAGAAAGCGTCTATCGGGATCCACAATCTTGATGCAATGAGATTCCCAATATCCTACACAACAGCCGGCGGCGACTATTCATTTGTGCCGCTTGGAGAATCGAGAGAACAATCGATTTACACGATCCTGAAAGAGTCAGACATTGGAAAGCAGTACAACCACATCCTGTCAGGCTTGGACAGGTATCCGATCATTGCCGACAACGACAGAACGGTGGTTTCATTCCCCCCGATAATCAATGGCTGCGCGACAAAGATTGACGGAACCTGCAGAAACCTTTTTGTTGAAGTCACAGCGACCGACAAGAAGGCAGCAGAAGACATTCTGGCGATTATTGCAATTACGCTTTACGACGCGGGCTTTGAGATTAGGACTGTGACCATCGATTCTGACAAGAAGTTCGAAACGCCGCACGTGAAGCCAAGCATGATTAGTGCTGACATTGGATACATAAACAGCGTTCTGGGCCTAACGCTTAAGCCCAAGCAGGCAGTCAAGTGCTTGAAAAAGAGCAGGTTGGACGCAAGAGCGAGCGGCAGAAAAATTATCTGCACAATCCCGCGCTATAGGACGGATATTAGTCACGCGATAGACATTGCAGAGGAGGTAGCGATAGGCTACGGCATATTTAATCTTCAACCAACATTCCCGTCTGCGCCAACGGCCGGGCAGAAAAATTTGCTTTCTATTTCTTTTGACGCGATTAGAGCAGCATTGACGGGGTTGGGAATGCTAGAAACTCTCAGCTTTTCACTGACAAGCAAAGAAGTGCAGTACGGCGCATTTGGCATTTCGAACAAAGACATGCTGTCCGTTGATGGCTCTAAAAGCATCGAGCATGAGATATTGCGCGATTCCCTCGTGCCCTCTCTACTCCAGTCTCTATCTCGAAACGTGCATGAGGAGTACCCTCA
This sequence comes from Nitrososphaera sp., assembly GCA_025450475.1. Classification (GTDB taxonomy): domain Archaea; phylum Thermoproteota; class Nitrososphaeria; order Nitrososphaerales; family Nitrososphaeraceae; genus Nitrososphaera. Next base: position 5,311 of record JANWHJ010000055.1, read on the forward strand.
AAGATTGTTTGAGATAGGCAAGACCTTTCGTAAGGCCGACATGATAGCAGAGAGCTGGAACATCGGCGGAGCCGTGGCCCATGCCGAAGCGGGCTACACAGAGATAAGGTCGACAATACAGGCGCTGTTAAAATCGTGTTGGGGCAAGGACGTATCAACAAGCGCGACGACAAACGCAATGTTCATGGAAGGTAGGCGTGCGGAGATTGTCGTCGACGGCAGGAAAGTTGGCTTGATAGGCGAGATCACTCCTCTTGCACTAGAGAGTTTCAAGCTGAGAGTGCCTGTAGCGGCATTTGAGATAGACTTGTCAGGCATCATAAAAGACAAATAGCCTTACCACGTAGGTCGTGTAACCCCGTTTATAGAGCGCGCAGAGGACAGCATGTGGCTAACCCGTGACAGCGTGTGAGTCAGAGGCGGGGCACATATCATTTTTATAGGCAATGACCCGAAAGCGCTAACAGTGTCGCAGCAAGACGGCAAAAAGTCAGAGGAGAAAAAGCCAAAAGCAATTGCATTACTGTCCGGCGGCCTTGACAGCAGTTTGGCCGTGAGGATGATGCTTGAGCAGAACGTAGACGTGGAAGCCGTCGCGATAAAAACGCCGTTTTGTGATTTTGACTGTGGAAAAGGGTGCGGCCATCGCGTCAAAGAAGTTGCCGACGAACTGGGCATTAAGTTAAAGACTGTATATTTTGGTGAGGAATATCTCCGTATGCTAAAGAATCCAAAACACGGTTACGGCTCAGGCATGAACCCGTGCATCGATTGCAGGGGAATGATGTACAATGCCGCAAAAGAGCAGATGGAAAAGACAGGCGCGGATTTTGTTATTACCGGCGAGGTGCTCTTTCAGCGCCCGATGAGTCAGAACAACCGCGCGCTGCACATAATTGAAAATGAGGCCGGATTGGAGGGGAGGGTGCTGCGTCCGCTGTCTGCAAAACACCTGCAGCCTACGGTCGCAGAAAAATCAGGATTGATAAAGCGTGAAAATATGGGCAGCATTAAGGGTAGATCAAGGAGGGGCCAGTTGGAGATGGCAAAGCACTTTGGCATAGCAGATCCGCCAAACGCCGCCGGCGGATGCCTACTTACGGACCCCGCTTTTTCGCTGCGCGTTGAAGACATCATGAATCACTGCAGCGACATCCCTTCGCTCAACGATATTGAGCTCTTGAAGGTCGGCAGACATTTCCGGCTCACGCCTGAAACCAAACTTATCGTTGGACGGAACAAGGAAGAAAACGAAGTGATAAAGGCGTTAGTGACAGAAGGCGACGTTGTCATTGAAGCCAAAGATCATGTCGGGCCGACTTGCATAATTCGCGGCAAGCA
>JANWHJ010000056.1 GCA_025450475.1 Nitrososphaera sp.
GACAAGGAGATCAATGCGGCAAAGCTCGTCGTGCGCGACAGGAGTGAAGGCAAGCAGCGCGAAATCACGCTAGAAGAACTGATGGCCGAGGTGAAGGCGCAGACAAAGGACAAGCCTTATCTTCCGTTGAACCTGCCGACGCACCTATCTACAAGACCCCAAATCATGGTCTAGAATATTTTCGCGCCAGTATCCTGTACAGTGTATGGGTTGCAAGTGCGCCCTCCCTGTAGTCACCGTTTCTTAGTCCGACTTCGACCATGTCCATCCCGATGAGGCGGGCTGATGGGCTTATTGCTTTCACTAGTTTTAACACTTGGAAGGGGTCGAGGCCAAATGGCTCGGGCGTACCGGTGCACGGCACGTACGGCAGGTCATAAACGTCGATGTCAAACGAAATATAGATCTTTCTCTCGACAGTCGCCCTCTGCAATTTTTCCGCTACAAAATCAATGTCGTATTTCACCTGCCATGCGTCAAAGGTGGTGACGCCATTCCTACCGGCAATTTCATTCTCCTGCCTATCTGTCTGTCTGATACCTATCTGGATCAGGTTTTCGCCGGGGATGTGTTGCAATAAATGGTAAAAAGGTGTAGTGTGGCATAGCTTCATGCCTTCGTACTCCGGTTTCATGTCGCGGTGCGCGTCAAAGTGCACCACCAAAGGCTCTTCCATTTCAAGCGCCTTCAATTGGTAATATGAAAGGGTGTGCTCACCGCCAAGCATTACCGGGATCTTGTTATCATCCCGCAGCGAAGACACAACCTTTGGAATCGTGGAGTCAAGATACTTTAGCGTTCCAGCAACGCTCTTTCCCTTTGGCAGTTTCAAGTCGCCGAGATCAAAGATGCCAACCAGATCATGGATGTCTGCCTTTTCGTCCAGCACAAACGTTTCAATCTGACGAGCTGATGCCCGCCTTATTGCCTCGGGACCTCCAGACGTTCCCTTCCCAAAGCTCGTGGTGACGTCAAGCGGAACGCCGAAAACAACTACGCTGGATTCCTTGAGAGAAATTTTTACCGGCGTGTCGGCAAAGCTGTAGCCTGCTTTTGTCCTCTCTGGCACTGTAAAGAGTGGAAGGACGTCCAACTAGCAAATCTGCAGAAGAGCGGATAATAAACTATGTCGCCGGCTTGCTCCAAAAGAGCTCGTCAAGGCTCTGCTGTCGTGGCTTGCCCAGCACCGACTTGAAGTCGAAGTTGAGGGCGGAAAGCACTTGGTCGAGGGTTGCCTCCATCGTCTCAAGGTACTTTTCTGTATCGATTTCCTCAGGCTTTGCCAGCTCTACTGGCTTTACTCCGTCGCCTGTCTTTATCTTTACGTACGAAATCACGTCACCAGCCCTGATCTCGCGCTTATTCGCGTCCACAAGCATCTTTGCCGCCTTGATGTGCTGCGGCAGCCCTTTGTACGTGTCTGTGCTCTTACCATCCATCGTCTTGGAGCCTGTCTTCTTGCCGTACGTGTTCAGTGATTTGTTTATGGTGACGTTGAAGCTGAGGTCTTCAAGGGCGATCTTGCGCGCCTCCAGATTCTTGGCGTCTTCCAAAATGACGTTCTTGATACTTTCCCTTGCTGACTCGAAATCTTTTTCTGAATTGACTTTGCCAAGTATTTCTAGGATCTCGTAGAACGCCCTCCTGATGAATGGCGGCGTGTGTGATTTCTTGCCGGTCAGTCCCTTGACGTCGACGGTGCCGTCGGGAAGGACGCCGAGATAATTCTTTTTGAGATCGCTGAATACGACGTAGCGGTACTGCTTGTCTATTTCAAGGTCGACACCCAGGTTGATGCGCGCCCACGTAGCTACTTCGTCTATCGCTGTGGGCGACGGATTTTTCAAGAAAAGTGAGTCGGTGTCGCCGTAGACGACCTGTATCCCGATCTCTTTGCACTTGTTTATGGTCTTGTTTATGGTCGACCTTCCAAGCGCGGCAATCGCGTCCGCTACTGGCAGGCAGTAGAGTGGAAATATCTCTGCACCCATGACGCCATAGCTCGCGTTGAGAATGACTTTGATAGCCTGACTTACTACGTTGTATAGTTGGCGTTCCTGCGGCGGAAGCATCTTATCCCTTGCCAAGTGCTTGTAATAGTTGACCCTCAGATCGCGGAGCGAGCCTATCAGCAATGAAGCCAGTCCCCTCCTCTGCTTGCACACCCAATGAGTGGTGCCCTCAATCTTGGTTTCCCTGCAGTCGTCATGTGGGCAATTGATGGTTTCATAGGACAGATTATGAACCTTGATGATGCTCGGGTATAGGCTCGCAAAGTCGAGGACCACCACTCCAAAGTGTATGCCGGCAGTAGGCTCAACTACCTCCCCTCCACGGTATTTTTTTTCCTTTATGACAGCAGTAGTGGACGATGTGCCTTTTGCCTCCAGCTCGCTCCTGCTCGGTATTAGCTCGTTTCTTTGGCGGTGTTCGTAATACAAAATTCCCCTGATCCACTGGTTCACCCCAAAGCGAGCAATGTCATCGACCGAGAGCCGCCCAATTCTTGCAATAACAACCAGTAGCCTCATCAGTAGGTTGTCGTTAAAGCTCGTGAGCCTGTAAGTGAGGTCGGCATCTTTGAGGCAGTACTCTGCCAGCTTCTGGACAGGCAGGTCAGCAATGTCACCGTCAAACTCAATCTTGCTATCGTTGAGGAGCGCTTCGCTGATCGCGTTCAGCGTATGTTCTGTATATGCGCGGCTGAAGGCGTAAATCTGAATCGACCTGTTGTCAAACGTCCTGTAGAGGTCTATGTGCATGCCGTGTCTGATCCCAACTGGCTCAGCCTGCATGCCGTGCTTGATGAACGACTCTCTCTTGACCATGATCGGCACCTTTTCCCTTGCGATGGCGACTCCTTTAGGATCTATTCGCGGATCCTGCGAACGCGCATAAAGGTACGGTAAATCAAAGTCATCACCGTTGAATGTGAGCACAATCGGGTATTCACTGATTATCTGGAACGTCTTTTCCAGCAGCTCTTTCTCGGTCTGGCACTGTTCTGCCTCCGGGATGAGCGGCGTCCCGTCGGTTGGGATGTTGTTTGCAAGTACCAGCACTTTCCGAAAGCCATCGCTTGCGACAAACCCGACAGCAGTTACGCGCCTGTCATGGTCGCGTGGGTTTGGCATCCTGCCCTCCTCGGTCTCGACTTCAATGTCAACCGCCACTCGCCTTAGCTCCGGTATCGGCTGGTTGAGTAGATTGGCCCAGTTTGTGATGTACTGCCGATATTCCTTGCCAGATTCTCCTGCCTCCTTTATCTTGTCCCAGAGCAGGCTCTTGAGAGCAAACTGCACCTTTTCTGAAATTGGATATTCAAATGGGATTATTTGCTCATCCTTCCTGACGTAATATGTCCCCGGTATCAGCGCGCGATCATAAAGGTAGTTTTCATGATACTTAATGTCGGCCTCCCACGATGTGACCTTTTCGCGAAAGCTAGAATCGGTGCCGCCTATCGAAAGCGGATCGGGTGCAAGCACCTTCAGCACGTCGATCACTTTGTCGGTAATGATGTCGCGTTTCTTGGTAAGCTCGAGCGTGTACTTGCTCTCCCTCTGTGCTATCTGTTTGGCCTGTTCTACAAACTCCATTTTTGTGTAACAGTAGGGCCTGTGATCGGTCCTGTCGCGCCAGAGATAAATGATATTGTCTTGCTGGTCGTAGAATTTCAGGTAAACCTTCTTCTCTTCGCCGGAATAAACCGCAGACAACAGCAGCATTGGCCTTCCTTCCGGCATCTCTGGCAGGTCGTCGAGTCTCTTCCTCCGATCCGGAACAAAATCCTGCTGCAGAGTCACGATACACCATCTGTCAACGGATCGATATTAAACGTTTTATCTAACGCATTGCCTCATGCTTCACGTGGACTGCAAGGTCGCGATAATTGGCGGCGGTTTGCTCGGAACTTCTATTGCTTACTTCTTGTCGGCGCACGTTAAGAGCCCAGAGTCAATCGTGTTGGTGGAACAGGAAAAGAACATCGCGCAACACACCAGTAGCAGAAACACAGGCAAGGTTCACGCGCCGTTTCTCTACGACCCTGTAAAAAAAAAGACCTTTGCCAAGGCCGCCTCTCTCGGCTACGAGATGTGGCAAAAATATTCAGATAACAAAGGACTGCCATTCAAACGCGACGGCGTCCTTGAAGTTGCCCTTGACGACATGGAGTTCAGCCGGCTCCAAAAATACATGGAATGGGGTGAGGCAAATGGGCTTGCCAAGAACGAGCTGCAGTTGCTAGACAAGAGCGAAGTGGCGAAAATAGAACCAAACGTGCGCTGCGTTTCCGCGCTCTATTGCTCGAAAGACGCGTCTGTTGACTATGGTGCTCTCGCTCTTGCCCTGATGCAGGATCTCCAATCGTTTGGCTGCAAGCTGTTGTTGGGGCATCGGGCTCATCAAATATCACATAGTCGAGGCGCTTACTCTATAACAACGAGCCAGGGTGCCGAAATCAAAACAGAATACATCATTAACGCTGCAGGCGGCAGCTCGATGGACATTGCCCACAAAATGCGCGTTGCAGAAAATTATTCCGACCTCCATTTCCGCGGGGAATACTGGCAGGCGCCCCAGCAGTACAAAGATCTGACGAATCTTTCAATTTACTCGGTTCCAAAGCACCCCGAGTACCCGTTCCTCGATCCACACTGGATAATAAGGGCGGACGGTAGGCGCGAGGTGGGGCCAAACGCCGTACCAGTCTTTGGACCCTACGCCTATGGCTGGCGCAGGAACCTAGCAGACATGCTACCAAAGATGATCGAGTCTACAAAGACAGGCGCACTTAGAATAGTTTTTGACAAGCAGTTCCTATCACTGGCAAGCACCGAGTTGAAAAGCTCGCTTTCAAAGACCGCCATGATAAACCGGGTACGTGAATTTCTGCCACAGATCCGGCCGTCGGCGTTCACCAAACGGGGTACAGCAGGTATACGCTCGTCAGTCATCGACAGGACGGGCAAGTTCGTGCCAGACACGCTTGTCCTAGAGCGCGATTCTTCTTTCCACGTGCTCAACTACAACTCACCGGGGGCTACCGGCGCGCTGCCGATGGCGGCCAATATTGCAAACAGGGTGATGGAGGCCGGCGCGTTGCCGCCCGGCTTGCCAAGGTCGTTGTGGGACGCTAGCGCAATTGCAGAAAAAATGAAACTATGATCAGCAATTTTTTAAGCTACTGCAAGTTAGGATAAGATGAATTGCTTAACGAAGTTTTCCTTGATGCTCTCAAGAACAGGGAGACCATGATCTCAAAGGTAAAAGATTCAAACTTTGGCAATATCTTGGCGGAGGCATCATCGCGCTGGGTATCATACGATCCTTCACCGGAAAAATGCGAGTCTATCGGCATTGACAGCAGCTGGAACAAGCGCGCCTATCAGGGGCTGTATATTTACGTCATTGATGCAGTCGCCGTCACTAGCTCAAACAATATCCTGGCCGCAGAGTGGTACCATGACATAGCTGGCTCGGCCAGGGCAGACTTCCTCGAGTCAAGGGCGATGGCGATGGAGGCCTCAATCGCTCAAAATGTGGCCGGCAAGGTAGACATTGTCTGCGTTGATGGCTCGCTCATTTCAAGGCTCATGAATTGCGCGGCCGATGTGGCCTCTGAAATGGTAAAGAAATATGGCGTCTGCCTTTTTATCTCAAAAAGCTCAGAGAGCAGGCTCCAGTTCATGAACATGGGGTCAAGGGCTGGGGACATTTACTACTATAATCACGTCGGCAGGTCGTCAGGATATAGCATCCCGGTAGAAACACAGTTCAGACAAGGGCCGCTTTATGAAGTCTATGCGCGCTTGTCCAATCACACGCCGATGATCAGACTGGAAATCATGGGCTCGATTGGCAAGCAGGAAATAACAAAAATCTTGGACAAGCTGCGACACCACAGTGTCGCCGGCTACCCATACTGCCTGAAATTAGCTCACAATACATGCAAGATAACCAATGAGGATATAGATAGGCTTTCAAGCATTTTCAGCTTACGGAACGAACAAGGGGCTAGGGATGCTCTGAATGAATGAAGGACTGGGCATACTCATCGGGGTTTCAAAGCCTGACCAGGTTATTTTTGAATCAAAGCGGCCAGTCAGTATTGGCGAATACGTAACCATGGTTTACGGCAAGGGGAAGGTGCTCGGGCTTGTTGAAAGATCATCAATCAGTAGCGACGCGCTAGGCAATAGCATCCGCAACTATGAAGAGGCGTACGAGAGCAAACAGGTCGCGGCCGAAAACCGACGGGACAAGAGCTACAAGGGACATGTGCGTATCCTCGGATTTCTGGACGATTTGAAAAAGTGCAAGGCTATACTGCCGGCGCTTCCGCCTGAGCCAGGCACTGAAGTTTTCGAAGCGTCCACCGAAGATCTGAGTGCCATATTTGCACCCTCTGGTATGCAGTGGATAAGAATTGGGACCCTCTTGCGTAACACCGAAGTAGACGCGCGCGTTAATGTCGATAAGGTAGTTTCTCGTCATTTGGCCGTGCTTGCAATGACTGGCATGGGCAAGAGCAACCTTGTTTCGCTCTTAGCTCAAGAGATCGCGAGGATAGCCGGCACGATGGTTGTCTTTGACTACCACGACGACTATTCAATGCTGGACATGGGGAGCAACAACAGCAACTTGATGGACGCAAGGATAAACCCGAGGCTCTTGTCGGCAGACAAGCTAGCGGAAGTAATAGAGATTCAGGAGAACGCGTCGAACCAGATGCACGTGCTGCGGATGGCGTTTACGGAAGAGGTAAAGCAGCGCAAGGGCGAAGACTTTTGGGACGCGCTTATTAACGCCTCGATGGCAGCCGGCGCAGACAAGGCATACCGCGAAGCGGCGTCAAAGGTAGTCGACAAGATAGATGACGCGAGGCGCAAGTTCCACAATATACTTGACGCCGGGATGGCCGACCCGTTGGCCCTTGTCAAAAACGGGAAGATAAACGTCATCAACCTGGTAGAGCTGACAGAAAGGCAGGCCAACATCGCGGTGTCTTTTTACCTTGAAGAGCTGCTAGAAGACCGGAAAAAGGCCACACGGCAAAAGAAGGGCCCCAGCAAGTCGCAGCCTCGCTTTCCCGCCCCGGTACTGGTGGTTATAGAGGAAGCACACGTCTTTATACCAAAGGACGAGGACACTGACACGAAATATTTCGCTTCCAAAGTCGCGCGCGAAGGGAGAAAGTTCGGCCTCGGCCTTGTGATCGTGTCGCAGCGGCCGCGCGGCATCGACGCCAACATCCTGAGCCAGATGGGCTCACTTGCAGTCATGCGCATGATCCAACACGACGATCAGGCGCATGTTTCGGCTGCAACCGAATCGCTCAGCAGGGATCTGATCGATCAATTGACGTCGCTAAACCCCGGCGAAGCGATATTTGCCGGCCAGTGGGTCAACCTCCCGACCTTTGTCAAGGTGGACGAAGTGAAGGAGCGCAAGATGGGTGTCGACCAGAAAGCGGTAGAGGCATGGAACCAGATGGCAGCCATCAAGAAGGTTGCGAAAGAGTCGTCAGAGTCGTACGTTCCATCCGGATATATACAGGATTAGCAGTTGGTGATAGCGCAGCATGCTAATTTCGCACATTTCTGATCTTCACCTCGGGTACGCGCAGTTTGGGCTAGAGGAGAGAGAGGAAGACACGTATGAGGCTTTTCACGAGGCCATAGACGCCTCAATAAAAGAGGGAGTCAAGCTTGTAATCCTCGCCGGCGATCTTTTCCATAACCCAAGGCCGTGCGGCAAGGCGATAATCACGCTGGGCAATGCGTTGAAAAAATTAAAAGATAAACAGATACCTGCGACGTTTGTGCTGGGCGAGCACGACATCAGCCGCCTTCGCGATGTGCCTTTTCCTCACATCTATAGCAATCTCGGACTTGTGAAAAAGCTGCGGCATGACGAGCCTTTCATCGTTGAAGATTGTGCAGTGTTTGGCGCAGACAAGGAGCGGCGGAGCAATATTGATTCTTTGATCGAAAAGATGCACCACGCAGAGCAGGTAGCGAAGCGGCATGCGGGCAAGAAGGTGATAGTGCTGCACCAAGGCCTGATGGATTTCAACAAGTTTGCCGGCGAGCTGAATTCCACAGATCTGCCGGCCGGGTTCAACTATTACGCATTCGGACACTATCACGACCACCAGGAAAAGAGGTTCGGCTCCCTCGGTGGGCCGCTTGCCTACCCAGGCTCTATCGATCTGACGCAAAGCGAGGGCATCAAGGAAGTCGAAAAGGGCTTCATCCTGACAGACATGTCTAGCGAGGAACCATCGACTCAATGGGTTCGCCTCAGCTGCCGCCAGCAGTTTTCTACCAAAGTAGACTACAAGGACATTGCCAGTGAGGTAGACAAGATTATCAATAAGGCCAAGGGGTTTGGCACCAAGAAGCCGATTGCGAGGATAGAAGTCGCTGGGAGCGATATTGACTCCAAGGTAATCGCAGGGCACCTGAAGCGGCTGAATGATTCTTGTCTGCACTATGTTTGGCAGCCACTCGAAGACCACATGGCGACGACTGTGTATGATTCTAGGCCTGTAGACATTGACAGCGAGCTCTACAGGCTATCGACAGAGGCGCTTGGGTCGGACGAGCTTGCAAGATTTGCAGTCAACGAAATATTGCCGCTTGCTGCAGACGGGGACGCCAAGTCGGTCCTGGAAATGGTGTGGCAGGCGTACAAGGCAAACAAGCTCGGGGACAGAACAATATGATCAAGGAAGTGCAGCTCAAAGACTTTATCGCGCATAGGGACACCAAGCTGGAATTTGGCAACGGCATAGTGGTTTTCGTGGGGCATAATGGATCGGGCAAGTCGTCAATAATAGACGCGGTGACCTTTGCATTCTTTGGTAAGCATACCAGAAAGTCAAACAAGAACCTCGTGAGAAGAGGGGCCAACTCTGCAATGGTGCAGATACGCTTTGCGCTCAACTCAAAAGAGTTCCAGGCAACCCGGGCGATCAACGGATCCGGCCAACAGTCGTTTTCCCAATTTGCAATAGTTTCAGACGGCAGCACAATGTTGAACAGACCGATCGTCGGGGGCGAGCGGAGGCAGTTTGGCGAATCTATGAGCAATGAAATAGCCAAGGTGCTCGGACTCGACTACGAAAAACTGCGCGTGGCTGCCGTGGTCCAACAAGGCGAACTAGTCAAAATAGTTGAAGCACAGCCAAAGGAATTCAAGGAGCTGCTGAATGGGCTCATCGGGATCGACAGGCTCGATTTGGCTTTTGAAACTATGCGCGAGGTGATTGCTGGCTTTCGCGACAGGCTTCGGGACGCGACAGATGGTCACACCGATACCGACATTCCCAAGGTGGAAGAGCTAGTAAACAAGAAAGAGATCGAGCTAAAACAGACGAAAACGGTCCTTGCAGAGTTTGAAAACGAAAGGAAAATGCTGGAAGACAAGATCCGGCAACTAGAACAGGAGATTGAGAGGATGGAGCCCTTGATTCTGCAGGTCAGAGAGCTTCAGACCAGGGAGGAGCTGCTCGTTCGTCACGTCAACGAGAGGCGCATCCACGTAGGCAGCGAGGTGTCTAGAATTGAACGCATTCTCAAGGAAGCAGCCGGCTCGCTGGAATTGCTAAAAGGCAAGGACGAAGTCGAAATGCGGTTGCAAATGGCTAGGTTAGAGATCGACGAAGTCCAGTTCAAGATAGAGGAAAACGAAGGCGCTTCCGGCGAATTACGCGGGTTTCTAGAATGCTCTGACCGGCTGCAATTGATGAACGGCAGATGCCCGGTATGCAACTCTTTCGTTACGAAAGTAAATGAAATGTTTGACACTTCGCACATTCAGGTGGAGATCAGGCGCAAAGCTGACGAAAAGTCAAAGCTGCAGGCATCAAAAATCGAGCTGAAAAAAGAAGAGAAGCAGCTGGCAGAGCAGGACAAGAAGATAGCGGCCGCAGAAAAGTTCCTTTCAAACAACGCTATCGGATCTGACGAAGATCTCGCACCGCTAAAAACCGAACTGAAGAGCAAGACCCAGGACTTGGCAAGGCTGCCAAAAGAAATCATGGTGGCGGGCGACGACCCCTTCCAGATCGCAATCGACGACACTTCCAGGTCACTTGCAACCGAAATATCCGCGTTGAGACAGCACGTCACGGGCTTTAGCCCACACCAGTATTCTAACGCCAAGCTGGAAAAAGGCAACCTATCGAAGCGGTTGCTCGACATCCACAGAAAGATGGGCGTATACCAGAAGGCAATCGATGACTCAAATGTCATCATAGATTCCAGCAGAAAGATAATTGAAGAGCTGCAAAAAGCAGCCAAGTTTGTCAGAACGCTTGAAAAGATCCGCTCGGTGATATTTGCCCGGGACGGGATGGTCGGGATCAGCCTGCGCTCTTGGGCACTTGGAGTCATATCAAGGCAGGCATCAGAGTACGCGTCTCTTTTCAACATTGGCATTTCGAGGATTGAGCTTTCGGAAAGTGCACGGGAAATTGCGATAATGTGTTACGGCCGGCAGGGAGAAATAGACATGGATTCGCTAAGTGGAGGAGAAAAAGTGGCTGTTGCTCTTGCGCTCCGGCTCGGAATCACGTACATGATGGGCTCAAACAAGCTAGATTTTGTCATCCTTGACGAGCCCACCACTCACCTTGACGAAGAAAGGAGAAAGGCGCTTGTCACGATAATATCGGAGGCGTTCAGAGAGGGGTCCGGCCCACTGGCGCAGCTGATAATAATAACACACGATTCAGACATTTTCGAAAACTCCGAAGTCGATCAGATCTTTAGGTTTGAAATGACTTCAGAAGGATCACGCGTTTCGATAGAGCAATAAGGGGAACTAGTGCAGCACCCCTTCGAACGTGAAAACGTGTTCCCATCTAGGTTACTAATTCAAACGTTCTTGAATTGATTTCAAGTTCTCTTGTAATCATCATCTAATCTAACGATATCTGATTCATCAAATTCGCCTGTGGATATTTCCAAAATTATTCCTCGCCCTTGTTCTCCCATCCCGATCAATCTATGAACGGTCTTTGGGGGAATAGCTATCGTATCACCTGCATTCAATATTGATATCTTGGCGTCCGCATCCTTGCCAATCTGCACTTTAACGGGACCTTGTATTACCTTCCAGAATTCACTTCTTTTTTCGTGATACTGCAGTGATAGGCGTTTGTCACCTTCGATGTAGACGAGCTTGACAGTGGATTTTTCATTTAATGTGAAGCGTTCAAAGTGACCCCATGGACGAGTCTCTACCAGCGTGTTCAAGCAAACAAGTTAATACTTCAATAAGGTTTTAAACGTATGGTAAGTCGCAAGGAATTACAGTCATGTTTGGAAGCGCGATCGCTTATCCACTGGCGACAACCACTTGAGAAGAAACTACATCTGATAGAATTTCGTTTCCGCTAAGAGCTGAAATTGCAAATATCCTGACTGTGTAGTTGCCCGGTGCATCTGGGTTCCATGCCAATCCAATGGTAGCATTGCTATTGGGATCTAGCGTACCGGATTGCCATGCCAAGTAGACGGTCACTCCTTTATGATCTCTGAATTCAACGAGTGCTACAAATGGTTGCGATTGGTCGCTGTTCTTGTTAGTTATTGTTGTAGAAACAATCGCCTGGGATCCAACAGTTACCTCACTTAGGAATTTGCCATTGGCATCCTTGAGCGAAGGCGTGGTAAAGCTGGTCATGTCAGAACCGGTTTTGAGAGCATGAACATCGACCCTTGTCGTAAAGACTTTGCTGGGGTCCTGCCCGGCTGCCACCTTTACAGCATAGTCCGCAGGTCGCTGGTCAGTGTAATTGATTATCAGTGTATCTGTGACTTGGTTTGTCCCGATGGCCGCCTTCTGATCTGAAGTAGGAAGTGCTGTTTTATTGGAGGAAGCCAAAAAGTCCGCTTCAAATACGCCAGTATTTTGGCCGGTTTCGCGTGCCAAGAGCATCAATTGATCACTGCTCGACGATACGCCGACATGGACGGAATCAATAAAATCTGGATTGATATTCGCATCAGTATCTGCCACGTTTACCTCAATTCTTTCACCGATCGCATACACATTCCTACCGGTGGAAATCCGGCCATCTTCCGTTACTGCCTGCTGGCCGCCTGGTCCCCCTATGCTCCCGTCATTACTGCCAATTGTAAAACTGATTTCATCGGTGTTGTTAGAGTCATTTTCCGGCACCGCCAAGTCGGCATCATAGTTCGCTTTTTCATGCAGAGTGATTACGAGAGATTCGCTAACCGGATCAATTGACGTGCCTAGCTGGTATTTTCCTTTAAAGACCGCCGTATTGTCTCCAGTCTCCTGGAACGTGATATCGCCGCTGACAAATTCACCCCCTTCAAGACCAAATAGATCTTCATTTGGTGGAGTGGCAGAATTTACCACAAATTCATCGCGCTCGAACGGATTGAGGTTAGCATCTTGATCCTGGATTGATGTGTAGACGAAGCTGTTTACGCCGTAGGTTTCCCTGTCAAGAGAGACTTTGGCAGCAGTTTCTTGATAGTTTATTACTTTGTGCACGTCATGCGCTGTAATTTCAAATCTAACATCTTGGTAAATATCTGCACTAATGTCGAGATCCCCTCCGGGGCCAAAAGTAACAACAGGGGCACAGTCTACAATGCAGGTGCCATCATTCATCACGCCAGCACTGTTGAAAGGATCCAAGTCGCTTGGGTCCACAGCCGTAGCGTCAATATGCACCAAGAACAATTCAAACACACCAGTACTTTTGCTTGTTTCTGGAACTGTAACTGACTGGGTGGAGCTCGTGCCAGCATCTGACTTGCCATCGATGCTGACTGTCAGGGTTTCGATCGTCCCTTCGCTGGTTGCAGTTGTATCTGTAATCAAGACTTGTAGTACCGCCTCGCCAAAGAACTTGTCATCGTGCATGTCGGCTGAGGTCTCTATAGTAGTTGATTGTGCAAAAGCAGTTTGGTAATCGGATCGTAGTTGCGTTGGTGAGGCAATGACCATGGTAATAATGGCTATAGTTACTATTAGACTACAAAGCCGTGCAATTCTCAAGGCACGATACATGGTGATATTCAATGCTTTGGTTCATAAAAAGTATGTCTTCATGTGAGGTAGAGAAAGCCACTAGAGGTTGCTTCTATCAGTCATAAGGAATTCTATGTCCGTGGATGATACCTGAATAATGTATTAATAGTCTCTGCATAATTCATGACATATGCATCGGTCGCGTGTCAACAATGAGAACCATAGGTTGCTTTCACTTGCAGTTGTCCTAGTATTGGTAGGGTCGATATTCTCAGTTACTTTATCTTCAACAATACTTCAGCCTTCATTCGCGGATGTTGACAACATTGTTTTGGAGACTGACAAGATTACTTATCGTCCAGACTTCGACGTCGTAATCGAAGGTTCGATAGTGGATCCTCTGACCGGGGAGGATCAGGTTACAATCACGGTCGAGACTGCAACTGGCAGTAACGATTTGGATAATGACATTACACTTACAAGCCAAGACCAATTTGATGTGGTGTATTCAATCGACAGCGGCGCTGACGAGGGTATCTATACGGTGCAGGCTGAATATGGCAGCGATACGCGCTTCACCTACTTTATTGTTGACCAGGATGATGACACGGTCTCTGTAGATACCGATGCTAGTTCCTACAATGGAGGAGACGATGTCGTAGTAACAGGAGTCGTAGACCACATAGTTACTGGCGAGGACGTAGTCGAAATCACAATCTTTGATCCAAATAATGACGAGATCCTTAATTCACAGGATGTAACCCTTGGAGAAGGTTCAGGTGTCGACAACGATGAATACAAGTACACTTTTACAAATCTCGACACTGATGCCACTCCTGGAAGGTATGCTGTATTGGTTGAATATGCTGACAATCAAGAAGGCTCTGCAATATTCACAGTAGAGGATACAAGCGGCGATCCAATAACCGCCAGTCTTGATAAAACTGGTTACAAGCCGGGGGACAAGGTGACAATAACTGGCGATATTGCAACCGTGGTTAGCAGCCGCAATCTTGAAATCGTGATCGAGAATTCTACCAACGATGAAATTGATAGCGATCTCGATGTAACTGTTGCTAGTAATGGCAACTTTGAATTCGAAACTACTCTCGATGACCAGGCTGACGAAGGC
>JANWHJ010000057.1 GCA_025450475.1 Nitrososphaera sp.
ATGAGGAAAAATAGGGAAGAGTACGCAAGGCTGGTCACCGAAGAAATGGGCAAGCCCATCAGGCAATCACTGGCAGAGATTGAAAAGTGCGCGTGGGTCTGTGACTATTACGCCGAACGCGCAGAGGTGTTTTTGCGTGATGAAATAATCCCAACTGAATTCCGCAAGAGCTTCGTGTCGTTTGAGCCGCTCGGCGTGGTGGCCTGTATAATGCCCTGGAACTTTCCATTCTGGCAGGTCATGAGGTTTGCCGTGCCGGCTCTTGCGGCAGGAAACGTTGGCGTGCTAAAGCACTCAAGCGTGTGCCTTGGAAGCGCTATTAAGCTAGAGCAGGCGTTCCGGGACGCCGGGTTTCCGGAAAACGTGTTCCAAGCAGTCATCGGCGACTATCGCGCCGGAGAAGCCCTCGTGCAGGCAAACATTGATGCCGTATCAGTGACCGGCAGTGTCAACACCGGCAGGCGGGTGGCTGAGCTTGCATCACACGACCTGAAAAAGTTCGTGCTCGAGCTTGGTGGGAGCGACCCGTTCATTGTGCTTGAAGATGCGGACCTGAACCAGACCGCGCACATGGCCACACAATCAAGGCTACTGAACACAGGCCAGAGCTGCATAGCAGCGAAGCGTTTTATTGTCCTCAAAGAAGTCTCTGAGAAATTTACAAAGTTGTTTGTCGAGAACACGCAGGCCGAGGTCGTGGGGGATCCGCTTGATTCAAAGACGACGGTTGGCCCCCTTGTCCGGGATAGCCAGAGGCAGGCGCTTGCAAAGCAAGTGGACGATGCAAAAGGCAAGGGCGGAAGTGTGCTTACAGGAGGTCACTCCATAAAAAGCGATGGTTTCTTTTACGAGCCCACGATAATTTCAAACGTGAACCACGAAATGGAAGTAGTGAGGGAAGAGGTCTTTGGCCCGGCGGCGCCGGTAATAGTGGTGAACAATGAGGAAGAAGCAATAAGGGAAGCCAACAATTCTGAGTTTGGTCTAGGCGCAAGCATATGGACAAATAATATCGATCGCGGCATGAAACTGGCGCGCCAAATCGAAAGCGGTATAGTTTCCGTCAACGAAATGGTCAGGTCTGACCCGCGCCTCCCGTTTGGTGGGATCAAGAAATCAGGCATCGGCAGGGAGCTGTCGGAATTTGGCATAAAGGAGTTTGTGAACATCAAGTCTATAGTAGTGAAAGACATCACCAGCAAGCTACTGGTCGAATAAAAGGGTCAGGTGCCGAGTTTCAGGCACGAGCAATGCCATCCTGGCGTTAATTATGGTTATCTGCACTTCCAGCAGCCTTTTGTTCCCGACCCGCAATTCTTATGGCCGTCGTACGGCTCTGGACATCACTACCGTCAGGTCACTAACAACCGTTATCAGTGCTTCTTTGTTTTTGCCTGGGTGCTGGATGCCTATGCTGCAAGACTTCTAGAGCAGAGAAAGCGTGAGAGTATGAAGCGAATTTCGTGAACTGACTCGTAGGCTGCAATCTCCTAGGGATTAATTACTGCCCTTCCGATTATCTTGCCTGTTTTTAGCTCTTCCAGAGCGACGTTTGCTTGATCCAGCTTGAATTTTCTGGAGACAACGGAACGTATCTTGTTCATTCTTGCGAGGGCCACAAGCTCTACCAAGTCGGCGAACTTGCCCGTGTAAGCACCAGTAAGAGTGAATGCACGCAGAGGAACTAGCGGGAGGTTCAGCTCAAGCGACCCTCCAAACAGCCCGACCATCACCAACCTGCCACGCTTCCTCAACATGTTTATGGAATTTGGCGCGGTCTTGGCATTGTTTACAAAGTCTATTACTGCCTCAGCTCCGAAGTTGTTGGTCATGTCCTTGACTCCCTTGACCGGATCGCCTGCACCGGAGTTGATAAGTTCGTCTGCGCCGAGCCTCCTTGCCTCTGCTAACTTTTTGTCGTCAATATCGACTATTGCAATCTTTGCGTTTGTGATCGCCTTGGCAACTTGCACGGCCATGAGTCCAAGACCCCCTGCTCCTATTATGACAAGTGTGTCACCTGCGAGCGCGCTGGCCTTCTTTACGGCAGTGTATGCTGTCAAGCCAGAGCACGCAAGCGATGCGGCAGAATCTGGGTCGAGCCCCTGCAGCTTCACGAGGTACTTGTGGCTTGGGACTAGTACCATTTCCGAATAACCTCCGTCCTGGTATACGCCCAGGCTGCGCGGGGCGTCGCAAACGTTTTCTTCGCCCACCCTGCACGCAGGGCAAGTGCCTTCGCCAATCCACGGATAAACCAAAACCCTGTCGCCCTTTGAGAAGCCGGTCACAGAGTCGCCAATCTCCTCAATCGTGCCGGCAACTTCGTGGCCGGGGGTAAGCGGGAACCTTACCCCGCGGTCTTCGACTTTCATAAGAACGCCCTGCGGCCCGGCGTACCCGCCTTCCCACAGGTGCAGATCACTGTGACATACACCTGCACTTTCCACCCTTACAAGGACCTGGTCGTTCTTTGGCCTTGGAACGTTAACATCCTTGATCTCGAGCGGCTCTTTTGTCTTTATTATCCGCGCAGCCTTCATATCGTGGGAGTATCGCACGCTCGTTATTAATAGTTACATTGTGAAACGCTTTAATTGATATTCTGAAAAAAAGAAACAGTGCCATTCAGTCCTGTCGTAGCGATACTTGCAGCAATTAGTGCGGTAGGGTCTTTCGCGATCTCATTTGGCGATCCTCAGTTCATGGACCGGGCGATAGCGCTCGAGCTGGCATTCGTTGTACTTACCGCCCTGATCTACTGGGGCCTCAGAAAAGCGTTGTACGCATGCGTGCCGCTGGCAATTCTCGTGATGGTGGGCAATTCGCTTGCACCGCCGCACGTTGAAATAATGACCACGTTCTCAAAACCTCTAAACGCTGTGCTTCTGATAACTGGAGGCTATATCTTACAGACAGCGTTGATTGCAACGACAATCTATGAGTTAAGGTCCCGCCGGGACATCGTTAAGAAGGCAAGCTAGCCCACACCAAAAAAGTTTTTCTTTGCCAGTGCCTTGTTAAGCTGATCATTTGTCATCAGCTTTTTTGCAAGCACCAACTCGCGGATGCTCTTGCCGGTCTTGAGCGACTCTTTGTAAATTTCGGCGGCCTTTAGGTAGCCAATGTATGGGTTGAGCAATGTTACGAGCACTGGGCTCTTATCTATGTACGACTCCAGCCTGTCCCTGTTGGCTTCAATTCCGTCCACCATGTTAGCTGCAAATACCGGCAGGAAATTCTTTAGCATGTCAGTCGAGTCGAGGACACACTTGAGCATCCCCGGTAGCATTACGTTCAGTTCAAACTGGCCAGCCTGAGCGGCCAGAGCGACTGAAACGTCGTTCCCGATTATGTTGAAGCAGATCATGTTCAGGCATTCCGCAAGCGAGGGATTGACCTTGCCCGGCATAATGGAAGAGCCAGCATGCACGGCCGGTATCAGGATTTCTGCCAGGCCGGCTGTCGGACCTGATGCCATGAGTCGCATGTCGTTTGACATTTTGTTGAGTTCTATTGCAAGATTCCGCAACGCCGAAGAGCATTTGGCGACGTCGAGCTTGCTCTGCAGGGAGTAAAACATGCTGGCAGACGGCCTTAACTCCAGCCCGGAAATCTTCGACAAGTTCTTGATCGCAAGCTGCCGATAGCCTTTCGGAGCGTTGGCACCCGTGCCGACAGCCGTGCCGCCAAGCCCTACGTAATGGAGGCCAGCCATCGCCTGCATAAGCGTGACCCTAGACTGCATGAGCGAATAAGAATACTGCTCAAATTCTGCACCAAGTGTTACCGGGATCGCGTCCATCATGTGCGTCCGGCCAATTTTGATAATGCCAGCGAATTTTTTCGCCTTCTTTTGCAGAGAAGCGATCAGCATGTCGAGTGAGGCAACAGTTTCTTTCATGTTAAGCAAAATCGCGACATGCATTGCAGTTGGAAAGGTGTCATTGCTTGACTGTGACATGTTGACGTGGTCGTTCGGGCTAACTATCTCGTAGTTGCCCTTTTTCTTGCCAACGATTTCAAGCACTCTATTTGCAATGACTTCGTTTGTGTTCATGTTGAACGCTGTTCCCGCCCCGGAATTGATCGCGTCTACAACAAACTGGTCGAGCAGCTTGCCCGACAATATTTCGTCGCACGCCTTGACTATCGCCTTGGACTTTTCAGCGTCAAGAGTCTTCAGCTCCCTGTTTGCAAGCGCAGCCGACCGCTTGATCATGACATAAGCCTTTACCAAGTTAGAGTGGGCCTTCAGGCCGGTCACCTTGTACTGGTCGATTGCGCGGGCCGTAAACGGGCCGTAATAAGCATTGGACGGGACTTTGACCTTACCAAGAGAGTCTCTGTCAATTCTGAACGACATCGTCGAATGCCTCTAGTGGGGGGGCCGTAATAAGTTAATCGACAGCCTCACGACATTATCCTAGCAGGGGCAAGCCTTTCAATTTGCAGGATGTCAGGGCCCGTGATGCTTGCCCCATGGAGAGAAAGGGGGTTCTGGCCCGCGACCGGGGTGTCCTGCACAAGCACGCAAGGAACAAAGCGCGTCAGCATCGCAAATATGATCTTGCCGTACCAATTGTTTTCAAGGAATAGCTCTTTCTCAGGCTCTTCAAGCTCGTCTATTCCAACAAATCTGTCTATCATTCCAGAGCCAATGAACGCGTCCTTCCTGACAAACAGAACTTTCGTGTCCCGCGACCAGTCGCGCCGTATGCTGACATAGAACACACGCCTACCAAAAATGTGCCTTTCTTCAAGCTCATCCCTATGTATCCTAAGGATGTAGCTTGTAGGCTCTGACATCAGGAGTTTTGGTTTGAAGCAATTATAAAACCATTTGCGTTTTCAATAAACATTATATTACTACTGGAATTGTGCAGGCATATGCAAGTCAGCGGGAAAGTGCTCGTCTGCGACTCTATTGACCAGACCGGCATCGACAGCATGAAGCGCGCCGGGCTCAACGTCGACTACTTACCGGAGATAATGCCAGCCGAGCTTGTTTCTTCAGTCAAGGATTACGACGTTATCATTGTAAGGAGCAGGACAAAGATCACAAAGGAAGTCGTCGACGCGGCCGCAAAGGCAAAGATAATCGCCCGCGTAGGAGTCGGCCTGGACAACGTCGAGGTAGAGGAAGCGGAGGCGAAAAAGATTAGGGTAATCAACGCACCTGAAGCGGCCTCCATCGCAGTGGCCGAGCTAGCCATAGGACTGATGATCTCACTTGCTAGGAGCATACCTAGAGCCGACGCGGAGAGCAAGCGAGGAAACTGGATCAAGAAGGAGCTTATGGGCACACAGCTTTCGGGCAAGTATCTGGGCATTGTGGGAGTAGGCAACATCGGCCGCAATATTGGTAGGCTGGGAAAGGCGCTCCGCATGAACCTGATTGGCTACGACCCATACCCGATTAACCGCGAATTCATCACAGAAACAGGCATGATAGTAACCGATTTCAACACGCTGCTGGAAAGCGCCGATTTTATCACGTGTCATGTGCCGTCGACGCCGGATACAAGGCACATGTTCAACGCTGAGCGCTTTGCAAAAATGAAGCCGACAGCCTATCTGGTAAACACGTCAAGGGGAGAAATAATTGACGAGAGTGCCCTTTACGAAGCGCTGAAGAATAGCAAGATCGCCGGCGCCGCGCTTGATGTCTTTGAATTGGAGCCCCCTGCAAACAAGCAGCTCCTGTCATTGCCAAACCTAGTGTGCACACCCCACATTGGCGCGCAGACAAGGGAAGCACAGGAATTGGCGTCCACGGTCATTGCCGAGAAGGTAATCCAGATTTTACGCGGCGTAATATGACATATAAAGGGGCTACAGGGAGGAGACTGATGTAATGCGAAGCTACATGACCCAAACTTGGCTTCGGATGTGGAAGGAAAACTCGGACGAACTCAAGTCAAAGGCAATAGGCTGGAGGACAGAGCCAACCATCCACAAGATAGAGAGGCCCAGCAGGCTCGACCGGGCAAGACGGCTGGGCTATAAAGCAAAGCAGGGAATCATAGTTGTACGCGCTCACGTGGGCAGGGGTGGCATGCGAAAGCAGCGCCCGGTTTCAGGCAGGAGACCGAAACACCTGGGTGTCGTCCACATCAAGCAGGGCATCAGCATGCGCAAGGTCGCAGAGAGGAGGGTCAATGAGAAATTCCCCAACCTTGAAGTGCTCGGATCATATTATCTCCACAAGGACGGAATGTTCATTTGGTACGAAGTCATACTTGCAGATCCGTCGCACCCCGCGATTTCCAAGGACAGGGAAATGCGCGGCAAGCTAAAGGCGTTTGCGAAGTAACTTGCTGGAAACAAGCGTTCTTCACACTAGATCTTGGTATGAAGGATTAAGTCGATTCAGAAGCGTCTTACTAGGTCCCTTTCTATTTGGTTGAAATCTTGATCTTGCAACGTTCCCAGCATGAGAGACAATAGTTTTCGTCTCCTGCTTCAAGCTGTTCTTTACTGCTATCGTCAGTGTTGAAAACCCCTCTACACATCAGACATAGCGTTTTAGCCATGATTCCAATAACCGTCAATGCATAATTTCCCACATGTCAAAACTGTTCATCTATCAACTCTAGAATCTGTAACGCTGGCGTTTAACGTAAGGATATATATTTATTGGACGTACATTGGATAACTGGCGATGGCAGGAGAAATTGCAAACTTTGACTCGTACGCGCTGGTCGCAGTTGGGCTGTTCATCGCCGGCCTGTTTGCAGTAATGATTTATGAAAGATCAAGCCAAAAACAAAAACGAGAACCGCAGCATTCCGGAGCTGCTGCAGACACTGAAAAGTGATCACCCGCAAGAGCAACTTGTCATCGAAAAGTTTCGGAAAGAAGGCTTTACATTCCTAACCACAATACAGCGCAAGGCATTGCCCGTCATTTCTAGGAAGGTAAACTGTCTCTTGGTAGCGCCGACGGGCTCTGGGAAGACCGAGGCAGCGGTGCTCCCGGTTTTCACGATGCTCGCCAGCCAAAAGAGCGAGGCCAAGATGATAAGGGCAATCTACATAACTCCATTGCGCGCCCTAAACAACGACGTACTCAGGCGAGTTGTGCGTTATGCGGAATCGGAAGGTCTGAGGGTTGAAATTCGCCACGGCGACACTACTGTCGCTGCGAGGAAAAAGATAGTCGAAAATCCGCCCGATGTGCTCATAACTACACCCGAGTCGCTTGCAGTTATTCTGACGAGCGAAAAAATGCTTGCCGCATTGAAAGGTCTGCAGTGGGTTATTGTCGACGAAGTGCATGAATTGGTGGCAAACGAGCGCGGAGCGCACCTTTCATTGAGCCTCGAAAGGCTGCAGGCCGCGTCGTCTCAGCACGTCGCAAGGATCGGGCTTTCTGCAACGGTCGGCAACCTGAAGGAAGCCGCTCAATTTGTTTCAGGGACTGGCAGGCGCAACGCGGTGCTGGTGGACACGGCGAGCCGGGGCTACGACATCGACGTCAGGTTTGTCAAGGGTTCGCTCAACAATGTCGCGCAGTTTGTTATTGAATATGTCAAGAGCAACAAGATAGAGGGCTCGATTCTGCTTTTCACAAACACACGAGACGAAGCCGAGTACTTGGGCACCATCCTGAAAAACCAGAGCGAGATCAAGGTGGATGTCCACCACGGCTCGCTCTCAAAAGAGATGCGCGAAGAGACCGAGCACACGCTGAGGTCTGGCGAGGCCGGCATAGTGGTCTGCACGAGCTCGCTCGAGCTCGGCCATGACATAGGCTCTGTCGATCTAGTGATCCACTACGGGTCCCCACGGCAAGTATCAAAACTAATGCAGAGGATCGGCCGAAGCAGGCACAGCCAGGGGAGCTTTGCGAAGGGGCTGGTCGTAACCAACAACCCTGACGACGAGATAGAGGCACTTGCCATAATCCGGCGTATGCAAAAGGGCTCAATAGAAGAGCAACTGATGCATGAAGGCGCTCTCGATGTGTTGGCCCACCACTTGGTGGGGCTTGCAATGCAAACCCGCGACCCGATAAAGGTAGAATATGCATACGACCTGATCACACGAGCACACCCTTTCAGGAACGTCAGCCTCTTTGATGTCGAAAGCTGCCTCGATATTCTTTCAAGCCACAACGTAATAAAGTACGACCGAGAAAACCGCAACTATGTGCGCAAGATAAAGGCATACAAGTATTATTTCCAGAACCTCTCGATGATCCCGCACGTATTAAAATTCGAAGTTATTGACTCGATCAGCAAACGCAGGATAGGCACTCTCGACCAGCAGTTTGTGGGCGACTATGGCGAAAAGGGCAACGTTTTTGTGCTGAAGGGCTCGCAATGGCGTGTGCTAGCAGTCGACGAGGGCAGGCTGGTCGTCAACGTTGAGCCCCTGCGCGGGGCCGCTATCAACATCCCATACTGGGTCGGAGAAATGATCCCTGTCGACTTCAAGACGGCGGAAGAGGTGGGCGAAATACGCGGGCAGGCTGCGTCCGGCCGGGCCAAACTCTCGACTTCTACAATGGATGACACTAGAAAGGCGCTGAAAATAATCCCGGATTCAAAAAACATTGTAGTCGAAAGTTACATCGCGCGCAACATGATCGTTATGCACTCTGTATTTGGCTCAAAGGTGAATAACACCATCGCTTCCCTACTGTCTACGATACTATCATCGCAGCTCGGCTATATCGTCGAGTCTAGGTCTGACGCATACCGGATCATGTTCACCTCAAGCGCGAGGATTGCGCAGGGCAGACTTGAGGCTGCACTAGGCGACGTCTATGACTTAGAGCCGGTGATCATTGCCGCACTGACAGGCACACACAACATAAACTGGAAGGTGTGGACAGTCGCAAAGAGGTTTGGCATGGTGAGCAGGGAGGCAGTGTACGACAAGAAGGTGGCGCGAATGATCTATGATCGCTATTCTAAAACACCGGTGAGCGCAGAGTCGATACGTGAGCTTGTGCATGACAAGTACGACATGCGGCAAACCCAGAAGGTCCTTGATGACGTCAAGCAGAAAAGGATTAAGATCCATTGGCTCGAAGTAAGCGACTTCTCGGATCTTGCAAAGACAATAATAGAGCATTCCGGCAAGATGGCCGGCGCCATGCCGCTTAGCGTTGAAAAGGGAGTGATCGAGCTGGTCAAGGAGCGGCTGCAAAAGACAAAGCACCGGCTTGTGTGCATCCGCTGCGGCAAGTGGGAGCGGGTGATGGAGACAAAGGATGTGCCGGAAGAGCTATCGTGCCCGAATTGCAGGTCGCGCCTAATCACCGCGACATTCTGGTCAGATGACGAGATGTCGAGGGTGATAAGGACGAGGCTCGCAGGTGGCAAGCTGACTCCCGAGCAGAACCACAAATTCGAACGGGCGTGGAAGGTGGCGTCGCTTCTCAACAACTTTGGCAAGAAAGCAGTCATCGTGCTGGCAGGCCACGGGGTTGGCGCGGACACTGCAGCAAGGATCCTGCGCAACTATATCGATGAAGAGCAGGTATTCAAGAGCATCTACGAAGCGGAAAGGCAGTACGTCATTACACGCGGTTTTTGGGCCGACTGATCAATTTCAGGGAACCGGCTGTCCTGCAAGAACACACCGATACTCTAAAGGAAATTTTCCAAGCATTCCAAGAGCACGATCTTCTATGTCATACATCTTGCACCTTACCTGACAAGATACTAATTCCTTCATAGATTATTTCTCTTCCTCGATCAGGATATTTTCTACCTTGTTACCACGGTGTGGAAGTGCGGTATGAATCCTCAAACCGCGAATTCCTGCCTAACTTGACTTTAGCCCAGTTTTGTCACACAAGAATATGGCCTGAGCGTCAGCTCAGCCTTGCCTTCGCGGCCGGCGCCTGCCGTGACGCCGGCGAGTCTAACTCTATCGCCTACGCTCAGCTTGTTGACGCCGGCGCTCTGGTTGCGCCACCCTACTAGTCTTATCTCGCCTGTGTCATCGCCCAATAGAGTTGACGTCACCGGCACAGTCTCGCCAGTCTTTGTGTTTACCTCCGCGGTCTCTGGCGCCTGCAGCACTATTGCTTCAATGATGCAGGGCTCCTGCGATACCTGAATGTCCTTAATCTTTTTTTCAAACTGTGCTAATTTCGTAAAAGACGCGTCGTCGTCAGCGACCCTGATGTACGACTCGTCCTTTGACAGCACGACAGAGTTGCCAAATATGCGCGAAGGCACGCATTCGATCATGGCGCCGGAGATCAATTGATCAGAGCTGGCGAGCGAATTGTCGACCGTCAACACAAGCGTTCTGCCTGCCCTATCGGCCGCAAGGCACAGAAAGCTCCCTCTCCCTGTTTCTTCGCCAACAGAGATCACCCTGAGCGGCATGACCTCGACGTCCTCCTGTGAGCCAGAGAACTGCAGTATCGTTCCCTCGTCGCCGTGAATCTCAAAGTCGCCGTTTCCATACTGCAGGTTGCCCGGCTTTATCCTGACTCCAATCATCCGCACCTTAACGCCGGTCTTGAATACCTTTGGCAACCTGGACTCGTCAACATTCCAAATTACTGCACGCAGCATCCGGGTGTTTGCATCGTTTGACACCAGCAGCTGGAGCGATTTGCTCGCTTCGCCCCTTGCATTGACAAATTCGCTGACGCGGGGGTTGGCGCTTATCGTGCCGGTGATGACAGCGCTGTCCTGCGGCCCACTTACCGCGTCAACCGTGGAGACCAAAGAATCGATGTTCGGGATCGCCGCATCATCACGTACGGTCTCAATCGCGCTGTAACTGCCAAGGTTTATGACCGGCTTGCCGTCAAGCCCCGCTCTAACGTAGCCCTTGATTATCTTGATAATGTCGCCGGTCTGCAAGCCCATCTCGTCAGGTATGCCGACGTGCTTGTCCCACAGCTTTACCTTCACCCTCGCATCCTTGTCATAAACGACAATAGTGCGGGTGGCAGCTTGCTCATTGCTCTCCCTCTTTGTATAGGTGTGGACAGGGTAGACGTTCATTATCCTACCGACGACGGTCACCTCTTTTGCTCCTACGTAGATGTCCTTCAATCCTGCTTGGGACTTTGGCATGCTGTCAAACGATATGCCGAGGTCAGCCGCGACAAGGAAGAGCGCTCCCTGGTCTGTAAGATAGCCAGCGCCCACCTTGCGTTTTTTTTCGTCGATCATGTCCCTTATCTGCTCGGGCGTAAGCTCAGGCTTCTGGCTAAGCATGATTTCCAACATGCCCTTGAAATCGTGCGATGGTGACGAGGACAAGCTTTTTAACCAGACCTCCAGTTCGAAAAAAACATTACCAACTACTTGCTAATATATCTTGAGAGCACGACGTTTATTCAAAAGTACAACCAATAATTGGGCGTGCAGGAATTCGACCTGATAGTCGTTGGAAGAGGCTCGCCTTGATGTGGCAGACGCGGCGGCACAACAATGCATGCTTGTCGCTGTTATTGAAAAGGGCAAGATGATGAACAGGTGCCTTAACCGGGGTTCCATCCCTTCGAAGCTGCTGATTCACAGCGCCAATATCGCCGACACAATCAAAAACGCAAAGCAATTTGGCATCAACGTTGACAGCTCCTCCGTAGATTTTGAAAAGATCATCAGCAGGGTAAACC